>NZ_JBHVFU010000048.1:0-57623 GCF_042801455.1 Streptomyces sp. NPDC057565 | reverse complement strand
CGTGACGACCGGCCGCGTGGGCCCCGTCGCGACGACGACAGCCGCGGCGGCGGGTTCCGCCGTGACGACAGTCGGCCCACGAGCGGCGGCGACCGCGGCGGGTTCCGTCGCGACGACCGTGCTGGTGGCTTCCGTCGCGATGACAGTCGTGGCGGCGGCGCTGGTAGGTTCCCCCGCGATGATCGTGCGCCGCGTCGTGAGGACGACCGTGGTGGGTACCGTGGGCCGCGTCGTGATGATGATCGCGGTGGGCGTCCCGGTGGTGGCTTCGAGCGTCGTGACGACCGGCCGCGTGGGCCCCGTCGCGACGACAGCCGCGGCGGCGGTGGATACCGCGGACAGCGGGACGACCGTGAGCGCGGCGGCTACCGCGGACAGCGGGACGAGCGTGGTGGCTACGACCGTCGGGACGACCGGGACCGTGAGCCGATCAAGCGGCTTCCCATTCCTGACGACGTCACCGGTGACGAGATCGACAAGGATGTTCGGCAGGAGCTGATGAGCCTGCCGAAGACCCTGGCCGAGGATGTTGCCCGCAACCTCGTCATGGTCGCCCGGCTCATCGACGAGGACCCCGACCAGGCGTACGCGTACTCGCGCATTGCGCTGCGGCTGGCCTCGCGGGTGGCTGCGGTGCGGGAGGCGGCCGGCTTTGCCGCGTACGCGACGCAGAAGTACTCGGAGGCGCTGGCCGAGTTCCGGGCGGCGAAGCGGATGACCGGTTCCGTGGAGCTGTGGCCCGTCATGGCCGACTGCGAGCGTGGACTCGGGCGGCCCGAGCGGGCGTTGGCCATGGCCGGCGAGACCGAGGTGCAGAAGCTGGACAAGGCCGGCCAGGTCGAGATGCGCCTGGTGGCCGCCGGGGCGCGCAGGGACATGGGGCAGATCGATGCCGCCATCGTCACCCTGCAGAGCTCCGAGCTCGCATCGAGTGCCGTGCACCCGTGGACGCCGCGACTGCGCTATGCGTACGCCGATGCGCTGCTGGCCGCGGGGCGCGAGGACGAGGCGCGTGAGTGGTTCGCGAAGGCCCTGGAGGCCGACAAGGACGGTGCCACCGACGCGTCGGACCGGCTCGCCGAGCTGGACGGTGTCGAGTTCGTCGACGCTCTCGGTGAGAGCGACGACGAGGAGACGGTCGAGGCCGAAGCCGGCACCGACACTGATGCCGATGATGCGGATGAGGACGGGTCGGCGAAGGCGTAGGACATGAGAGAGGGCGGCATCCCGCAAGGGATGCCGCCCTCTTTTTTGTGTCCTGCGTCCGTGCCCGTCGTCAGTCGAGGGCGAGGCTCCGCAGGACCAGGCCCGTGGCCGACTTGGGGCCGAACGAGGTCGACTTGCGGGGCATGGTGACTCCCTGTCGGGCCAGGTCCCGGACGACTTCTTCGCGCACCGGATGCATCAGGACCGCGGTGGCGTTGCGGCGCTCGGCCTGCTCCACGGCTGCCTCGGTGTCGTGTATGTACGCGATGCGTTCCGGGCTGTCGGGGATCTGCCACACATGGTCGAGCAGCGTCGCGTGCAGCACCGTCGCATCGAGAGTGCGCCAGGCGAGTGGGCGGTCGGCCGGGATCGTGCGGGCCAGCAGTGCCTCGTCCGGGCGGTCGACGAGATGGAAGCGGCCGTCGCCTGCCAGCAGGAAGGCGTTGCCCTCGGCGGCTGCCTCGGCGAGGGCGTCGAGGGCAACGGGGAGTGGTTCCTCGATGTCGCGGACGCGGAAGGTGCCGTTCAACGCGGCCAGGGCGTCGGCGACGGGGAGGCGGTGCAGCAGCCGGTGGATGGCGCGGACCCGGAGCGGGTAGCGGGCCGTGTCGACGAGGAGGACCAGGCCGAAGTCCCAGGGGCCCGGGTCGGTGTGTTCCTGCTGCAGCCGGAGGTAGGTGGCCCAGCGGTGGTGGCCGTCGGCGATGAGCGCCTGGTGGCGGGCGAGGTCGGTCTCGATCTCGGACCGGTCGGCCGGGTCGGTGACCGCCCAGAGCCGGTGCCGGTAGCCGTCCTCGGTGGTCGTCGCGAGCAGCGGCGGCCGGTGGATGGTGCGCTCGATCACAGCGGTCGCGCCGGTCGGGTCGCCCTCGCTGCGGTAGGTGAGCAGGAGCGGTTCCAGGTGGGCGGCTGTGGTGCGCATCAGGTTGGCGCGATCCTCGACGACATGGGCCATGACGTCCTCGTGCGGCAGGACGATGCCGTCGGCGGGGGAGGAGAGCGCCAGTGCTCCCACAATGCCGCGCTGCAGGATCTCGCCGCTGCGCTGCTCGTAGACGTAGAGCGCGGGCTCGCTCTCGGGGACCAGTATGCCCTCGTCGAGCCAGCGGTTCAGAGTCTCGGCGGCCTGCTCCTGGCGGGCGGCGGGCGTGTCGGCCTGCGGCAGGATCAACCTGACGATGTTGTGCGGGTCCGCCGATTCCAGGTGGTGCAGCCCGTCCGGGCGCACGACGACGTCGTACGGCGGTGAGGTCACCGCCGCGAGACTGCCGACCCGCTCGGGGACGTAGCGAAGACCGCGGAACGGGATCAGGCGCAGTCCCTGGCCGGTGGGACCTGGTGTCTTCATTTCTGCATCGTATGTGCGTTGCGGCGATGCGCGATGATCGGGGGAGAAGCATGCAATGAGGAGCGTAAAGATATGAGTCAGGTGAGCAGGACCCGGCCGAGCGGGATCAGCACTGCGCTGAGCGAGGCGTACGACACGGCTCTGCTGGATCTTGACGGGGTGGTGTACGCGGGCGGCCACGCGATCGTGCATGCCGTCGATTCGCTGGGCGTCGCGCGGGACCGCGGAATGCATCTCGCGTACGTGACCAACAATGCGCTGCGTACGCCGGCTGCGGTGGCGGACCATCTGACCGAGCTCGGGGTGCCGGCCGAGCCCGCCGACGTGATCACCTCGGCGCAGGCGGTGGCCCGGCTGATGGCCGATCAGCTGCCTGCCGGGGCTCGCGTGCTGGTGGTCGGGGGTGAGGGGCTGAAGGTCGCGCTGGAGGAGCGCGGGCTGGTGCCGGTGGAGTCGGCGGACGACGAGCCGGTGGCGGTGGCGCAGGGGTACGGCGGTCCCGACATGGCGTGGGGGCGGTTCGCTGAGGCTGCGTACGCGATCAACCGTGGGGTGCCGTGGTTCGCGTCCAACACCGATCTGACGATTCCGAGCGCCCGGGGGATCGCGCCGGGCAATGGTGCGGCGGTCGAGGTCGTACGGATCGCCACCGGTGCCGAGCCGCAGGTCGCCGGGAAGCCGCTGCCGCCGATGCACCGTGAGACCGTGCTGCGGACCGGGGCGGAGCGGCCGCTGGTGGTCGGGGACCGGCTGGACACGGACATCGAGGGTGCGTTCAACGGTGGAGTGGACTCACTGCTGGTGCTCACCGGGGTGACGGACGCGGCACAGCTGGTGGCGGCCGAACCGAAGCACCGGCCGACATATGTGGATGCGGATCTGCGGGGACTGCTCACCGGGCAGCCCGAGGTGACGGAGAACGGCGGTGGGTTCGGCTGCGGTGGCTGGACGGCCGTGGTGCGCGGCGACGAGCTGGCGCTGGAGGGCGACGGGGATGTGCTCGACGGGCTGCGGGCGCTGTGCGGGGCCGCCTGGTCGTACGCCGGTGAGGGGGCGTGCCGGCTTGACGCGGGGAAGGCGGTGGCCAGGCTCGGGCTGTAGTCCGGCGGCAGCCGGACGACGCTGCGCGCGGGGCGTGGGCAACTGGGCGGGAGGGGCCGGGAGTTCGCCGGGGCGACGGATCCTTGCGGGATGAATCGGGCGTATGCGGCGTTCCGTTGTGTACGGGGAGCCGGGCGGCTCGACAACTTAAGAGGGTAGGCTAACCTAACCTCGTGTTGGTCGAGAGTCCGCCAGAGCCGAGCGCAGGTCCCAGGGCCGTGCCGGTGACATCCGCGCCCCCCGGGCGCCATGCGATCCGTGCCGCAGGGCTGTTGATGGCCGTGGTCGCGCTGGTGCTGGTATGCCTCGCGAGTGTCGCGATCGGTGCCAAGGCGCTGCCCCTCGCCGATGTCTGGCACGGTCTGTTCCACGCCTCGGGGACCCATGGCGATGTCCTCGTGCGGGAGGTGCGCATTCCGCGGACCGTGCTCGGGCTGATCGTCGGCACCGCGCTCGGCCTCGCCGGTGCGGTGATGCAGGCCCTGACCCGTAACCCACTGGCAGAACCCGGACTGCTCGGGGTCAACGCAGGAGCCTCGGCTGCTGTCGTGTCCGCGATCAGCTTCTTCGGCGTCACCTCGCTGACCGGGTACGTGTGGTTCGCCTTCCTCGGCGCCGCGGTCGTGTCGGTCGCGGTGTACCTGCTCGGTGGCAGCCGGTCCGCGACACCTGTACGCCTCGCCCTCGCCGGGACCGCGGCCAGCGCCGCGCTGTTCGGCTATGTCAACGCCGTACAGCTGCTGGACGCGGCGGCGCTCGACCGGCTGCGGTTCTGGACGGTCGGCTCGCTGGCCTCGGCGAACATGGAGACCGTCGGCAAGGTGTGGCCGTTCATCGCGGTCGGTGTCGTCCTCGCACTGCTCATCGCCCGGCCGCTGAACGCCCTGGAGATGGGCGACGACACCGCCAGGGCGCTCGGCGCCCACCTGACCCGCACCCGCGTCCTCGCGATGCTCGCCGTCACTCTGCTGTGCGGGGCCGCGACCGCCGCGTGCGGGCCGATCGTCTTCATCGGGCTGATGATCCCGCACCTGGTGCGCGCGATCACCGGCCCCGACATGCGGTGGATCCTGCCGTACGCGGCCGTGCTCGCGCCGGTGCTGCTGCTCGGCGCGGACGTGGTGGGGCGGGTGATCGCCCGGCCGTCCGAGCTGCAGGTCGGCATCGTCACCGCGCTGCTCGGCGGTCCCGTCTTCATCCATCTCGTACGCCGCAAGAGGATGGCCCAGCTGTGACGACCATGAAGACCCGTACGAAGGGCGGGGCCGGCACGGTTCGGGCCGTACGGACCGGCGGGGGGCTCTCCTTCCGGGTGGACGTCCGGGCGTTCGTGGTGATCGTGCTCCTCGCCGCCGTGGCAGCCGGGGCCGGGATCGTGCTCATCGGCAGCGGCGACTACACGATGACACCCGGCGAGGTCGTCAGCACGCTGTTCGGACACGGCACCTTCCAGCAGGAGTTCATCGTCACGGACCTGCGCCTGCCACGGGTCCTCGTCGGGCTCCTGGTCGGGGCGGCGCTCGGGGTCGGCGGTGCCGTGTTCCAGACCATCTCCCGCAACCCGCTCGGCAGCCCCGACGTGCTCGGCTTCGGCCAGGGTGCCACCGTCGGTGCGCTGACCGTGATCGTCCTCTTCCAGGGCGGGGCCGCCGCGGTCGCGGGCGGCGCCGTGGTCGGCGGGCTGCTCACCGGCGCCGCGGTGTACCTGCTGGCGTGGAAACGAGGGGTCCACGGATACCGGCTGGTGCTCGTCGGTATCGGCGCGGCCGCGATGCTCACCGCCGCCACCCAATATCTGATCACCAAGGCCAACCTGGTGGACGCAACCCGCGCCGTCGTCTGGATGACCGGCTCGCTGGACGGGCGCGACTGGGCGCAGGTCCGGCCGCTGCTGGTGGTGTGCGGCCTGCTCATTCCGTTGGTGCTCGGGCACGGGCGGGCGCTGCGCATGATGGAGATGGGCGACGACGCCGCGTACGCCCTGGGGGTACGGGTGGAACGCACCCGGCTCGTCCTGATGGGCTGCGCCGTGCTGCTCGTCGCCGTCGCCACCGCCGCCGCCGGCCCCATCGCCTTCGTTTCGCTGAGCGCCCCGCAGCTGGCCCGCCGGCTCACTCGCTCGCCCGGGCCCAATCTGGCGCCCGCCGCCTTCATGGGGGCCGCGCTGCTGCTCGTCGCCGACTGGATTGCGATGGACTCCTTCGGCGACCGGCAGCTGCCGGTCGGTGTTGTCACCGGCGTGCTGGGTGGCTGCTACCTGCTGTGGCTGCTCGTCTCCGAGCGCAGAGCGGGGCGGATATGAGAACCCGTCGGACGGTGAATCCGCCCCGTAGGACCAGCCCATCGATGACCCATCCCACCGACTCCCGGAGTACGACCATGCAGCGCCTCACCGCGGATTCGGTGACCCTCGGCTACGACCAGCGGGTCATCGCGGAGAACCTCTCGGTCGAGATCCCCGACAACTCGTTCACCGTGATCGTCGGCCCCAATGCCTGTGGGAAGTCCACGCTGCTGCGGGCACTGTCCCGGATGCTCAGGCCGAGCCGGGGGCAGGTGCTGCTGGACGGGCAGACGATCCATGCGATGCCCGCGAAGAAGGTTGCGAAGACCCTGGGGCTGCTGCCGCAGTCCTCGATCGCACCCGACGGCATCACCGTCGCGGACCTGGTAGCACGCGGGCGGTATCCGCATCAGGGGCTGCTGCGGCAGTGGTCGCCAGACGACGAACGCATTGTCGAGGAATCGATGGTGTCGACCGGTGTCCGCGAGCTGGCCGATCGCTATGTCGACGAACTGTCCGGCGGCCAGCGGCAGCGTGTCTGGATCGCGATGGCGCTTGCGCAGGAGACGCCGCTGCTGCTGCTCGACGAGCCGACGACGTACCTCGACATTCAGCACCAGATCGATGTCCTCGACCTGTGCGCGGAGCTGCATGAGACACGCGGGCGGACGTTGGTCGCCGTGCTCCACGACCTGAACCACGCCGCGCGCTACGCCACGCATCTGATTGCCATGCGCGGCGGCGAGGTCATTGCCGAGGGGGCGCCGGGAGACGTGGTCACGGCGGAGCTGGTGGAGCGGGTGTTCGGGCTGCGGTGCCAGGTGATCGAGGATCCGGAGACGGGGACGCCGTTGGTGGTGCCGGCCGCACGGGGCGCGCGCGTCGTGGATTCGGTGGGGGCCTGAGCGGGATCGCGCTGCCCGTCGGCGCGCTCTGTCCTCAATGGCCGGACGGGCTTGATTCCGCGGGCGTGATCGGTCAGCGCGGCCGGCTTGATGGTGTGGGTGTGGCCGGTTGCCCCAGTGGACTGGGGGTGGGTGTACTACAGCAGTGTTCTGAGGCGCATGAGGTCTCGGAGGCTTGCTTCCAGCCGGACCCGGCCCGAGGCCCAGGCCTTTGCGAAGTTCAGGTTCCCGTTCACCATGGCCACCAGGTCGTCGCCGTTCATCGCGAGCCGGATCTCGGCCTTCTCGCTCGGCGGGCCCTCGATCGTGTCGAGTACCTGGATCCGGCCATCCTTGAGACGGCCGGTGAAGGTGATACCGAGATCCTTGATGTGACAGCTCAGCGAGCGGTCCAGGGCAGCCGCGCTGCGCACGTCGCCCTCGGCCGTCGCGAGGTTGTCGGAAAGTCTGTCGAGTGCGCTGCGGCACTCCGCCATGGTCGCCATCGTGACTGACGGTACCCCAGGCCTTCGCGGTAGCGTTTCCGCATGAGCGACTTGATGCCGGAAGCCGGGGCTGCGCCCGGGGAGTCGGTGGAGACGGCCGGCCCCGCACCCGAGCCCGCAGCCCCCGCCCCCCTGGGCGTCACGCGCACCCCCACCGGGCACGCCGAGGTGGACGCGGGTCTGGAGCGGCTGGCCGATGCGGACCACCTCCCGGCGGAGGGACACATCAAGGTGTACGAGGATGTACACCGTGGGCTGCGCGATGCGCTGACCGCGCTGGATGCCCGACCCGCACCCGCACCGGTACCCGCACCGATGCCCCCGTACAACAACAGGAGCTGAACCGAACGTGGCAGGAGTGGCACGTCGCCGCCTCGACGCCGAACTGGTACGCCGAAAGCTCGCCCGCTCACGCGAGCATGCGAGCCAGCTGATCGCCGCAGGGCGGGTGACCGTCGGCGGCAACACCGCGACCAAACCAGCCACCCAGGTCGAGACCAGCGCCGCGGTCGTCGTCATCAAGGACGACAGCGACCCCGAGTACGTCTCGCGCGGCGGGCACAAGCTCGCGGGCGCCCTCGCCGCCTTCGTACCCCTCGGGCTGAAGGTCGAGGGACGGCGGGCGCTGGACGCAGGGGCGTCGACCGGTGGATTCACCGACGTGCTGCTGCGGGCCGGAGCCGGTCATGTCGTCGCCGTCGACGTGGGCTACGGGCAGCTCGCCTGGTCGCTGCAGTCCGATGAACGCGTCACCGTCAAGGACCGCACCAACGTACGTGAATTGACGCTGGAGGCGATCGACGGCGAGGCGGTGGACCTGGTGGTCGGCGATCTGTCGTTCATCCCGCTGGGGCTCGTCCTGCCTGCTCTGGCGCGCTGTGCCGCCCCCGACGCGGACCTGGTCCTGATGGTCAAGCCGCAGTTCGAGGTCGGCAAGGAGCGGCTGGGCAGCGGCGGCGTGGTACGCAGCCCCGAGCTGCGGGCCGAAGCGGTACGGGAGGTCGCGCGCCGGGCCTGGGGGCTGGGACTCGGAGTGCGCGGAGTGACCGCGAGCCCACTGCCCGGGCCTTCCGGCAATGTCGAGTATTTTCTCTGGCTGCGGGCCGGAGCGCCTGAGCTGGATCCCGCGGATGTCGACCGTGCAGTGGCGGAGGGGCCTCGTTGACGACGAATGCGGCACGAACAGTCTTTCTTTTGGCGCATACCGGCCGGCCGGCCGCGATCCGCAGCGCCGAGCTCGTGGTGCAGGGGCTGCTGCGCAGCGGACTCGGGGTACGGGTCCTTGCCGCGGAGGCCGCCGACCTGCCGCTCCCGACGGCCGTGGAGACGGTCGACGACGCGACGCCCGCGGCGGTCGACGGCTGTGAGCTGCTGATCGTCCTCGGCGGGGACGGGACGCTGCTGCGCGGCGCCGAGATCTCCCGGGCCTCCGGGGTGCCGATGCTCGGCGTCAACCTCGGCCGGGTCGGCTTCCTCGCCGAGGCCGAGCGGGACGACCTGGACAAGGTGGTCGACCGGGTCGTCACCCGGGCGTACCGGGTCGAGGAGCGCATGACGATCGACGTCCTCGTGCACAGCAACGGCGACGTCGTCCACACCGACTGGGCGATGAACGAAGCGGCCGTGCAGAAGGTGTCGCCCGAGCGGATGCTCGAAGTCGTCCTGGAGATCGACGGGCGCCCGGTCACCGGCTTCGGCTGCGACGGCATCGTCTGTGCGACGCCGACCGGCTCCACCGCGTACGCCTTCTCGGCGGGCGGGCCGGTGGTGTGGCCGGAGGTCGAGGCGCTGCTGATGGTCCCGATCAGCGCCCACGCCCTGTTCGCCAAGCCGCTGGTGACGTCGCCGACCTCGGTGCTCGCCGTCGAGGTCCAGCCGCACACGCCGCACGGGGTGCTGTGGTGCGACGGGCGCAGGACCGTGGAGCTGCCGGCCGGAGCGCGGGTCGAGGTGCGGCGCGGCGCCGTGCCCGTACGGCTGGCGCGGTTGCACCAGGCCTCGTTCACGGACCGGCTGGTGGCGAAGTTCGCGTTGCCCGTCTCGGGGTGGCGGGGCGCGCCCCACTGATCGCCTCGGTGCCGCAGATCTCGGCCCTCCGGCGCACGGGAGAGTGAATCCGCGGCCGGGGCCCGTCGCACACCGGGGTCCGGACCTCGTAAGGTCGTGTCCGTGTTGGAGGAGATGCGGATACGGTCGCTCGGAGTCATCGACGACGCGGTGGTGGAGCTGTCACCCGGGTTCACCGCGGTGACGGGCGAGACCGGCGCGGGCAAGACCATGGTCGTCACCAGCCTGGGGCTGCTGCTCGGCGGGCGCGCCGACCCCGCCCTGGTGCGGATCGGTGCCAAGGCTGCCGTCGTCGAGGGACGGATCACGGTGTCCGCCGGTGACGCGGCCGCGGTACGGGCCGAGGAGGCCGGGGCCGAAATCGACGAGGGTGCGCTGCTGATCAGCCGTACCGTTTCCGCGGAGGGGCGCTCGCGGGCCCATCTCGGCGGACGGTCCGTGCCGGTGGGCGTCCTCACCGAACTCGCCGACGAACTCGTCGCCGTGCACGGCCAGACAGACCAGCAGGGGCTGCTCAAGCCCGCGCGGCAGCGGCAGGCCCTGGACCGGTATGCGGGCGACGGCGTCGCCGTGCCCCACGCCAAGTACGCGGCGGCGTACCGGCGGCTGCGGGCCGTCGTCACGGAGCTCGACGAGCTGACCACGCGCGCCCGCGAACGAGCCCAGGAAGCGGATCTGCTGCGCTTCGGACTGGGCGAGATCGCCGGCGTCGAACCGCTGCCCGGCGAGGACACCGATCTCGCCGCCGAGGCCGAACGGCTCGGTCACGCCGAAGCGCTTGCCTCCGCGGCCGCCCTGGCGCACGCCGCGCTCGCGGGCAACCCGGAGGACCAGGAGGGCGTCGACGCGACGACCGTCGTCGCCGCGGCCGGGCGGTCGCTCGACGCCGTCCGCGCCCACGACCCGGCGCTCGCCGCGCTCGCCGACCGGATCGGCGAGATCTCCATCCTGCTCGCCGATGTGGCGGGCGAACTGGCCGGGTACGCCGACCAGCTGGACGCCGACCCGCTGCGGCTCGCCGCGGTGGAGGAGCGGCGCGCCGCGCTCACGGCGCTCACCCGCAAGTACGGCGAGGACATCGCCGCCGTTCTCGCCTGGGCCGAGGAGGGGGCCGACCGGCTCACCGAACTCGAGGGCGACGACGACCGGATCGGCGAGCTGACGGCCGAGCGGGACGCGCTGCGGGCCGAACTCTCCGGGCTCGGACAGGCACTGACCGATGCGCGAACGGCGGCGGCGGCACTCTTCGCCGAAGCGGTGACCGAGGAACTGGCCTCCCTCGCCATGCCGCACGCCCGGGTCTCCTTCGACATCCGGCAGACCGACGCGGCGGACGAGGCGTCCGGCATCGACATCGGCGGGCGGAGCGTGCTCTACGGTCTGTCCGGCGCCGACGAGGTGGAACTGCTGCTGGCCCCGCACCCCGGCGCCCAGCCCCGGCCGATCGCCAAGGGTGCGTCGGGCGGTGAGCTGTCCCGGGTGATGCTCGCCGTCGAGGTGGTGTTCGCGGGCTCCGACCCCGTACCCACGTACCTCTTCGACGAGGTCGACGCGGGCGTCGGCGGCAAGGCGGCCGTCGAGGTCGGGCGGCGGCTGGCGAAGCTCGCCAAGTCCGCGCAGGTGGTCGTCGTCACGCACCTGCCGCAGGTGGCGGCGTTCGCCGACCGGCAGCTGCTGGTCGAGAAGACGGTCGACGGCGCGGTGACCCGGAGCGGTGTCACGGTCCTGGAGGGCGAGGACCGGGTACGGGAGCTGTCCCGGATGCTTGCGGGGCAGGAGGACTCGGAGACGGCGCGGGCGCATGCGGAGGAGCTGCTGGCCGCGGCGCGGTCGGACGGGTAGGCGGCGGCGCACCGCTGTGCGGGGCGTCTTCGCCGTTCGGTGCGGGGACGGGCCGGCTTCGGTGTCTGCGGCGCGGTGTGCGGGCGGGCCTCGGCGCCCCTGCGTCCGAGTGCTCGGGGCGGACTCGTAGCCTGGCGGGCATGGGAGCAATGATCAGCAGGGTCGCCGCCGGTGCCGTCGCCGCCGGGGTCGCGGGCGGGGTGTACCGGGCGCTGCGGAGGCGGCCGCGCCCGGGGTGGTCGCGGACCAACTACGCGGGGCACACCGTCGATCTGTATGCCGGGCCCGCCGTCGCACTCGGTGCCGCCGCCGGGGCCGCCGTGCTCCCACTGCCGCCCCGCACCCGGACCGCCGCCGCCCTCGCCGTGCTGGCCACCGGGGGCTGTGGGGCGTACGACGACTTCGCCGGCGCCGACGATCCGCGCCGCGGGTTCCGCGCCCATCTCACCGCGCTGCGGCACGGCGAGGTGACCAGTGGCGCCGTGAAGCTCTTCGGCATCGGGGCGGCCGGGCTCGCTGCGGGCGCGCTGCTGAAGGAACGGCCCGTCGACCGGATCCTCGCCGGTGTCGTGATCGCGGGAACCGCTCATCTCGTCAACCTGACGGACCTGCGGCCGGGCGTCGCGACCGCCACCGTGCTCGCCCTCGGGACCCCGGGGCTGGTCCGGGGCGGACTCGGTGCCGCGCCGATGGGGGCCGTGGCAGCCCTCGCCGCCGAGGAGCTGGGGGAACGCACCATGATCGGGGACGCGGGGGCGCACGCCCTGGGCGCGGCCGTCGGTCTCGCGATCGTTGCAGGCAACGGCCGCGGCGGGCTCGCCGCCCATGCGGCGGGGGTCCTGGCCGCGGCGGTGTACGGGGACCGGATCAGCGGGCTCGCCCGGCGCTGTCGGATCGGTGACGTGCTGTCGGGGCGTTGACGCGTCGCCGCGTCGCCGGCGTGGCACTATCGCACGGTTGTCCTCACCCGTTCGGGTGGTAACGCACGCCCGGTTGTCGCTGTGTACACCGGAACCACGGCTCCGAGGTGCCGGAGCGTGCGTACGGACTGGCATCCTTGGCGGTGCACATACCGCCGACTCGGTAGCCCCGGGAGCCATTCAACGTGTCACAGCTGCGTACGGTCCAAGTCCTGGGCGGCGGCAGTGCGGGCAGCAGCGCTCACGTCAGCTCGCTGGCCGCGGGGCTGGTGGCGAGAGGCGTACGCGTCACCGTCTGCGCCCCGGCCGAACTGGACCGCGCCTACGACTTCTCCGGCACGGGGGTCCGCTTCGTCCCCGTACCGCGGCGCAGCGACCCCGCCGCCGTCGCCGCCCTGCGGGGCGCCTGCGTGGGGGCGGACGTGGTCCATGCGCACGGGCTGCACGCCGCCGTACGCACGGGTCTTGCGCTCGGTGGGCGGCGCACCCCCCTGGTTCTGACCTGGCACACCCGGGCGTACGCCGAAGGTGCTCGCAGCCGGCTGCTCCACCTTCTGGAACGAAGGGCCGCCCGGGCGGCGGCCGTTGTGCTCGGTACGTCGTCGGACCTGGTCGACCGGGCGCGGCGACGGGGCGCGCGCGACGCGAGACTCGCGCCGATCGCCATCCCCCTGTCGCGCGTTCCCTCCGCTGCCCGCGGCGATGGCAAGGCGCGGGCCGAACTCGGAGTGGTGGGGCGACCGTTACTCGTCTCCGTCGGCAGTCTCGTACCGCATCACGGGTACGACACGCTGCTCGACGCGGCACGGATGTGGCGTCAACTCGACCCCGTGCCCCTGCTGGTCATCGCGGGGGAGGGGCGGGAGCGGGGTGCGCTCCAGCGGCGGATCCGGGACGAGGAACTGCCCGTCAGACTGATCGGGAGCCGCGACGACGTCGCCGGGCTTCTCGCCGCCGCCGATCTGGCCCTGTTGCCCAGTCGATGGGAGGCGCGGTCGCTGGTGGCGCAGGCGGCGCTGCGGATGGGGGTGCCGTTGGTCGCCACGGCGGTGGGCGGGATGCCCGAACTGGTCGGGGACGCGGCGGAACTTGTGCCGTACGGCAACGCGGAGGCCATGGCGCGGGTCGTGATACGGCTGCTGGGGGACCCGGCGGCTCGGGAGCGGATGGCCGGCACGGGGTGTGTGCAGGCGGCGAGTTGGCCCACGGAGGACGACACGATCGCGCAAGTCCTCAGTGTGTACGACGAGTTGGCTCAGCCGTTGGCGATCGGGCGGGGGTGGTGAGGTGGCGGCGGGGACGCCGGAGCCTCCCGCGGCCTCCTCTCAGTCGCCCGACGCCCCCGGTTTGGCGTGGCGGCGGGCTCTCAGGGCCAGGCTCAGAGCCAGGACCGTCTGGGGGTCGTCCAAGTCCGTGCCCAGCAGCTCGCCGATGCGGGCCAGGCGGTTGTAGAGGGTCTGGCGGTTCAGGTGCAGTTCGCGGGCCGTCTCCGCCTTGCGGCCCGCGTGGGCGAGATACGACTCCAGGGTGGGCAGCAGCGGCGGGCGCGAGGTGCGGTCGTGATCGCGCAGCGGACCGATCGCCCGTTCCACGAATGCCGCCAGGTCCGGATGGTCCCGCAGTCGCCACAGCAGCAGGTCGATGTCCAGGCGCCGGGCGTCGTACCAGGGCCGGTTGCTGAGCCCCTGCGCCGCCGTCGCCGTCTCCGCCGCGTGCCGCAGCCCGGCCCCGGCCGCCGCCCAGCCGCCCGCGACCCCGACCACCACGACCGGCGGATGAGAGCCCGCCCGCTCCAGCCCGGCCCGCTCGACGCCGGCCCGCAGCGCCGCCGCGACCCGGTCGGCCACCGCCGTACGCTCCGACTCGGACCGCAGGCCGACCAGCAGCGGAACCCTGCCCTCCACGGGGCGTACGCCGAGCAGCACCGGCACGCCCACCGATGACAGCTCCTCCAGGACCGCGCGCGCCAGCAGCGCCCAGTTGCCCGACGGGGACAGCTCGGGGGCCAGTCGCATCACCACCGGCAGCAGCGGCGCCCCGCCCGGCTTGAAGCCCAGTACACGGGCCTGCGCGGGTGCGTCCTCCGGTGTGATCCGGCCCTCCGCGAGGTCCGTCAGGAAGTCGCCGCGGCCGCGCGCGGCGAGTTCCTCCTCCTGGCGGGCCTGCATCAGCACCACGGCGAGGATGCCCGCCGCCCGCTCCGCCGCCATCCGGTGCACCGTCACCAGCGGCCCGGACACCGCGAGGAGCACCAGCCTGGCCCGTACCGAGCCGGACCCGGGGCCGCCGCCCGGCACATCCACCAGCACCGCACCCGTGGGCGGTGCCTCGCGGGCCGCCCGGCCGCCGCGCATCCCGTCCCACACCTGGAGCGGATCGGCGGAGACCGGACCGGACTCGGTGCCCGCCGCGTACAGCAGCTGGCCGTCCGCCGTCTCAAGGAAGACCGGGTTGGCGGTGAAGTCCGCCAGAATGCCGAGCACCTGCGGGACCCCGCCGCCGCCGAGCAGCGCCTCCGTGCACCGCCGGTGCACGTCCTCGGCCTGCCGCAGCAGCGCGTAATGGCCGTTGACGATCTCGGTGTGGATCTCCTCGGTCACCGTCACGAACGGCACCTCGCGGTGCAGCTGCACGAGCGGCAGACCGGCTGCCCGCGCGGCGTCCACGATCGAGGCGGGCAGTCTGCTGAAGCGCGGCCCGAGCTCCACCACCAGGGCGGCGATCCCGCGGTCGGCGAGCCTGCGCACGAAGGTGCGCTGCTCGGCGGGGCGGGTGCCGAGCCCCAGACCGGTGGTGAGCAGCAGCTCACCGCCCTTGAGGAGGGACGCGATGTTCGGGACCTCGCCCGCGTGCACCCAGCGCACCGTGCGGTTCAGCCGGTCCGCGCCGGCCACCACCTCGGGGAGTCCGCTGCGCAGCCCCGGCAGTTCCAGGGCGCGCTGCACGGTGATTCCGCCTTGGTTCTCCACTGGTTCTGGCCTCGTGCTTCCGTTCGGGTCGGGCGGGCTGTCGCCCTGGTCAGGAAGGTACCGGCCGGATGCTGCGGAGCCGTCCTCGGGGGAGTTCACCGGGCGGCGGCAGGCTCGACGTTGTGGTTGAGGTGGAACACGTTGTCAGGGTCGTACGCGGCCTTGACCGCGGCGAGCCGGGCGTAGTTCTCGGCGCCGAGTCCGGCGACGATTCGGCCCGAGCCCTCGCGCCCGATGAAGTTGAGGTAGACGGCGCCGGTGGACCAGGGGCGCACATCGGCGCGCACCTGACGTACCCACTGGCGGCCGCGCTCGTCGTCGGACGGGCTCTCCCAGATGCCGAACGGGTGCACGGCCCAGCGGGCGCTGCGCCACGGCAGCGGGTACTCGGCGGGGCCGCGGGCCACCGCGCCGCCCATCGGGAAGAGGACGTGCTGCGAAGCGGAGGGGACGGGCATGTCGGCGACGTGGGAGCAGAACAGGTCCACCGCTTCGTCGGGGAAGGCGTCCAGGTACTCGGCGGACCAGTAGTTCCGCATCCCGGGCGGGTCGTCGAGCATGCACTGCAGATCCGCGTACGGGATGTCGGTGATCACCTCGGACTCGTGGTCGAGGGCGAGCAGCGGCCCGGTCAGATCCCGGGCCCGGGCCGACGGCCCGGTACAGGTGAGCAGGACTCCGCAGACGAGTGTGCCGACCAGATGCTCCGGTACGAAGTCCTCGGGCGGCGCGGTGATGTAGAGAAGGGCGCCGCCGGCCTCGTCCGGCGCGGAGGCCATCAGGTCCCGGTACGCACGCAGCACTTCGGGACCGGCCTCGGGGCGGTACAGCAGCAGCGCGAAGGACATCTCCGGCAGTTCGTGCAGGTCGAGGGTGAGCGAGGTGGCGACGCCGAAGTTGCCGCCGCCGCCGTGCAGCGCCCAGAACAGTTCAGGGTTCTCGTCGAGGCTCGCGTGGACGGTGCTGCCGTCCGCGGTCACCAGCTCGGCGGCCAGCAGGTTGTCGCAGGCCAGACCGAATTTCCGCTCCAGCCAGCCGGAGCCGCCGCCCAGTGTGAAGCCGCCCACGCCTGTGGTGGAGGCCCGGCCACCGGTGGTCGCCAGACCGTACGGCTGGGTTGCCCGGTCGAGATCGCTCATGGTCGCGCCGCCGCCGACGCGTGCCGCCTGGTCGCTCGGGGAGACCGTCACGCTGTTCATGCGGCGGAGGTCGACCACCAGTCCGCCGTCGGTGAGTGACATGCCCGCGACGCTGTGGCCGCCACCACGGACCGCGATCTCCAGGCCGTGCTCACGGGCGAACCGGACCGACAGCGCCACGTCCGCCTCCGACGCGCACTGGGCGACCACTGCGGGCCGCCGGTCGATCATGCCGTTGAAGATCATGCGCGCCTCGTCGTATCCGGCGTCCCCGGGTGCGAAGGCTTCGCCGGTGAGGTCGCGGCGGAGACCGTCCACGGCGAGGCGCGTCGTACCGGTGATGTCGCTGGTGCCGGTGGTGCTGCGGGGCGTCATGATGCCCCCTTCCGAGGGCGTGACAGGTCCGTTCCATCGTAGGGCGGTGCTCCCGGGCGGCACCGGCCCGGGAGCACCGCTCAGCCACGCATTCGGCGGCCGACGGTCAGCCGACGTAGGCGCCGCTCGCCGTCAGCCTCAGCGCCGTGTCGATCAGCGGCACATGGCTGAACGCCTGCGGGAAGTTCCCCACCTGCCGTTGCAGCCGCGGATCCCACTCCTCCGCGAGCAGCCCCAGGTCGTTGCGGAGCGAGAGCAGCCGCTCGAAGAGCTGGCGTGCCTCGTCGACCCGTCCGATCATCGCCAGGTCGTCGGCCAGCCAGAACGAGCACGCCAGGAACGCGCCCTCGTCGCCCTCGAGACCGTCGACGCCGGCGTCCTCGCCCTTGGTGGGGTAGCGCAGCACGAAGCCGTCCTCAGTGGACAGCTCGCGCTGGATCGCCTCGATCGTGCCGATGACCCGCTTGTCGTCCGGCGGCAGGAAGCCCATCTGCGGGATCAGCAGCAGCGACGCGTCGAGCTCCCTCGACCCGTAGGACTGGGTGAAGGTGTTGCGTTCCTTGTCGTAGCCGTTCTCGCAGACAGCGCGGTGGATGTCGTCGCGCAGCTCCCGCCACCGCTCCAGGGGGCCCTCGGTGTCCCCGGACTCGATCAGCTTGATGGTGCGGTCGACGGCGACCCAGGCCATGACTTTGGAGTGGACGAAGTGACGGCGCGGCCCGCGCACCTCCCAGATGCCCTCGTCCGGTTCGTCCCAGTGGTTCTCCAGGTACGAGATCAGCTTGAGCTGGAGCCCCGTCGCGTAGTCGTTGCGGGTCAGGCCCGTCATGTGGGCGAGGTGCAGCGCCTCGGTGACCTCGCCGTACACATCGAGCTGCAGCTGGCCCGCCGCGCCGTTGCCGACCCGGACCGGGCCTGAGTTCTCGTAACCGGGCAGCCAGTCCAGCTCGGCCTCGCCCAGCTCGCGCTCGCCCGCGATGCCGTACATGATCTGCAGGTTCTCCGGGTCACCCGCGACGGCCCGCAGCAGCCACTCGCGCCAGGCGCGGGCCTCCTCGCGGTAGCCGGTACGCAGCAGCGAGGAGAGGGTGATCGCCGCGTCGCGCAGCCAGGTGTAGCGATAGTCCCAGTTCCGCGAGCCGCCGATGTCCTCCGGCAGGGAGGTGGTCGGGGCGGCGACGATGCCGCCGGTCGGCGCGTACGTCAGCGCCTTCAGGGTGATCAGGGAGCGGACCACCGCCTCGCGGTAGGGGCCGTGGTACGTGCACTGCTCGACCCACTCGCGCCAGAAGTCCTCCGTCGCCTCCAGCGATCCCTCGGGGTCCGGCAGCCCGGGCGGCTCGTGGTGCGAGGGCTGCCAGCTGATGGTGAAGGCGATCCGGTCCCCGGGTGCGACGGTGAAGTCGGAGTACGTCGTCAGGTTCTCGCCGTACGTGTCGGCGGGTGTGTCCAGCCAGACGGAGTCCGGGCCGGCGACCGCGACCGTACGGCCGTCGACCTTGTGCACCCAGGGGATGACCCGCCCGTAGCTGAACCGCATGCGCAGCTCGGAGCGCATCGGCACCCGGCCGCTGATCCCTTCCACGATCCGGATCAGTTGCGGTGCGCCGTCACGGGGGGGCATGAAATCGGTCACGCGGACCGTGCCGCGCGGCGTGTCCCACTCCGACTCCAGGATGAGGGAGTCCCCGCGGTAACGCCGCCGGTCCGCCGCCGGTGGCTCCGCCCCGGTCGCGAACGCGGGGCCCAGGCGCCAGAAGCCGTGCTCCTCGGTACCCAACAGTCCCGCGAAGATGGCATGCGAGTCGAAGCGGGGCAGGCACAGCCAGTCCGCTGTGCCGTCCCGGCAGACCAGGGCAGCGGTCTGCATGTCTCCGATGAGTGCGTAATCCTCGATGCGCCCGGCCACGTGCATCTCCAGTCGAACGGCCATGTCGCCCCGTGGGGCGCTTACTGCGGGTAAAGAGGTCGTTGCAAGGGGTCGTTGTGGTGAGCCGACGGCTCCAACGCCTCGCCCGGGGCGAGTGTCCGAGCAGGATACGACGCACGTCCATGATCCGCGCGACGGTCCCGGCAACACGTCTGCGTCGAACGGGTGGGGCGTGAACAGGGTGCGGTGATTCTGTGCGGCGAGTGTGCCGGGCGTGGCCGGAAGCGGGCTCCCCCGGTCGCTGATACCCTGGTAGCCCGTGGACGGTGGTCGTCAGCAACAGCGGACGAGGCCCCCGAACCGCAGCGACGGCACCTCCGAATCTCCGGACGGCAAAGCCGGTACGCACCTCAAGATCCGCGACCACGGGAGCCCCCTTTGGCTATGCAGCCCACATCCACGACGACCAAGCACATCTTCGTCACCGGGGGTGTCGCCTCATCCCTCGGCAAGGGTCTGACTGCCTCCAGCCTGGGTGCCCTGCTCAAGGCACGGGGCCTTCGGGTCACCATGCAGAAGCTCGACCCCTACCTGAACGTCGACCCGGGCACGATGAACCCGTTCCAGCACGGCGAGGTGTTCGTCACCAACGACGGCGCCGAGACCGACCTGGACATCGGCCACTACGAGCGCTTCCTCGACGTCGACCTCGACGGCTCCGCCAACGTCACGACCGGCCAGGTGTACTCGCAGGTCATCGCCAAGGAGCGGCGCGGCGAGTACCTCGGTGACACCGTGCAGGTCATCCCGCACATCACCAACGAGATCAAGCACCGCATCCGCCGCATGGCCACCGACGACGTCGACGTCGTCATCACCGAGGTCGGCGGCACGGTCGGCGACATCGAGTCGCTGCCGTTCCTGGAGACGGTCCGCCAGGTCCGTCACGAGGTCGGCCGGGACAACGTCTTCGTCGTGCACATCTCGCTGCTGCCGTACATCGGCCCGTCCGGCGAGCTCAAGACCAAGCCCACCCAGCACTCCGTCGCGGCGCTGCGCAACATCGGTATCCAGCCGGACGCCATCGTGCTGCGCGCCGACCGTGACGTACCGACCGCCATCAAGCGCAAGATCTCGCTGATGTGCGACGTCGACGAAGCCGCTGTGGTGGCCTGTGTGGACGCCAAGTCGATCTACGATATCCCCAAGGTGCTGCACACCGAGGGTCTGGACGCGTACGTGGTGCGCAAGCTCGACCTGCCGTTCCGCGATGTCGACTGGACCACCTGGGACGACCTGCTGGACCGCGTCCACAACCCCGACCACGAGGTCACCGTCGCGCTCGTCGGCAAGTACATCGACCTGCCCGACGCGTACCTCTCCGTCACCGAGGCCATCCGGGCCGGCGGCTTCGCGAACAAGGCCCGGGTCAAGGTCAAGTGGGTCGCCTCCGACGACTGCAAGACCCCGGCCGGTGCCGCCAAGCAGCTCTCCGACGTCGACGCGATCTGCGTCCCCGGCGGCTTCGGCGACCGCGGTGTCAACGGCAAGATCGGCGCCATTCAGTACGCCCGTGAGAACAAGGTGCCGCTGCTCGGCCTCTGCCTCGGCCTGCAGTGCATCGTGATCGAGGCGGCGCGCAACCTCGCCGAGATCCCCGACGCCAACTCCACCGAGTTCGACGCCGCCACCTCGCACCCCGTCATCTCGACGATGGAGGAGCAGCTCGCCTACGTCGAGGGCGCGGGCGACCTGGGCGGCACCATGCGGCTCGGCCTGTACCCGGCGAAGCTCGCGGAGGGCTCGCTGGTCCGTGAGGCGTACGACGACCAGCCGTACGTGGAGGAGCGTCACCGCCACCGCTACGAGGTCAACAACGCCTACCGCGCCGAGCTGGAGAAGAAGGCCGGTCTGGTTTTCTCCGGCACCTCGCCGGACAACAAGCTCGTCGAGTACGTCGAGTACCCGCGCGAGATCCACCCCTACCTGGTCGCCACCCAGGCGCACCCGGAGCTCCGTTCCCGCCCGACCCGCCCGCACCCGCTCTTCGCGGGCCTGGTGAAGGCGGCCGTCGAGCGCAAGACGGGCGCCGGGGCAGACAGCAAGCAGGGCGCCACGGCGGGCAAGTAGTCCGGCGGCAGGCAGGCATTACCGTTGACCGGGGTACGGATCGATCGAGGATCCGTACCCCGGTTTCTGTTTTTGTGGGAGGACGTAGATGGTTATCCAGGACACGCCCGAGGAGTGGCAGGTCACCGCGACCGAGACCCCCTTCACGGGCAACAAGACCAGCGTCCGCACCGATGACGTGGTGATGCCCGACGGAGCGGTCGTCCGCCGCGACTACCAGGTCCATCCCGGGTCGGTCGCCGTGCTCGCACTCGACGACGCGGGCCGGGTCCTTGTCCTTCGGCAGTACCGGCACCCCGTGCGCCACAAGCTCTGGGAGATCCCCGCCGGACTGCTCGACGTCCCCGGTGAGAACCCGCTGCACGCGGCGCAGCGCGAGCTCTACGAGGAGGCGTACGCCAAGGCCGAGGACTGGCGGGTGCTGACCGACGTCTACACCACGCCCGGCGGCTGCGACGAAGCCGTACGGATCTTCCTCGCCCGGAACCTCTCCGAGGCGGACGGCGAGCGTTTCGCGGTCTCCGAGGAGGAGGCCGACATGGAGCTGGCACGGGTGGAGCTGCAGGAGCTCGTACGGGGGGTGCTCGCCGGGGAGCTGCACAACAACTGCCTCGTGGTGGGCGTCCTCGCGCTCGCGGCGGTGCTCGCCGGTGACGGAATCGATTCGTTGCGGCCGGCCGAGGCGCCGTGGCCGGCCCGGCCGTTCGAGGTCTGACGGTCCGCCGGTCCATTCGGGACGCAGATAAGTCTTCCGATCGGACGGGCTGGTGATCCGATCGGGGGACGCCCCCGCCACGCTCCACACTGAGGGCGCACACGCCTGAACTACGCTCGGAATGCCCTGACCGGATTCCCGGCGGGCAACGCGTGCAGCGAAGTGGAGCGTGGCCCGTGACGGATCAGGCGGTGGACACCAGCGGCCCGGCGACGGCAGCGGGTACCGAGGAGCCGTCCGGTGCCGCACTACCCCGATTCTTCGGCCGCGAACGCGAGTTGAAGGAACTGAGGGCCGATATCGAACGGGCCGGGCTGGACACCTTGGCCGGCCGCAAGACCGCCCGTGCCCGGGTCCTGCTGATCGCCGGACGCCCCGGCTCCGGACGCACCGCACTCGCCGAGGAACTCACCCGCGGACTCATGGACTCCGGCGACTACCCCGACGGGCTGCTCCGGGTCAGGCTCACCGAATCCGGCGGCGTCCCTGTTCCCACCGAGCGCACGGCACGTGAACTCCTCGACCAACTGGACGTCACCGGCCCGCCCGGCGCGGACGGTGACGAACTGTCCGAGATGGTCCGCGAGGCCCTCGCCGCGCGGAGCGCCCTGCTGCTGCTCGACGACGCGGCCGACGCCGAGCAGGTCGACCCGCTGCTGCCGGACAACCCGGACTGCCTCGTCGTCGCCACCGCGCAGGGCCCGCTGACCGGCATTCCCGGCGTCCGGCCCTGCACCGTCGGCGGCCTCGACGCGGGCTCCGCCGTCCAGCTGCTGTCCCGCGACATCGGCCAGGTCAGGATCACCGTCGACCCGCGGACCGCCGAGACCCTCGCCGAGGAGTGCGGCGGGCAGCCGGCCGCCCTCGTCATGATCGGCGGCTGGCTCGCCACCCATCCGATGGCATCGGTCGCCGACGTCACCAAGCAGCTGCACGAGCTGCCGGACGACGACGAGCAGTCCACCGGCGCCCGCCCGCTGGCCCGTGCCTTCCGGCTGGTCCACGAGTCCCTGCCGCCGCCCGCCGCCCGGATACTGCGCCTGCTCGCGCTCGCCCCTGGCGGACTCGCCGACGCCCACACCGCCTCCGCGCTGGCCGGCTGTTCGGTCTCGGCCGCCCAGACGACCCTCGACGACTTCGTCAGGCTGGGCCTGCTGCGGACCAATGGTGCGGAGCTGTCGCAGTACGAGGTCCCCGGCTGCCTCGTCCCGCTGCTGCGCGCCCTGCTGGCGGACCGGGACCGGCCGGCCGAGATCCAGCTGGCCCGGGCCCGGATGCTGGAGCGGACCGTACGGCAGCTGCAGTCCTGCCGGGCGGTCACGGAGCCGGAGGGCTCCCCGGCCCGCAAGAAGCTCGCCGGGCTGCCGCGCTCGCTGCGCTTCCCGCATCCCGAAGCGGCTGCCGCCTGGCTGCGTATCCGCCGGCCCGCTCTGCTGGCTTCCGCCCGGATCGCCGTCGAGGACGGTGAACTCGACACCCTGGCAAGGCGGTTGGTGGCCGCGCTGGTGCGGGCGCTGGCTGTGCACCAGGGTACCGAGGCCGCCGCCCCCGATCTGTACGGGCTGCACGGACTGGTCCTGGCCGTCGCCGAGCGGCGCGAGCTGCACCGTGAGCAGGCTGCCGCGCTGCTCAATCTCGCCGATCTGGATGCCAGGACAGGGCGTACGAAGGAGGCGCTGGCCCGATACCGGGCCGCGCTGGACGCCGGACGGGCGGCGAAGGATCCGTACGCGACCGGCAGGGCGATGGAATCCGTAGGCGGCGCCTATGCCGAGCTGGGGGACTTCCACCGGGCCTCCGACTGGTTCGGCCGGGCGCTCGCCCAGCGGCTCACCCAGGGCGAGCGTGCCGACGAGGCGCGGTTGTACGGGCGGCTCGGCGCCGTCCACACCTATGCCGGGCGGTACGGCGAGGCGCTGCGGAACTGGCGGGCCGCGGCGGCCGGATACCGCAGGCTCGGGGACCTGCCCGCCCAGGCGCGGGCGCTCAGTGAGGCCGCGCGGGTGCAGGAGTACGCGGGGCGGCCGCAGGAGTCGCTGCAGACCTGCCAGGAGGCCGTGGAGTGGGCGCGGCAGGCCAAGGACGTACGCCTGCAGGCGGCGCTGGAGCTCCGGCTGGCCGACACCCTCGAACGGCTCGGAGACCCCGCTGCGGCCCGGCTGCACCGCGGAATGGCGGACAGACTACTCGGAGAGAAGGGCCCTACCTACGAAATCCGCAGTGCGTCGGCAGAAAATTAATGCTTTGTAAGGCTAGACAGCGGGAAACCCTTCATTAGACTGGCTCTGCCGCGGACCTCCGTGGTGTCTCCATTTACACTAAGTGTGTCCGGGTATGTACCGCCATGCCCGAGTAACCCTCTGAGTCAAGGACCGTGATCGACGTGAAGGTCGGCATCCCCCGCGAAGTCAAGAACAACGAGTTCCGCGTGGCCATCACGCCCGCCGGTGTGCATGAGCTCGTCCGCAACGGCCACCAGGTCGTCGTCGAGCAGAACGCCGGCGCCGGGTCCTCGATCACGGACGAGGAGTACGCCGCCGCCGGGGCGCAGATCCTGCCCACCGCCGACGAGGTCTGGGCCACCGCCGACCTGCTGCTGAAGGTCAAGGAGCCGGTCGCCGAGGAGTACCACCGCCTCCGCAAGGACCAGACGCTCTTCACCTACCTGCACCTCGCCGCCTCCCGCGAGTGCACGGACGCGCTGCTGGAGTCCGGCACCACTGCCATCGCGTACGAGACCGTCGAGACCGCGAACCGCGCACTCCCGCTGCTCGCCCCGATGTCCGAGGTTGCGGGCCGCCTGGCCCCCCAGGTCGGTGCCTACCACCTGATGCGCTCGGTCGGCGGCCGTGGTGTGCTGCCGGGCGGCGTCCCGGGCACGGCCCCCGGTGAGGCCGTCGTCATCGGCGGCGGCGTCTCCGGCTGGAACGCCACGCAGATCGCCGTCGGTCTCGGCTTCCACGTCACGCTGCTCGACAAGGACATCAACAAGCTGCGCGAGGCCGACAAGGTCTTCGGCACCAAGGTCAAGACCGTCGTCTCCAACGCCTTCGAGCTGGAGAAGGCCGTCGTCGAGGCCGACCTCGTCATCGGCGCCGTGCTGATCCCCGGCGCGAAGGCCCCGAAGCTGGTCACCAACGAGCTCGTCGCCAAGATGAAGCCCGGAAGTGTACTTGTCGACATTGCAATCGATCAGGGTGGTTGCTTCGAGGACTCGCACCCGACGACGCACGCCGACCCGACCTTCACGGTCCACAACTCGGTCTTCTACTGCGTCGCCAACATGCCCGGCGCGGTGCCGAACACCTCCACGTACGCGCTCACCAACGCGACGCTGCCGTACATCCTGGAGCTCGCCAACCGCGGCTGGGTCGAGGCGCTGCGTCGCGACGCCGCGCTCGCCAAGGGCCTCAACACCCATGAGGGCCAGGTCGTTTACCGCGAGGTGGCGGAGGCGCACGGCCTTGAGCACGTCGAGCTGAGCACGCTTCTCGGCTGACGAGTCAACACATCCCGTCAACCCTGCACGTCCGGCCGGACCTTGCCGAGCAAGGTCCGGCCGGACGTGTGTCGGCCCCCGTGAGGCCGTTGTCCAACTCGCGCCGAACGTAACCCTTTACCCGTTTCGTACCGTTGTGAAATGTGCGCCGGAGTGACTGCACACCCTTGACAGGGGGGTGTTCGATTGCCGACACATCGGGCCGGGTCCGGCGGATTGTGTTGCTGCGAACCGGTGACACGCCATAGAGTCGCCAATCGTCGGCATGGTGTCACGCTGACCTATCGATAAGTTTCCTGGTCACTTCCAAGGAGGTAAGACGACTTGTGAATGAGTCGACATTTACTCCCGGGGGTGTTCAACCAGGGATGCCTGCACGGGGCCAGAGCCCGATCGGGCTGGAGGCTGTCGGCTCCGTCGCTGTCCGCACCTTCGCCACCCACCAGCACATGACGACAGCCCCCCAGATGATGGACGGCCTAAACGTGAACGCCATGGCCGGCAACGAGAGTGGCCGAGAGACCGCCCACTTCGCCGACTTCGACGAGGTGCCCAAGGGGCACTTCTACGACCCCGACGCCGAGTACGAGCCCGATCCGGAGTACGCGGCCACCCTCGCGCCCGACGCTGCCCGCCAGCGCCGCGAGCGGAT
This sequence comes from Streptomyces sp. NPDC057565, assembly GCF_042801455.1. Taxonomy (NCBI): domain Bacteria; kingdom Bacillati; phylum Actinomycetota; class Actinomycetes; order Kitasatosporales; family Streptomycetaceae; genus Streptomyces; species Streptomyces sp. NPDC057565. The sequence continues at coordinate 32,116 of NZ_JBHVFU010000048.1, read as the reverse complement.
CGGCCCGACCGGTCGGCCCCTGCCCTACTTCCCGATCCCGGGTCCGCTGACCGACCACGGTCCCGCGAAGATCATCGCGATGTGCAACCAGAAGGGCGGCGTCGGCAAGACCACGTCGACCATCAACCTGGGTGCCGCACTCGCGGAGTACGGACGCCGTGTCCTGCTCGTCGACTTCGACCCGCAGGGCGCCCTGTCCGTCGGTCTCGGCGTCAACCCGATGGAGCTCGACCTCACGGTCTACAACCTGCTCATGGAGCGGGGCATGTCGGCCGACGAGGTCCTCCTGAAGACCGCCGTGCCCAACATGGATCTGCTGCCGAGCAACATCGACCTGTCGGCTGCCGAAGTGCAGCTGGTCAGCGAGGTGGCCCGGGAGTCCACGCTGCAGCGCGCCCTGAAGCCGCTGATGGCCGACTACGACTACATCGTGATCGACTGTCAGCCCTCGCTGGGCCTGCTCACTGTGAACGCCCTGACGGCCGCTCACAAGGTGATAGTGCCGCTCGAGTGCGAGTTCTTCGCGCTGCGCGGTGTGGCGCTGCTCACCGAGACCATCGAGAAGGTCCAGGAGCGGCTCAACCCGGAGCTGGAGCTCGACGGCATCCTTGCGACCATGTACGACTCCCGTACGGTGCACAGCCGCGAGGTGCTCGCGCGGGTCGTCGAGGCCTTCGACGAGCACGTCTACCACACGGTGATCGGGCGCACGGTGCGATTCCCGGAGACCACGGTCGCGGGTGAGCCCATCACCACGTACGCCTCCAACTCGGTCGGTGCCGCCGCCTATCGCCAGCTCGCCAGGGAGGTGCTCGCCCGGTGTCACGCCGAGTGAGTCTGCCCGGGGCCGACGAACTGTTCCGTACCACCGGGGGGATGGGGCTGCAGTCCTCGTCCCCCGTGGACCGGCGGCGCAAGGCGAACGGCGAGGCGCGGGTGCCGGCTCCGGCCGGTGAGAACGAGACTGCGGCGGACAGCTCCGGAGCGACCGGGGGAGCGGCCGAGGCCGGCGCCGTTCCCTCCCAGGAGGAGCACGCGTCGGCGGACGCCGACGCGGGGGATTCCCGCAGCCGCGGTGACGACGGCGACCGGGTGGCCGTGGCCGCACAGGCGGCTCGCCGCCCCTCGGCCGCCTTCCCTTCCGCCGCCGGGCAGCAGGAGGCCGTTCCGGTCGTCCAGCAGCAGCGCAGGCGCGGAGGCGGGCGCGGGGCGAACCGGCGGCCGAGCGGCCGGGAACGCCACGACGAGAAGATCACCGTCTATGTCTCCGCCGAGGAACTGATGGACCTCGAGCACGCGCGGCTCGTGCTGCGCGGTGAGCACGGGCTCGCCGTCGACCGCGGCCGGATCGTCCGTGAGGCGGTCGCGGTGGTCCTCGCGGACCTGGAGGCGCGGGGCGACGCGAGCATCCTCGTACGGCGGCTGCGCGGCCGCTGACCGGCGGGGCGCCGGTAGCCTGCCCGGAGAGCCGCGCTGCTCGGCGGGCGGACCGTACCGTAGCGGTCACCGCCGACCGGTGGTCCGGCCCGTCCTGAACGGGCTGCCGCCCGCCGCCCGTATCCCGCCGCACTCTGGACCTCCATGCCGACGAACGACGAGCCCGCCCGCACGCCTCGGCGCCCCCTGGGGCGCGGTCCGGGGGGTCGGCCTGCGCCGGGCACGGAGGAGCCGTCGGCGACCGGGGGGCCGCGGGAGGACGACGCCCCGGTCGTGCCGCCTGCCGCGCCCCTCCCCGTCACCGTGAGCACGGAGTCCTCGGCGGCCGCACATGGCGACGTGAGGTCGGCGCACGGCGACGGGGCGACCGTGGCGGACAGGCACGGCACCGCGTCCGCGGATGCCGGTGGCCCCGCTGCCGCCACAGAACCTGCGGAGATCGCAGTGCCTGCGGAGCCCGAGGAGCCCGCAGAGCCCGCGGAGCTGGAGCCGCCGGATCCCGCTGGGCCCACGGACCCCGCTGAACCCGCGGGCGACGGGCGGTTCACCGTTCGGCTCGCCAACTTCGAGGGGCCGTTCGATCTTCTTCTGCAGCTCATCTCCAAGCACAGGCTCGATGTGACCGAAGTCGCTCTCTCCAAGGTCACGGATGAGTTCATGGCCCACATCCGGGCCATGGGACCGGACTGGGATCTCGACCAGACCACCGAGTTCCTCGTCGTCGCCGCGACCCTGCTCGATCTCAAGGCGGCCCGTCTGCTGCCCGCCGCCGAGGTCGAGGACGAGGCGGATCTCGCGCTGCTCGAAGCGCGCGATCTGCTCTTCGCGCGGCTCCTGCAGTACCGCGCGTACAAACGCATCGCGGAGATCTTCAGCGCCCGGCTGGAGTCCGAGGGACGGCGTTTTCCGCGGACCGTCGGGCTGGAGCCGCACCATGCCGAGCTGCTGCCCGAGGTGGTGATCAGCATCGGCGCCGAGGGGTTCGCCAGGCTCGCCGTGAAGGCGATGCAGCCCAAGCCCAGGCCGCAGGTGTATGTCGATCACATCCACGCCCCGCTGGTCAGCGTGCGGGAGCAGGCCGAGATCGTGGTGGCGCGGCTGCGGGAGGCGGGGGAGACCAGTTTCCGGCAGCTCACCGAGGACGCCGCGGACACCCTCACCGTCGTCGCCCGGTTCCTCGCGCTGCTGGAGCTGTACCGGGAGAAGGCCGTCACCCTCGACCAGGAGGAGGCGCTCGGCGAGCTCATGGTGCGCTGGACCGGGGGAGCGGATGCCGCACCGAGCGTGACGGACGAGTTCGACCAGGACGTACAGGAGGACGCAGAGGCATGAGTGAGCACAGCGAGCAGGACGGCATCGGCGTCACTGTCGCGGATCTTGAGCTCAAGCCCGCCCTGGAGGCGGTCCTGATGGTCGTCGACGAGCCCGCCACCGAGGAACACCTGGCCAAGGTGTTGCAGCGGCCCCGGCGGGCCGTCGCCGACGCGCTGCGGGAACTGGCCGACGAGTACACCGTGCAGCGCCGCGGTTTCGATCTCCGGCTGGTCGCGGGCGGCTGGCGCTTCTACACGCGCCCGGAGTACGCGGAGGCCGTCGAGGGCTTCGTGCTGGACGGCCAGCAGGCCCGGCTCACCCAGGCGGCTCTGGAGACCCTGGCAGTGGTCGCGTACCGGCAGCCGGTCAGCCGCTCACGCGTCTCCGCGGTGCGCGGTGTGAACTGTGACGGCGTGATGCGGACCCTCTTGCAGAGGGGCCTGGTCGAGGAGGCGGGCGCGGAACCCGAAACAGGTGCGATCCTGTACAGGACGACGAACTACTTTCTGGAGCGGATGGGCCTGCGTGGCCTGGATGAGCTCCCGGAGCTCGCGCCCTTCCTCCCCGAGGCGGACGCGATCGAGGCTGAGACGCTAGAGGGTGTGCCGTCGTTCGATCCGGACGCACCGGACACCCCGGATACTCACGCAGACGACAAGACGGAATTTTGATGCGAAGCAGTGGCAGGAACAGCGGAAGCGGCAGCGGCAAGAGCGGCGGCAACCGGAACCCCCGGGGTGGCGGCGCCGGGCGTGACGACCGGCAGGGCCAGCGTCCCCGCCGGCCCCGGCCCGAGGAGCGCCGCTACGACGTGGGCGGCACGACCGGTGCCGGTGAGAAGAGCGGCGACGGCCCCCGCAAGGGCCGCGGAGCCGCGGCGCGCGGTGGCGCCAAGGGCGGGCCGAAGACCGCGCAGGGCGGCGGCAGGAGCGGCGGCCCGCGGCGTGGACCGCAGGGCGCCCCGTCCCGTCCGCGCGAGCTCGACGCCAAGATCGAACAGCGCAACCGGGACAGGTACGCGAACAAGCCCGACATCAGGACGCCCAAGACGTTCCCGGGAGCCGAGCAGGAGGGTGAGCGCCTGCAGAAGGTCCTCGCCCGAGCCGGCATGGGCTCGCGCCGCGCGTGCGAGGAGCTGATCGAGCAGTCCCGTGTCGAGGTCAACGGGCAGATCGTCGTCGAGCAGGGCATGCGCGTCGATGTGCACAAGGACGAGATCAAGGTCGACGGTCTGACCGTCGCCGCCCAGTCGTATCTCTTCTTCGCGCTGAACAAGCCCGCCGGTGTCGTCTCCTCGATGGAGGACCCGGACGGCCGCCAGTGCCTCGGCGACTACGTCACCAATCGTGAGACGCGTCTCTTCCACGTCGGCCGGCTGGACACCGAGACCGAGGGCATCATCCTGCTCACCAACCACGGCGAGCTGGCCCACCGTCTCACCCACCCCAAGTACGGCGTGAAGAAGACCTACCTGGCAGCCATCCAGGGACCGCTCCCGCGCGAGCTGGGCAAGCGCCTCAAGGACGGCATCCAGCTGGAGGACGGGTACGCCCGCGCCGACCACTTCCGGGTCGTCGAGAACACCGGCAAGAACTACCTGGTCGAGGTGACCCTCCACGAGGGCCGCAAGCACATCGTCCGCCGGATGCTGGCCGAGGCGGGCTTCCCGGTCGAGCGGCTCGTACGGACGTCCTTCGGGCCGATCCCGCTGGGCGACCAGAAGTCCGGATGGCTCCGCCGCCTCACCAACACCGAGGTGGGCATGCTGATGCGGGAGGTCGGTCTCTAGTTCCCCTCCCGGCAAGCTTTGCCCCGTCGCAAGCATTGCCGGTCACGGCACTGGAGTCCCCTTCGCCCGCGGCTCCGTCCGCTCTCCGGCCCGCGGCCGGTTCCTGTCTTCGATTTTCGAACAGGAATCGGTCGCGGGCCTTTTGCTGCCGCCGTTGCGCCTTTATAGTCAGGTTGACTATTAAGGAGGCGGGTGTGAGTCTCGCGGACATCCTCGATCCCCTGCAGCAACCCCTGGTGACGGTCCTGGACACCCCGGTCAGCTGGACCGAGGTCCTCGGCTTCGGCAGTGGAGCGCTGTGCGTCTGGCTCGTGGCCCGTCAGCACCTCGCCAACTGGCCGATCGGCATCGCCAACAACCTCTTCTTCATCCTGCTGTTCACCCAGTCCGGTCTGTACGCCGACGCCGGCCTGCAGATCGTCTTCATCACCCTTGCCGTGTACGGCTGGTGGACCTGGACCCACGGGGGTGGACCGGGTTCGTCCGCCCTGCCGGTGCGCAGTACCACGCGCACCGAATGGGCCTGGCTGTGCGCCGCAGGGGTGGCGGGGACCCTCGCGCTGACCGTCCTCCTCGACCGGGCCACCGACTCGACCGTGCCGTTCTGGGACGCCCTGACGACCGCGCTGTCGCTGGCGGCGACGTACGGGCAGTGCCGGAAGCTGGTCGAGTCGTGGTGGCTCTGGATCGCCGCCGATGTGGTGTACATCCCGCTCTACGCGTACAAGGAGCTCTATCTGACATCCCTGCTGTACGTCGGGTTCCTGACGCTGTGTCTGGTCGGACTGCGCAACTGGAAACTTGATCTCACCGTGCGACGGCGGGAGTTGGCGGAGGTGGCCCGATGAAGCGGTTCGCGCACGGCCTCGTGCTCGGCAAGTTCTATCCGCCGCACGCCGGCCATCACCACCTCGTCCGCACCGCCCAGGACCGCTGCGAGCGGCTGACCGTCCTGGTCTGCGCCGCCTCCGTCGAGTCCGTCCCGCTCGCCGATCGCGTCGCCTGGATGCGGGAGGTGCATCCGGACGTACGGGTCGTCGGCGCCGTCGACGACACCCGGATGGATCTCCACGACCCGGCGATCTGGGACGCCCACATGGCCGTCTTCACCGAGGCCGTCCCAGAACCGGTCGACGCCGTCTTCACCTCGGAGTCGTACGGGGACGAACTGGCCCGCCGCTTCGGTGCCGAATCCGTCTGCGTCGATCCCGAGCGCACGGTCTTTCCGGTCTCCGGCACCGCCGTCCGGGAGGACCCGGTGGGCTGCTGGGACTTCCTCGAGCCGCCCGTACGGGCCGCGCTCACCCGCCGGATCGTCGTCCTCGGCGCCGAGTCCACCGGAACCACCACGATGGCCCGCGCCCTCGCCGACCACTACCGGCGACGCGGCGGCGTCTGGGCACAGACCCGGTACGTCGCCGAGTACGGGCGGGAGTTCAGCGAACAGAAGCTGGCCGCACTGCGCGCCCGGTGGCCCCAGGCGCAGTGGGAGGACGTCGCCTTCACCACCGACGACTTCCCGCTGATCGCCGAGGCGCAGAATGCCAAGGAGGAGGCCGCCGCCCGGACCGGGTCCCCGGTGCTCATCTGCGACACCGACTCCTTCGCCACCACTGTCTGGCACGAACGGTACGTCGGCGGCCGCAACCCGCTCGTCGAGGCGACCGCCGACCGGGTCGGCCACCACCTGTGGCTGCTCACCGACCACGACGGCGTCGCCTTCGAGGACGACGGGCTGCGCGACGGCGAGGAGCTGCGGCCCTGGATGACCGACCGGTTCCGGACCGAACTCACCCGCACCGGAAGGACGTTCGTCGAGCTGACCGGGACGCATGAGAAGCGCTTGGAGGCCGCGCTCACCGCTGTCGACGCGCTGCTCGCCGCAGGCTGGAACTTCGCCGAACCCCTCCCGGAGCGACGATGAGCACCGCCCCGGAGGGCTACGACCCGCATGCCTTCGAGCCGTTCGCCGTCACCGTCGACCTCGCGGTCTTCACGGTCCGCGGCGGACGGCTGCACGTCCTGCTCGTCGAACGCGGCGAGGACCCGTACAAGGGTCACTGGGCGCTGCCCGGCGGCTTCGTCCTGCCCCGTGAGTCCGCCGAGTCCGCCGCCCGCCGGGAGCTCGCGGAGGAGACCGGGCTGACCGAGTCCACCGTCTCCGCCCTCCACCTGGAACAGCTGCGCACCTACAGCGACCCGGATCGCGACCCCAGGATGCGGGTCGTCTCCGTCGCGTACGCCGCGCTCGTCCCCGACCTGCCGGAGCCGCGCGGCGGCGGGGACGCGGCCAACGCCCGCTGGTGGGACGCCGGAGCACTCGGCGCGCTCGCCTTCGACCACGACCGCATCCTCGCCGACGCACACGACAGGATCGGCGCCAAGCTCGAATACACGTGCCTTGCCACCGCCTTCTGCCCGGCCGAGTTCACCCTGGGCGAGCTCCAGCAGGTGTACGAGACCGTCTGGGGCGTCGAGCTCGACCGACCCAACTTCCGGCGCAAGGTCCTCACCACGCCCGGCTTCGTCCAGGCCGTGGAGGGATCACCGCGCCGCACCGGCGGGCGGGGGAAACCGGCCGCCCTGTACCGGGCGGGTGCCGCCACCGCCCTGCACCCTCCACTGCTGCGACCGGAAGGAAGAAGCACATGATCGTGACCAGGACCATCACCAAAGGCGCTGCCACCGGTGCGCTGACCGGGCTCGCGCTCGGTGACGCGCTGGGCTTCCCGACCGAATTCAACAACGTGCCCTCGATCCTCGCCAAGTGCGGGCCGTGGCGGCAGATGCGGCTGCCGCGTCCCGCGATCGTCTCCGACGACACCCAGATGACGCTGGCCCTCGCGCGGGGCATCCGCACCGCCATGGACCGGGGACTGCTCACCGCGCTGCGGCTGACCCGGCCGGTACGCGAAGAATTCGTCGAGTGGTACCACTCACCGGACAACAACCGCGCCCCCGGCCGCACCTGCATGACCGCCTGCCGGCTGCTCGACAGCGACCGGCTCTGGCAGGAGGCCAGCCAGACCGGCTCCAAGGGCTGCGGCGCCAATATGCGGGTGGCGCCCGTCGGACTCGTACCCGGGCTGAGCGAGGAACAGCGCTCCGGCGCGGCGCAGTTGCAGGCCGCCCTCACGCATGGACATCCCACGGCGCTCGCCGCCTCCGACCTGATGGCGCGCGCGGTGTACCTGCTGGCGCAGGGCGCGGAGCCGACGGGGCTGATCGGGCAGCTGCGCTCGTACGCGTACGAGAACAGCAACCGTTACCTCTCGCGCTGGCTCGGCGACCTGTGGCGGTACGCGGGCGACGACTCCGGCGAGAGCTACATCCGGCGCGGCTGGGACGAGTGCCTGACCGCACTGGCCCGGGTGCAGGACGCCCTGCGCGACCCGTCACCGGAGGACGACCCGTGCGAGACGACCGGCGACGGCTGGATCGCCGAGGACGCCCTCGCCACGGCCCTGCACTGCTTCCTGCTGTTCCCCGACGAACCGGTCACAGCCCTGCGCCGGGCCGCCTGCACGCGCGGCGACTCCGACTCGATCGGCTGCCTGACCGGGGCGCTGGCCGGGGCACATCTGGGGGCCTCGGCCTGGCCCAAGGAGTGGTCGGAGCGGATCGAGTACCGCAGCGATCTGCTGTCGCTGGGGGCGCTCTGGGACTCTTGATCCATGCGCACGAAGACGATGCACCTGCACGAGGCCGGGCTGCCGGTCACGGACTTCGGCCCGGTACTGGCCGAGGAACCCGGACCGCTGCTGTTCGCCACGGTCTCCGGGGCGCATCTGTACGGGTTTCCGTCCCGGGACTCGGATGTGGACCTGCGGGGGGTCCACCTCCTGCCGACGGAGGATCTCGTCGGGCTGCGCGAGCCGGAGGAGACACGTTCGCGGATGTGGGACCGGGACGGGATCGAGATGGATCTCGTCACACACGACCTGCGGAAGTTCGTCCGGCTGATGCTGAAGCCGAACGGATATGTGCTGGAGCAGCTGCTCTCGCCGCTGGTGGTGCACACGAGTGAGCTGCATGCGGAACTGATGGAGCTTGCGCCCCGGGTGGTGACCCGCAACCATGCCCACCACTACCGGGGGTTCGCGAAGACGCAGTGGCGGCTGTACGAGGGCACCCGTGAACTGAAACCGCTGCTCTACACGTTCCGGGCGCTGCTGACCGGCATCCATCTGATGCGCAGCGGCGAGGTACGGGCGCACCTGCCGACCCTGCTGGGGGAGGTGGCGGCGCCGGGGTATCTGCCGGAGCTGATCGCGGCCAAGGCGGAGGCGGAGCACGGGGGCGCCGAGGGTGTGGACGGCGCGGTGGTGTCCGGCGACGTGGAGGCACTGCACCGGGTGCTCGACGAGGCGCAGGAGGAGTCGGGGCTGCCGGAGACGGCCGGGCGTGCGGCGTTCGACGGGCTGCATCAGCTCGTGGTGCGTGCGCGGTTGACCGGAGGCGGGGCTCTGTCCTCGATCTCCCCCTTGGCCTAAAAGCCATGAGGGACCCCCCTCTCGACGGGCGTGAGGGCGGCTCGTCCGCGAGGTGCTGTCGCACGGGGTTACCCCGCCGGGGACGGCCCGTGGTGACCGGGTGCCCCTCCGGGGCGACGTCCCGGGCGACGAACGTTCCGGCGCGACGCAGGGGAGCCCGGGTTCTGCCTCATCTCCCTGCGGGGACTTCCGTGCGCGGCCCCGGACCGGCCGTCACGCGGCAGCGGAGCGGTGATGGTTGCGGGCCGGCCCGTTCAGTCGGTGCCGGGTGACAGCGCCGACGTTCGGCGGGTACGAATCAGGAAGTCCTGCACCCGGGACCGGTCCGGCTCCGGTGGGAGCGGGGAGCCCGTTGCCGCCTCGTCGTTCTCCTCGGCCAGGCGGGTCATCCGGCGTTCGACCTCCGACCAGGGAACCTCGCCGCGCTTCACCGCGAGCAGGTCCTCCCGGGCAGCGCCCACGTCGACCGTCAGCTCTCCCGTACGCAGCAGATCCCGGCCACTCGCCAGCAGCCGCAGCAGATGCATGGCGTGCTTCCAGCGCGGCGCACCGTGACTACGGACATCCGCCTCCAGCTTCCTGCGCTGGCCCAGCGCGTAGCGGACGAAGGTCCGGTGGGCGAGACGGGACAGGAACGCGTCGCGCAGGGAGAGGAGTTCGCGGCCGACGGGGGTGACCCGTTCCACCAGGGGGGAGTGCAGGCACTCCAGGACATTGGGGTTGGCGATCAGCGCCAGCTCGCAGAAGCGCTCCAGTTCCCAGGAGAACTGCTCCTCCGCCGGGCCCTCGACGTGTGTCGGCGGTTTCTCGAACCGCCAGAAGAGGGGGGTCGGCGCCAGAAAGACACCGCGCCGGTCGGTGTCACTGTCCTCCGTGGCGAGCCCGAACGCGCGTGAGCCCATCACACAGGAGTAGATCGTGTGGTCGCGTACGAGGGCCTCGGCGTCCGGGGATGTCATGCGGGTGAGCGTACGTGAGGGTCAATGCGTCGCGGTCGGGGAGCCGTGGTGCCGGCATCGGCCGCATGACGGTGATCCGAAAGGCCCGGCGCGCACCCCTCCGGTGAGCGCGACGACGTGGCCCGCCGAACCGGACGCGCTGCGGGGGCAGCGCGTACGCCGATGTCGCCGAGGCCGCGTTCGCGGACGCCCGCGGACTTCCCTGACGTGACCGTCCCGGCGGGGGCTTCGGCTCGCGCCGGGACGGTCGGTGTCATACGAGCCGGATGGTGTCACCGGTGACGGTGATCCGTTCGACGGGCAGCGGGCCCGGCGCGGGGCCGGCCACGACCGCCGCGTCCGTGATGCGGTACTTGCTGCCGTGGCAGGGGCAGTTGATGGTGCCGTCACTGACCGAGTCGACGGTGCAACCCGCATGGGCGCAGATGGCGGAGAAGCCCTTGAACTCGCCCTCCTTGGGCTGGGTCACCACCACCTTCTGCTCCTGGAAGATCGTGCCACCGCCGACGGGGATGTCCGAGGTCTTGGCGAGAACGGTGCCGCTCGCGGTGGAACCTTTCGGCGCCGTGGTGCTTGCCTTGGTACTCGGGGTGACGCCCGGTGAGGTCTTCGGTGCGGATGCCGTGCTGCTTTCGTCTCCGGACGAGCCGCAAGCGGTCACCAGCCCGGCGGCGCCCGCCGCGGCTGCCGTGAGGACCGTCCTTCGTCGTGCGTCCATGGCTTGCTCCCTCTGTGGTGGCCGCGACCGGGTGAGCCGTCTGCTCCCGGCATGGGCATCGTGACCCCGCGGACGCCGAGGGCCTAACAACCTGGCGGCAGACTCGCCCGAGTGGCAGAAGCACCTGTTCCGGCCGTCATTGTCGATATTCCATCCCTCTTCCGAGGGCAGAACCATGGAAGGAAACGACCTGGGCAGCTTGCGTGTCTCACGGACAGAGCACCTCGGTCGTCTGCCGCCCCGCCCCTCTAGGCTGAAAACGCGCAGGTTGGCACCGAGCAGGCGCGACAACCATGCAGCGGCACGAAGAACAACGGCACGAAGAACAACGGCACGAAGAAGTGAGGAGCCAGACGTGGCGGTACGAGCGGTCCGTGGAGCTGTCCAGCTGGACCGGGACGAGGCCGGACACATGGACGAGCGGGTCAGCGGCCTGCTCACCGCCATCCTGGAGCGCAACAGCCTCGTCGCGGACGACCTGATCAGCATCTGGTTCACGGCCACCCCCGATCTGCACAGCGACTTCCCGGCCGCCGCCGCACGCGGCATCGGCATTGTCGACGTACCGCTGATCTGCGCCCAGGAGCTGGACGTCGAAGGGGCGATGCCCCGCGTGGTGCGCATCCTCGCCCATGTCGAGACATACCTCTCCAAGTCCGAGATCGCGCACGTCTACCTCGGCGCCACCGCCTCCCTCCGCAAGGACATCGCCCAGTGAGAACCGCCGTCGTCATCGGAACCGGCCTGGTCGGCACCTCCGCAGCCCTCGCCCTCGCCGGGCGCGGCGTCCACGTCCACCTCCTCGACCACGACCCGGCGTCCGCCCGCACCGCGGCCGCGCTCGGCGCCGGTACGGACGAGGCGCCCGAGGGCCGCGTCGACCTGGCCGTCATCGCCGTACCGCCTGCCCATGTGGCCTCGGTGCTCGCCACCGCCATGCGGGACGACATCGCCCGCGGCTACCTCGACGTCGCCAGCGTCAAGGGCGGCCCCCGCCGCGAGCTGGAAGCCCTCGGCGTCGACCTCACGCCGTACATCGGTACGCACCCGATGGCCGGCAAGGAGCGTTCGGGCCCCCTCGCCGCCACCGCCGACCTCTTCGAGGGGCGCCCCTGGGTCCTCACCCCGACCCGCGACACCGACACCGAGGTCCTCAACCTCGCCCTGGAACTCGTCGCACTCTGCCGCGCCGTTCCGGTCGTCATGGACGCCGACGCCCACGACCGGGCCGTCGCCCTCGTCTCCCACACCCCGCAGCTGATCTCGTCGATGGTCGCCGCCCGCCTGGAGGAGGCCGACGAGACGGCCGTACGCCTCTGCGGCCAGGGCATCAGGGACGTCACCCGGATCGCCGCCTCCGACCCCCGGATGTGGGTGGAGATCCTCTCCGCCAACCCCGGACCGGTCGCCGATGTGCTCGCCGGGGTCGCCGCCGACCTCGACGAGACGGTACAGGCCCTGCGCAGCCTCCAGACCGGCGACGAGCACAAGCGCCGCGAAGGCACCGACTCCATCGAGGACGTGCTGCGGCGCGGCAACGCGGGCCGCGTCAGGGTCCCCGGGAAGCACGGGGCGGCCCCTGCGTCGTACGAGATCGTGGCCGTGCTCATCAGCGACCGGCCGGGCGAACTGGCCAGGATCTTCGCGGACGCGGGCAGGGCCGGGATCAACGTCGAGGACGTCCGCATCGATCACGCCACCGGGCAGCAGGCGGGTCTGGTGCAGCTGATGGTCGAGCCGAGTGCGGCCCCCGTACTGGCCACGGCGCTGCGCGAACGGGGCTGGTCGATTCGCCAGTAGGTGGCGTCCCGCGCCTCATGGCCGGACGCCCCCGGGTCCGCAGTGGCCAGGCCCGGGGGCAGTTGTCCACAGGGTGCAAAGGCCCGTCCGGACACTCGGTAACCTTGAGCGGGGCGGGTTCGCGCGTCCCCGTCCCGCCCACCCCGAGTACCAGGAAGGTGTCCACCACCGTGGAAACCGCAAGCGCCGCCGCCCGGACGGCCCCGGCCGCAGTGATCGTTGCCATAGACGGCCCGTCCGGCACCGGTAAGTCGAGCACGTCGAAGGCCGTCGCCGCCCAGCTCGGCCTGAGCTACCTGGACACCGGCGCCCAGTACCGGGCGATCACCTGGTGGATGCTGAACAACGGCATCGACGTGCAGAACGTCGCGGAGGTCGCGACCGCCGCGGACAAGCCCGTCATCGTCTCGGGCACGGACCCGGCCGCCCCGACGATCACGGTCGACGGCGAGGACGCCGCGGGCCCGATCCGTACGCCGGAGGTCACCTCCAGGGTCAGCGCCGTCAGCGCGGTCCCCGAGGTGCGGGCCCGGATCACCGAGCTGCAGCGGTCCATCGCCGCCGGCGCCGAGGTCGGCATCGTCGTCGAGGGCCGTGACATCGGCACGACCGTGCTGCCCGACGCCGACCTCAAGATCTTCCTGACCGCCTCCCCGGAGGCCCGCGCGGCCCGCCGCAGCGGAGAGCTCAAGGGCTCCGATCTCGCCACCACCAAGGAGGCGCTGATCAAGCGGGACACCGCGGACTCCAGCCGGAAGACCTCGCCGCTCGCCAAGGCGGACGACGCGGTCGAGGTGGACACGACCGAGCTGACCCTGCAGCAGGTCATCGAGTGCGTCGTCACCCTCGTCGAGGAGAAGCGGGCCGCGAAGTGACCCCTGCCACGGGCACGCCCACGCTGCGTGGAGCGGCGGTCGGGCGCGGGATCGGCATCGGGCTGATGTACGGGCTGTGGAAGCCCCGCGTCCTCGGTGCGTGGCGGGTACCCGCCTCCGGACCCGTCATACTCGCGGTGAACCACTCCCACAACATCGACGGGCCGATGCTGATGGGCACCGCGCCCCGGCCCGTGCACTTCCTGATCAAGAAAGAGGCGTTCGTCGGCCCCCTCGACCCGTTCCTGCGCGGAATCGGTCAGCTGAAGGTGGACCGTACGAGCGCCGACCGCACCGCCATCACGCACGCCCTGGGGGTCCTGCAGAACGGCGGGGTGCTGGGGATCTTTCCCGAGGGCACCAGGGGTGAAGGAGACTTCGCCTCGCTGCGGGCCGGACTCGCGTACTTCGCGGTACGCAGCGGGGCGCCGATCGTCCCCGTGGCCGTCCTGGGAAGCACCGAGCGCCGTGGGCGGTTGATATCGGCACTGCCGCCGTTGCGCAGCCGGGTCGATGTCGTCTTCGGCGACGCCTTCGAAACCGGTGACGGGAGTGGCCGGCGCACCCGGAAGGCGCTCGACGAGGCGACGGTACGGATCCAGGAGCGGCTGACCTCGCACCTGGACAGGGCCAGGCGCTTCACCGGGCGCTAAGTAAGACTTGAGTAGTGGGCCGCGTGATCGTGGTCCATCGATGATGATGCAAAGAGGAACGGACTTCATGAACGACCAGATTCACTCCGGCGGCTCGGACCACGAGCACGGAGCGCTTGGCGACGCCGAGTACGCGGAGTTCATGGAGCTCGCCGCGCAGGAGGGTTTCGACGTCGAGGACGTCGAGGGCGCGATCGACGAGGCCGGTCACGGACCGCTGCCCGTCCTCGCGGTCGTCGGCCGCCCCAATGTCGGCAAGTCGACCCTGGTGAACCGGATCATCGGCCGCCGCGAGGCGGTCGTCGAGGACAAGCCCGGGGTCACCCGGGACCGGGTCACCTACGAGGCCGAATGGGCCGGCCGCCGCTTCAAGGTGGTCGACACCGGCGGCTGGGAGCAGGACGTGCTGGGCATCGACGCCTCCGTCGCCGCCCAGGCCGAGTACGCGATCGAGGCGTCCGACGCGGTCGTCTTCGTCGTCGACTCGACCGTCGGCGCGACCGACACCGACGAGGCCGTCGTCAAGCTGCTGCGCCGGGCCGGGAAGCCTGTCGTCCTGTGCGCCAACAAGGTCGACGGCCAGAGCGGCGAGGCCGACGCCACCGCGCTGTGGTCGCTCGGTCTCGGTGAGCCGCACCCGGTCTCGTCGCTGCACGGCCGCGGCACCGGCGATCTGCTCGACGCCGTCCTCGAAGCACTGCCCGAGGCTCCGGCCCAGCGCTTCGGCACCGCCCTCGGCGGACCGCGCCGCATCGCCCTCATCGGCCGTCCGAACGTCGGCAAGTCCTCGCTGCTGAACAAGGTGGCGAACGAGGACCGGGTCGTCGTCAACGAAATGGCCGGCACCACCCGTGACCCGGTCGACGAGCTGATCGAGCTCGGCGGCATCACCTGGAAGTTCATCGACACGGCCGGCATCCGCCGCCGCGTCCACCTCCAGGAGGGCGCGGACTACTACGCCTCGCTGCGCACCGCGGCCGCCGTCGAGAAGGCCGAGGTCGCCGTCGTCCTGATCGACGCCAGCGAGTCCATCAGCGTGCAGGACCAGCGCATCATCACCATGGCCGTGGAGGCCGGGCGTGCGATGGTGATCGCGTACAACAAGTGGGACACCCTCGACGAGGAGCGCCGCTACTACCTGGAGCGCGAGATCGAGACGGAGCTCGCGCAGGTCGCGTGGGCACCGCGGGTCAATGTCTCGGCTGTCACCGGCCGGCACATGGAGAAGCTGGTCCCGGCGATCCAGACCGCGCTCGAAGGCTGGGAGACGCGTGTTCCCACCGGTCGGCTGAACGCCTTCCTCGGCGAGATCGTCGCCGCCCACCCGCACCCGGTCCGTGGCGGAAAGCAGCCGCGCATCCTCTTCGGCACCCAGGCCGGCACCAAGCCGCCGCGCTTCGTGCTCTTCGCCTCCGGCTTCCTGGAGCACGGTTACCGTCGCTTCGTCGAGCGCCGACTGCGCGAGGAGTTCGGCTTCGACGGCACCCCGATCCACATCTCGGTGCGGGTCCGCGAGAAGCGCGGCCGCAAGAAGTGACGTCCGGGTCGGCCCGCTGACTGACCGGCCGACCGACTGTCCGTCCGTGCCGGACATGACGAAGCCCCGCACCGTTCCTGTTGTGAGCGGTGCGGGGCTTCGTCGTACGGTCAGGCTCCCCCGGAGCCCGGTGGCAGCGC
Source organism: Streptomyces sp. NPDC057565 (assembly GCF_042801455.1). Lineage (NCBI taxonomy): Bacteria > Bacillati > Actinomycetota > Actinomycetes > Kitasatosporales > Streptomycetaceae > Streptomyces > Streptomyces sp. NPDC057565. The sequence continues at coordinate 16,401 of NZ_JBHVFU010000048.1, read as the reverse complement.
CGCCGGGGCGGTGCGCCCGGCGTGACGGCCGACCCGCTGCCAGGAGCCGGGGTTTCCGGTGCGCGGACTCTGACCGGAGGGGCCGGTGGCGCCGCCGGAGTGGCTCGGATGGCCGGAGTGGAGGCTCAGCGGAGTGCGGGCGCCGAACGGACCCGTACCGAAGGCCATGAAGGCCAGATTTTCCTCGCCGCTCCGATCACCTGGCAGCGCTCGGAACGACCGGCGGTACTCGGAGTACAACGCGTCGTAGATCGGGGTGTGGGACTGGCCGCCCGAAGGCTCCCGCGACGGGCGCATGGCAGGGATCGGGCTCGGGCGCTGGTGGGAGGGGTCGTATGAGTGCACGTACGTGCCAACGACCCCACCGGCTGTCGGATGCGGGCCCGGCGAAGAAATAGCTGTTCGCTGCGGGTGCGAGGAGCGTGCGGACATGATCAGGTCCCGGCCAGCGGCATCGCCGCCGCGACCAGGAGACCGCCGGCCGCGGCCTTCTCCAGTGCGTCGCGCAGCAGGTCCTCGCGGGGCTGCTGGCCGATCGATCCGGCCGGGGCGGCGAAGACGAGAACGGTCTGCGATTTGTTGGCCGCGGTCCGCCAGCCCTCGGTGACCTGCAGCGGGGCGTGCGCCTGCCACCAGGCGACGGGGGCGCCGCCGCCCGTGCCCGGCTGCAGCACGGCGTGCAGCTGTCCCATGGCGAGCAGGATCGACCAGCCGTGCAGCAGGGCGGGCAGCCTGTCCATCCCGTGGGCCTGCTGGAAGCCCTGTTCCAGCAGGAGCTGCAGGAACTCGTCGCCTCGGCTGCCGTCCGTACCGGGGCGGGCGATCGCGCCTGTCGGTTCGACGACCAGCGCCGGGTGGAGCTCGTCGTCGATCAGGACGAGACCGCTGGTGACGCCGAGGACGGCCTGGCCGGGCATGAGCCCCTCCGGGCCCTCCGGCTCGCTGCCGGTGATGCTGCGCACGGCGCCCTGCAGCTGCTCCTCCGAGACCTGGACGACCTGGGAGGGGATGCAGGTCGCGTGCGCGAAGGCGAGCACGGCGGTCTCGTCGCCGACGAACAGCACCGTGCTGGTGCGCTCCTGCTCGGAATCGCCAGGGGTACGGCAGGAGGTGCAGTCGTAGCTGCCCGGGGCGTTGTCGCCGACGAGCAACCGATCGGCTTCGGCATCGCCGATCTCGGCGCGTACGTCCTCGCTGACGTCGAGCATGCGCGGCACGGGTGGCTCCTCGAACTCGGTACGTGCGCCGGGCGGTTCCCGGCTCATGAAGAGACAACGGGCGATCCGTGGCCGGGGTCACGCGCGAAAGGGAACGGAATCGAACCGTCCGGCGCGGCGGGTGAATCGGAGCCCCGAAGGGTTTACTTTCGGTCAATACTCGCTGATTGGTGGCACATTGATCTGCCTGGCCCGACGAGCGACCGGTTCGACAGCAGGTCGACAAATCATGAAATAGGGGAACATAGAAGTGGCTGAAACTCGTCGATACCTTGAGTAAACCGGCGATCGGTTCTCACCGTCATGACAGGTGGAGCCCGCAGCAGATCGGTCGAACCGGGGGACACGGCGAGTCATGCACATTTCGTTTCTGCTCCACAACGCCTACGGGGTCGGGGGCACCATCCGCACGACGTTCAACCTCGCCGGGCAACTGGCCGAGCACCATGACATCGAGATCGTGTCGGTCTTCCGTCACCGCGAAGCCCCCGCGCTGGGCGCCCCCGCCGGCGTACGGATGAGTCACCTCGTCGACCTGCGCAAGAAGAGCCCCACGTACGACGGCGACACGATCGAGCACACCAGACCCGCCGCCGTCTTCGCCCGCGGCGACAGCCGGTACCGGCAGTACAGCCGACTCACCGACGCACGGGTGGCGGACCATCTGCGCTCCCTGGAGGCGGATGTCGTCGTCGGCACCCGCCCCGGGCTCAATGTCCAGATCACCCGGCAGGCCAGACGCGGTCCGGTCCGGATCGGGCAGGAGCACCTCACCCTCGACAGCCACAGCTACCGGCTGCGCCGTGAGATCGGCCACCGCTACACGCTGCTCGACGCGATCACGACCGTCACCGAGGCTGACGCACACGCCTACCGGACCGGGCTGCGGCTGCCCGGCGTACGTATCGAGTCCATCCCCAACGGGGTGCCCGAGCCGGTGGTCGCACCCGCCGACTGCGACAGCAAGTGGGTGATCGCCGCGGGGCGGCTGCACAAGGTGAAGCGGTACGACGTGCTGGTCCGCGCGTTCGCCGACGTGGTAGCCGTCCGCCCCGACTGGCGTCTTCGCATCTACGGCGGCGGCGACGCGACCGGCGACGAACGGCAGGCACTGCACACGCTCATCGGCCAACTGGGCCTGCACAACCATGTGTTCCTGATGGGCTCGGTCAACCCGCTGGAGGCCGAGTGGCCCAAGGGGGCGATCGCCGCGGTCACCTCGGACCGAGAGTCCTTCGGGATGACGATCGTCGAGGCGATGCGCTGCGGCCTGCCGGTCGTCGCCACCGACTGCCCGCACGGCCCCCGCGAGATCATCGATGACGGCAACGACGGACGGCTGGTGCCGGTCGGGGACGCGGCCGCGGTCGCGGACGCCGTGCTCGGCCTGATCGACGACGACGGAACACGGCACCGGATGGGACGCGCCGCCCGCGCCGCATCGCGACGGTTCGACCCCGCGCTGATCGCCGAACGCCACGAAGGGCTCTACACCGAACTCATCGGGCGCGGCGGGCGCCACCACTCGCACAGCGCCCTGCGCACCGGCGTGCACAGGGCCCGCGGCGCGGTGCTGGACGGCATGTACGCGCTGCGCCACAAGGCCGGCGATGCGCTCCGCAAGGGGAGGGCCGCGTGACTGTGCCCGCGCTGCGGCCGACACCGCCCGCCGAATCCACTGCCGGCCGCGTCGCCGACTGCGTCGCCGACGCCGACGGCCGGATCACCTTCGGTCTCCTCCGGGACCGCCGGGAGGGAGGGGCAGCGGGAGCCGTCCTGTTCCTGCGCCTGCGCGGTACGAAGGGGAGGAGCGACCGGACGGCCGAGGACGTGCGGCTGCCCCTGAGCCCGGACGGTGACGGGCGGCTGCGCGCCGTGCTGCCGGGCACGAAGGAGCTTGCCGAGGGCCGCTGGGACGCCTGGGTGCAGCAGCCGGGCACGGACGGCGAGACGGCTGTCGAACCCGGCGTCAGGGATCTGCGGGCCCTGGTCGACCGCACGCCCGGCCCCGGTGGCACAGTCGGCGGGGTCGTGGTCCGCATCCCGTACCCGACCGCCGACGGCCGGCTCGCCGTGCGCTGCTGGGTTCGCGCGCCGCACGCGGAGGCCGGGCCGATCACCTTCGGTCCGGCCGCGATGACCGTCGACGGGACGCTGTACGGGGCGGAGCTCGGCGACGACGCGTGCGTGGAGGCGCGGACGGCCGGCCATCCCGAGCGGAGCTGCCGGGCGCCCGTGACCGGCAGGAACGGGAGTTTCACCTTCAGCCTCCCGTACGACCTGCCGACCGCCGGACGGGTGACCGCGCCGCAGCTGTGGGAACTGTGGCTGCTCCCCGGCGGGCCGAGCGGGAGCGGTACCGGCGGGATCAGGATCTCGCGCATCCTCGACGACATCTGGGACCGCAAGAAGATCTTCGTCTACCCGCCTCGAGCCACCACGGGGGACGTCCTCGCCGCTCCCTGCTACTCGGCCGACAACGACCTCTGTCTACGGCTGGAGCCGGTCCGACGGCACGACTGACGGGATCGAGGACAGCAACTGTCCTCGACCACTGGCAGACTCGCCCCATGTTGGAGACCTCGGCACGACTGCTGCGCCTGCTCTCACTCCTGCAGGCCCACCGGGACTGGTCCGGAGCCGATCTCGCCGAACGGCTCGGGGTGACCCCCCGGACCGTCCGGCGGGACGTCGACAAACTGCGCGAGCTCGGCTATCCGGTCAACGCCAGCCCCGGCACCGGCGGCGGCTATCAGCTCGGCGCGGGGGCCGAGCTGCCGCCGTTGCTCCTCGATGACGAGGAAGCGGTCGCGGTGGCGGTCGGGCTGCGTACCGCGGCCGGTCACGGCGTCGAGGGCATCGGGGAGACCTCCGTACGCGCACTCGCCAAACTCGAGCAGGTCCTGCCGAACCGGCTCCGCCGCCGGGTCGGCGCCCTGAGCGCCTTCACTGTGCCCATGATGCGCGGACCCGGCGCCTCCACCGTCGACCCGGGCGTCCTCACCGAGCTGGCCGGGGCCTGTCGGGACAGCGAGCGGCTGCGCTTCGCCTACCGGTCCCACGGCGGCTCCGTATCGCGCCGGACCGTCGAACCGCACCGGCTGGTGTGCACCGAGCGCCGCTGGTACCTGGTCGCCTGGGACCTGGAGCGCGCGGACTGGCGCACCTTCCGGGCGGACCGGATCACCCCCACGCCGCCGCACGGTCCCCGCTTCGTTCCGCGCCGCCCGCCCGCCGAGGACCTGGCCGCCTATGTCTCGGAGGGCGTCTCCATCTCTGCGTACGCGACGCATGCGGTGATCCGGCTGAAGGTGCCGGTCGAGCTGGCCGCGGAGCGCATCTCGCCGTCCTCCGGAGTGCTGGAGGCGATCGACGCGGACAGCTGCCTGCTGCGCACCGGTGCGGCGAGCCTCGACGTCCTGGTGATCCACGTGATGCTCATGGGCTTCGACTTCGAGGTTGTCGAACCGCAGGAGCTCACCGAAGCCATCAGGGCGGCCCGGGACCGGCTCTCCCGGGCACTCGGCTGAAGGCAGCCGCGGACTTTCGACCGACCGCTCGCCCGGTGTGTCCGGCCGGTCAGGGCGGGCTTGTGTCCGGTATACGGGCGGATGCGAGCGGCGGCCCCGGTCCGATGGTGTGGATATTCCGACCAGAAGATAAGGCTGCCATAAGGAAGCGTGAATTCCCGATGGCGAGCCCGTTTTGAAATGCCTTACATGAAGGAAATTCCGACCATCGGGTATGTCATATTTCCTCGGGTTTTCCCAGCCGTTCAGTGATCGTTTGTAAGTGCGGGTGATTACTGTGCGTCGGGCTGAGAATCGCACGTTCGAGTGAAGCAGTGCGAGGGAAACGGCTGTCGTGATCCTGTGACACAAGCGTGACCGGTGGCGTACGTGAGGATGCGGTGCCGGGTGCCTGCGCCCGGCTTCCGTGCCCGTCCGGGGGCGCCTACGGTGAGTGGCATGGCACCTATCCCGACCCCTCCCGCCCAGCCCGATGACACGCCCGGCGCGTATGTCGGCCTCGCCGCAGAAGCCGCCGAGCGGAGGGCCCGTGCCCGCGGCTGGCGCACTGTCAGGGCTCTGCCGCCGGGGGCGATCATCACCATGGAGTACTTGGCCGGGCGGATCAACTTCGAGGTCGACAACGCCGTGGTGACCCGCTGCTGGGTCGGCTGAGACCTCTGTCATGAGCAAGGCCCCGACCGAGGGTCGGGGCCTTGACTGTGCGGAGGGAGGCTGTGCGTACCGCCCCCGCATCGGGGTGTGCTCCGTCAGCCCCCGGCCACCGGGCGGGCCGGGCTCGTGCCGCCTCGCGGCGATCGGTCCGCGTGCGGCGGGCGCCGACTGCCGGCCGGGGTGACCGGCGTCCGCTCCGAGCGCACCACGTGCGGCGTGTGGGCCCGCTGCCGTGTCCCTGCCGCCGGAGCGGCAGGTGCCGAGGCGGCAGGGCGACCGCCTGTGGCGACCGGTTCGAGCACCGGGTTCCCGCCCGCGCCGTCACCACTGTCCGGTTGCGGCAGCAGCACGGCCTGGGGCGCACCGGCCGCGACGGGCACGGGGAGAGCGGTCCGGCGGCGCGCACGCAACTGCTCGCGCACCGCGAAGATCCAGTCCTCGGTACGGGTGATCAACGGCTCGACCCACGGCAGGCCCAGCAGGATCAGCAGCCCCGCGGCCCAGCCGAGCAGCACATCGCTCAGCCAGTGCGTACCGAGATAGACGGTTGTGAGCCCGACCCCGAGCGAGACCACCGCCGATACGGCCGACAGGTAGCGCCTGGCCCGCGGCGTAGTGGCCAGGTAGGCGAGGATTCCCCAGGTCACCACGGCGTTGGCGGTGTGTCCGGACGGAAATATATCGCCGCCGGCGAAGAGCTCCGCGGAGCCGATCTGGGTCGCGTAGTGCGGGCCGAGCCGGCCCAGGCCGAGCTTGACGGCACCCACGGTCAGGTTGAGCAGCAGCAGCGAGGCGCCCAGGGTCAGCAGGGGCCGCAGAGTGTGCTGCCGCCAGGAGCGCCAGCCGAGCCAGCAGGCGACCATCACGGCCGTCGGGCCTCGCTGGCCGAGCACGACGTAGTAGTCGAGGAAGGCATGGATTCCGGGCCACTGCTGGTAGGGCCGGAAGAGCATGACCTTCCAGTCCAGGGTCACCAGCCAGGAGCCGATCAGCACGGCAACGACGATGGCGAGATAGAACGCCAACGTCCCGCCGAAGAGAGCGATGCGGTGACGGCTCATCCGCGGCGGCTCTATCTTCGGCGGTTCCGGCTCCCGGTCCAGCCGGGCAAAGATGTCGGTACGCACCCAATCGACGTTACAGCGAGTGAGTGCCTGATCCGGTCGTCCGGGCCGCTTTGTGATGACGATGTGATGTGGACTATGTCTCAGTCAGGTCAATATTTCGGACCCGTCAGTGAATCCCGGCGGCCTCGCGCTCTATTTCTTCCGCGCTTATTTCGGAAGAGTGTTTGAGTATCTCCGAATAAACGGCGAGCGGTGCAGGTATCCATTTCTCCGGCCGAGATGGGCGGGTGGACGGACGGTGCCCGGCCGGTCACGGAACGGTCACAAGTCGATGCCGGGGCCGGTCGGGCGCGGAGCCGGCGGGGCGACCGGCGTGGCGCATGCCACACCTCACGACCTGTCGGGGTATGAGATCGACCACGTGTGGTCACGTCGAACTCGCGTACGCTGACGGATCACTCGCCCGTCGATGCCGGGCCTGGAGGGGCAGTGCACGCTGCTTCCCCGGTTGGCCTGCCGAGCGCGAGGGACCTTTGGGAGGTACATGCATGTCCGGGACGACCACAGCCCGATTCCGGCTGCGCGCAGCCGCCGACGGTGCCAATCGATGGGTCGTCCTGGTCGTCCTCTGCCTCAGTCTTTTGCTCGTGGCGCTCGACGCGACGGTGCTCCACGTCGCCGTACCCGCCGTCACCGAGGATCTGCGGCCCAGCGCCGTCGGTCTGCTGTGGATCGTGGACGCCTATCCACTGGTCTGCGCCTCGCTGCTGATCCTCTTCGGCACCCTCGGTGACCGGGTCGGCCGCCGCCGCATCCTGCTGCTCGGCTACGCGCTCTTCGGCGTGGCCTCCGCGATCGCCGCGGTGGCGGACAGTCCCGGCGTACTGATAGCGGCGCGCGCCCTGCTGGGTGTAGGCGGCGCGATGATCATGCCCGCGACGCTCTCCATCCTCCGCCAGGTCTTCCCCGACCGGCGCGAGCGAGCCGTCGCCATCGGGGTGTGGACCGCGGTCGCCGCCGTCGGCGCGGCCACCGGACCGGTCATCGGCGGCTTCCTCGTGGAGCACTTCTGGTGGGGCTCGGTCTTTCTGATCAACATCCCGCTGATGGCGCTGATCCTGCCGGTCGGCCGACTGCTGCTGCCCGAATCGCGGGGCAGCGACGACGGCCCCTGGGATGTGCTCGGCGCGCTGATGGCCGCGGCCGGAGTGCTCGGGGTGGTCCTCGGTGTGAAGCGCGCGGGCACCGGCGAGGGCGTCTTCGGCCCCGCCACCCTCGTACCGCTGCTGCTCGGGGCGGCGCTGCTCGTCGCGTTCGTCCGTCGGCAGAAACGCCGTACGCATCCACTGATCGACATCGCGATGTTCGCGCGGCCCGCGTTCTCCACCGCGGTCGGCTGCATCGTCATCGCCATGCTGGCCCTGGTCGGTCTGGAACTGATCGCCGTCCAGTATCTGCAGCTGGTCCTGGGCCTCAGCCCCCTGGAGACCGGCCTGCGGCTGCTGCCGCTCACCTTCGCCGCGATGGCCGCGGGTGCGACCGGCTCGTACACCCTGCGCCGGGTCGGACCGCGCCGGATGGTCGGCTGGGGCTTCGTGCTCACCGCCGCCTCGGTGCTGATCCTGACCCTGATGGGGCAGCACGACCGGCCCGCCCTGCTGACCGTGGCGTTCGTCGTGCTCGGCTTCGGGCTCCAGTCCACGCTCTTCGGGGCGTACGAATCGATGCTCAGCGAGGCCCCGGCGGACCGGGCGGGTGGCGCGGCGGCCATCGGCGAAACCTCGTACCAGCTGGGCGCGGGCATGGGAATCGCCCTGCTGGGCAGCGTCATGAACGCCGCCTACACGCCCGGACTGGCCAAGCTCTCCGGAGCGGGGGTCCCCGCCGAGGCGTCCGCCGCCGCCTCTCACTCACTGGGCGAGGCCTATCAGGTCGCCTCGCAGCTGGACGGTCCGCTGGGCGGGGTGCTGCGGAGCACGGCCCGGCATGCCTTCATCAACGGGCTGCATGTCACGCTGCTGGTCAGTGCGGGTCTGCTGCTGGTGGGCGCGCTTGCCGCGCTGCGACTGCCGCGGGTGATGGAGTGCCCGCCGGTGGAGATCTGCGAACCCCGCGAAGCCGCCGAGGCGGCCGTGGCCGTGGAGGCGCGAGGGCCTCGCGCGTTCCCTGCTCCCCAGGGCGCCCCGGTCCAGGGTCCGCCGAAAGGGTCGCTCTCGGTGCCCGCCCGGCGGCAACCCGCCGAGGCCACCGGCTCTGGACGCGCGGCACACTGAGCCGTAACGTCAGCACGACGCCATAACTAACACTGCTAGTTTTAGTATCGTGCGAGCCGCCGGAGGCACCCTCATGTCCACCCCATCTCCCGCGAAGCCGTCGAAGCTCCCGCCCTTCGACCCCGGCGACCCGATCGGCATCGACGATCTGCTCAGCCCCGAGGACCTCGCGATCCGCTCCACCGTCCGCGCCTGGGCCGCCGACCGGATCCTGCCGTACATTGCCGAGTGGTACGAGAACGGCGAGCTGCCCGGCATCCGTGAGCTCGCCCGCGAACTCGGCTCGATCGGCGCCCTCGGCATGTCCCTGCAGGGATACGGCTGTGCGGGCGCCACCGCCGTCCAGTACGGACTGGCCTGCCTGGAGCTCGAAGCGGCGGACTCCGGGATCCGCTCACTCGTCTCCGTGCAGGGCTCCCTCGCCATGTACGCCATTCACCGCTTCGGCTCCGAGGAGCAGAAGCAGCAGTGGCTGCCGGGCATGGCGGCCGGCGAGATCATCGGCTGCTTCGGACTCACCGAGCCGGATCACGGCTCCGACCCGGCCGGGATGCGGATGCACGCCAAGCGCGTCAAAGGGGGCACCTCAAGCTCGGGCGGAGCCGGGAGCGGGGGAGACTGGGTGCTCAGCGGCCGCAAGATGTGGATCACCAACGGCTCCGTGGCCGGGGTCGCCGTCGTCTGGGCGCAGACCGACGAGGGCAGCGGCAGCAGCGGCATCCGCGGCTTCGTCGTGCCGACGGACACCCCCGGCTTCTCCGCGCCCGAGATCAAGCACAAGTGGTCGCTGCGTGCCTCGGTCACCAGCGAGCTGGTCCTCGACGAGGTGCGGCTGCCCGCCGACGCCGTACTCCCCGGGGCCACCGGCCTGCGCGGACCGCTCAGCTGCCTCAGTCATGCCCGCTACGGCATCGTCTGGGGGGCCATGGGTGCGGCGCGGTCCAGCTTCGAGGCAGCGGTCGACTACGCGAAGACCCGGGAACAGTTCGGCAAGCCGATCGGTGGTTTCCAGCTCACTCAGGCCAAGCTCGCGGACATGGCCGTCGAACTGCACAAGGGCATCCTGCTCGCCCACCATCTGGGCCGTCGGCTGGACGCGGGCAGGCTCCGCCCGGAACAGGTCAGTTTCGGAAAGCTCAACAATGTGCGGGAGGCCATCGAGATCTGCCGCACCTCGCGCACGATCCTCGGCGCCAACGGGATCTCGCTCGAATACCCGGTGATGCGGCATGCGACGAATCTGGAGTCGGTGCTCACGTACGAGGGCACCGTGGAGATGCACCAGCTGGTGCTGGGCAAGGCGCTCACCGGCCTGGACGCATTCCGGTAGAACGGGGGACGCCGGCCGGACCGATCCGGAGAGCGCCCTGCTCAGCTCTGGTTGAAGAAGCCGTCGGCCGGTCGGCCGACGGCTTCGCCGTTGAGCACCCGGGTGTCGGCCGGGGTCAGCAGGAAGACCCGGGTGGCCACGCGGTCGATCGAACCGCGCAGTCCGAAGATCAGCCCCGCGGCGAAGTCCACGACACGCTTCGCGTCGGCAGGGTCCATGGCCGTGAGGTTGATGATCACTGGGACGCCGTCCCGGAAGAGCTCGCCGATGGCGCGCGCGTCCCGGAAGCTGTCCGGGGTGACCGTGGCGATCCGGCGGCCCGTTTCCTCGGCGGCCTCGGAGACCACCTGCACCCGTGGGTCGGTCACCCAGGCATTGCCGGTCCCGGTCCTTGCACCCTCGGCGTACTCGTCGTCGTCGTAGTAACGCTCGTCGTTGTCCTCTACGAGGCCCAGCCAGGCACTCGCCTTGCGCACCGATCCCATGGACGCCTCCTCTCACCGCGGTTCCTTGGTGTTCCGCATCTCTTTCGTATCCCTATGGTCGACCATGATGCGGATCGTGCGCCAAGTGGATAGTCGGCGCGCAGGCGATTCGTGACGTTACTGGTGCAGAAGATGTGGCGATTCGTCAGGTTTCCTCCCGTATCGGACCCCTGGGGAAAAGAAAATATGATGCTCCGGCCCGTACGGGTGACACGGGGGACGTACGGGTGAACGGGTCACTCGATACGATGCCCGTCGCGCACCCGCACGAGCGCTGCGCATGGCTGAACGGCTCTCGGGGGATTGTCGTGTTCGGAATAGTCAGGCCCTGTACCCATCGGTTGTCCGAGGGGCTCAGGACCGCGTGGATGGCTCATCTCTGCGGGCTCTGTCTCGCACTTCGCTCGAACCACGGTCAGTTCGCCCGGATCGTCACGAACTACGACGGCCTGATCGTCTCGGTCCTGACGGAGGCTCAGGCGGAGCGCACCACGGGCCGGTGGCGCACCGCGGGTCCCTGCCCGCTGCGCGCCATGCGGACCGCGCCGGTCGCCCGCGGCGAAGGTGCCAGGCTCGCCGCCGCCGTCTCGCTGGTGCTGGCCTCGGCAAAGGTGCGGGACCACGTCGCCGACCGGGACGGGCTGTTGAAGCGCCGCCCGGTCGCCGCAGCCGCCCGCCGGGTCGCCGCGGGCTGGGACAGGGCCGGGGCGCGCACCGGTGCACAGTTGGGCTTCGACACCGCGGTCCTCGTCGACGCCGTCGATCGGCAGACCGGCATCGAGCGGCTCGCGGGGCTCGGCACCCCGCTGCTGACGGTCACCGAGCCCACCGAGACGGCCACCGCGGCGGCCTTCGCCCACACCGCCGTACTCGCGGGCAAGCCGCAGAACGCCGAGCCGCTCGCCGAGGCCGGGCGGCTCTTCGGGCGGCTGGCCCATCTGCTGGATGCCGTGGAGGACCAGGAAGCTGACACGGTTTCGGGCGCCTGGAACCCGCTCACCGCCACCGGTACCTCGCGCGCCGAGGCCCGGCGGCTGTGCGACGACGCGCTGCGCGGCGTACGGCTGGCGCTGCGCGACGTCGAATTCACCGATGACAAGCTGGCGCATGTGCTGCTCGTGCATGAACTGCGCCGGTCGGTGGACCGCGCGTTCGCCACGGAGACGTGCTCCCATCAGGCGGATACGCACCGGGCCGGTGGACACGGCGTCACCGGGTCCTTCGGGCCGCCGCCCGGCAATCCGTACGCACCGAACGCCCCCGGCAGCCCGTTCGGCCCGCCGTCGCCCCCGCCGGAGCCGCCGCGCGACCGGCGCGGGCTGATCGCGGGCTGTCTGGTGTGGGCGGGACTCGCCTGCACCTGCCAGATGTGCTGCGGGACCTTCGAGGACCCGTGGAGCCGGCAGCGCCGCGAGGGTCTGTGCAGCCAATGCGACTGCTGCGATGCCTGCGACTGCTGCAGCAACTGCGCTGACTGCTGCAGCAACTGCGACTGCTGCGACTGCGACTGCGGGTGCGACTGCTGAGCCACGCTTCGGGCGCGGCTCGGCAGCCCCGGGTCACTTGATCTCGGGCGGTGAGATCTGCGAGGTCTCGATCGCCGACGCGCCGATGCCCCACTTCTTCAGGATGCGGTCGTACGTCCCGTCCGCCTTGAGCCCGTTGACCGCTGCCTGAAAAGCGGGCGCCAGCGGAGTGCCCTTCTTGAACGCGAAGCCGACGTCGAGCCGCTTGAACTCGTTGAGGAAGCGCACGCCCTCCTGCCGGCCCACCGCGTAGCGCAACCCGTTGATGGTCGACATCACCACGTCGCTGCGACCCTGCTGGAGCGAGGCCCAGATGGCGCCCGGATCGGAGTAGGTCTTCACGTCGTACGGCTTCTTGCCCCCGTCGGCGCACCGGTGTCTGTTCTCCTCCAGCGTCACTTCGAACGTGGTGCCCGCGGTGGTGCCCACGGTCAGGCCGCAGAGCTGGGTGAGATCGGTGACCTTCGTCAGCTTGCTGTCGTCCCGGACCGCGAAGCCCTGCCCGTCATTGAGGTACGTGACGAAGTCGATCGTCCTGCGCCGCTCGTCGGTGACCCCGAAGTTCCCGGTCCCCAGGTTGTACTTCCCGCTGTCCAGAGCGGGCAGGATCGCCTCGAAGGCGGCTGTCTCGCGCTTCAGCCTGAGCCCCAGTGCCCTGGCAGCGGCGTCCGCGATGTCGATGTCGGTACCGGCCACGGTCTTCCCGTCCGGCAGATAGGTGGCGCCCGGCGGCGAGCCGACGCTGGAGGCAATGGTCAGTGTGCCGGAGGCGCGGACACCGGCGGGGAGCAGTGCTGCCGCGGCCTGGTTCTTCCTCACCGAGGACACGACGTCCTGCGTGGGGATCTTCTCCTTGGCAGCGGCGGTCCCGGCCGCGCCGGCCGGTGCGGCCGCCGGGTCGCCCGACCCGCACGCGGTGAGAGCAAGGGCGGCAACGGTGATCAGCGCGACGGCAGCGGTGTGCCGGGTACGGGGCATGAGGTTCTCCGGGTCGTCGACCGTGAACAGGCAGTCGGGCAGCGCGAAAACACACGCCACGGCAGCACGGCCACGGTCGGGGCGAAGGAAGAGCGGATGGCGTTCGGAACAGCGAACGGCGAAGAGCGATCAGGCGAGGGGAGGGTGCAGCGATGTTGTGTACGCGAAAACACGCAGGGAACAGTGCTCAGGCGCCGGACAGGGCACGAGGCACAGAAACGAGGAACCGCAGGGGGTCAGCTCAACAGGAAGAGGACCACACGCGACCGAAGTCGATGTGGGAGCGCTTGACCAGCCACTGCTGCGAATGCATGGCCCCAGTGGAACAGGCGATCCGTGGTCCGTCAACCGAGGTGAGACGTACGGCTCACAGTGTGGACAAGCTTGACAGCGCGTCATGAACAAGGCTTATCTCAGAGACGGATCGCGCTGAGGGGCCCGGTCCGCGTTGTGTTGTGCGTGAAGGCACGTCCCGTGTTCGATCTCTGCATCCACGGAGCCTTCGCATGTCTGCGCAGACAGATGCATTCCCTCAACCACGTCCGGCCCCACTCCCGAAGGACCCGGTCCCGCTCTCGAAGCGCAGCGACACGGGCCATGACGCCGAACAGCTGCGGATCGTCCCGGTGCGCCGAACAGGCCAGTGGACGGCGGCCGTTGCGGTCCTGGTGCTTCTTGCCCTGGCGCTGAGCTCGGTCTTCCGCAACGACGCCTTCCAGTGGGAAGTCGTCGGCGACTACTTCACCACCGCATCGGTCCTGCGCGGTCTCGGTCTCACCCTCTGGCTGACAGTGCTCGTCATGGTGCTCGGCTTCGCCCTCGGGACACTGCTGGCCGTACTCAGGCTCTCCACCAACCGTGTTCTCCAAGGGGTCAGTTGGGGCTACGTATGGCTTTTCAGATCCACTCCGATCCTGGTCCAGCTGCTCTTCTGGTTCAACATCGGAGCGCTCTACCCGCAGATTCTCGGTGTCCGTACGGTCAACCTCCTCGGACCCGTCACGGTCGCCGTCATCGGGCTCACCCTCCATGAGGCCGCCTACGCGGCGGAGGTCGTCCGCGGCGGCATCCTCTCCGTCGAGCGCGGGCAGATCGAGGCCGCCCAGTCGCTGGGTCTCGGTGCCTGGCGTCGGTTGCGCAGGATCGTGCTGCCGCAGGCGATGCGTTCCATCGTCCCGCCCGCCGGGAACATGCTGATCGGCACCCTCAAAGGCACCTCGATCGTCAGCGTCATCGCCGTGCAGGACCTGCTGTACTCGGTGCAGCTCGTGTACCACCGCACCTACCAGGTCATCCCGCTGCTGCTGGTCGCCACCCTCTGGTACGTGGCCGTCACCTCGCTGCTCGGCATCGGCCAGCACTACATCGAACGGCACTACGCGCGCGGCACGGCGGGTGCCCGATGAGCGAGCGGCCCACTCTCGTGGTGGTCGGCGCCGGACCGCGCGGCACCGGCCTCATCGAGCGCATCGCCGCCAACGCCCCCGAGCTGTACGAGGGCCGGCAGCTCGACATCCATCTCGTCGACCCGCACCCGCCCGGCGGCGGCCGGATCTGGCGGCGCGACCAGTCCCCGCTGCTGTGGATGAACTCCATGGCCGAGGACGTCACCATGTTCACCGACGACACGGTCCAGCAGGAGGGGCCGATACGGCCGGGGCCCGCACTGCACGCCTGGGCGGCGGACGTCCGCGAAGGACGGGTCACTGTCCGGGCGGAACCGGAACTCCTCGCTGAAATACGGGCATTGGGTGGCCAGGACTTCCCCAGCAGGCGGCTGCAGAGCGCCTATCTGGGCTGGGTGTACGAGCAGGCGGTGTCCACGCTCCCGCAGGGCATCACCGTGCACGAGCACCGCGGCCGCGCCCTGCGCGTCACCGGTCCGCGTGGCGGCCGGCAGCGCGTCTGGCTGCAGGGGCGCGACGAACCGCTGACGGCCGACCTCGTCGTGCTCACCATCGGCCACCTCGATGCCGAACCGGCCCCCGAGCACGTCGAACTCGCGGAGTTCGCGGAGCGGCACGGGCTCGTCCACCTGCCGCCCGACTTCACGGCCGACAGTGATCTCTCGGTCCTGCAAGCGGGCGAACCGGTCATCGTCCGGGGCTTCGGGCTCGCCTTCATCGATCTGATGGTGCTCCTCACCGAGGGGCGCGGCGGACGGTACGAGAACGGCGCGTACCTGCCCTCAGGCAAGGAACCCGTGCTGTACGTCGGGTCGCGGCGCGGAGTCCCGTACCACTCGAAGATCGGCTACGGCTGGCAGGGCGAACGTCCGCCGCTGCCGCGCTTCCTCGGCCCGGACCGGACCGAGGAGCTGCTGAGCCGGTCCGAGCCGCTCGACTTCCGGCGCGATGTATGGCCACTTGTCGACAAAGAGCTCGGGTATGCCCACTACCACCGGCTCTTCACCGCCCATGCCGAGCGCACGACGGTCGACTGGCCGGTCTTCGAGGAGAAGTACGCGGCCGCCGACGCGGACAGCCCCGAACTGCACGCCCTCATAGCCGCCGCGGTTCCCGACCCCGCCGACCGGCTCGACCTCGACGCGCTCGACCGCCCCCTGGACAAAGTGCGCTACCCGTCGTACGACGCGCTCCAGCAAGGACTGCGCGACTACATCACCGCCGACCTCGACCGTCGCCACGACCCCGCCCACAGCGAGGACCTCGCCGTCTTCCTCGGGCTGCTGACCGCCTACGGGCAGTTGATGCGGCTCGGTGACATCGGCAGCTGGTGGCACGGCTTCTTCAGCTACCTCGCATCCGGCCCGCCGGGCCCCCGGCTGCACCAGCTGCTCGCCCTCTCCAGGGCCGGTGTCGTCCGCTTCCTCGGCGCCGGAACGACCGTCGAGGCGGACGAGGAGCGGGGCATCTTCCGGGCCGGCAGCGCCACCGTGCCGGGGGAGTGGATCGAGGCCCGCGCACTCGTCGAGGCCCGGCTGCCGGAGCCGTCCCTGGAACGCACCCGCAGCCCGATCCTTCAGGCGCTGTACGAGGACGGGGCCGCCGCCACCGCCACCGGACTGCTCTCCGTCCACCCCGACGACGGCCGGATCCTGGGCCGCGACGGACGCCCCCACCCCCGCCGCTTCGCCCTCGGTCCTCACACCACCGCACGGGCGAGCGGCGCCTTCACCCGGCCGCGCACCGGCGGCCCGGCGTTCCGACAGAACGACGCCACCGCCCGCACGGCGCTCACGTTCCTCCGTGACCTGCTCTGTAGCGGCGGCAGCGATCGCCTCAGCGCCTAATGGGAGCTGTCGGGTCGTAGAGACTCGGTGCCGTAGCCGCCAGCAGGTGAGCACTTTCATCGCCGGAACCACTGCGAGTTCTGTGGTC
>NZ_JBHVFU010000047.1:0-59362 GCF_042801455.1 Streptomyces sp. NPDC057565 | reverse complement strand
CCCCGCGCTCTGGCCGAGGCCGTCGCGCTGCTCCACGTCCATGGAACGGACGTGGACTGGCCGGTGTTCCACGGCCGCACCGGAGTGCCGGACGCGGACCTTCCCACCTACCCCTTCCAGCGCGAGCACTACTGGCTGCAGGCCTCCGCCACGGACGGCGACCCGGCCTCGCTGGGACTGGAATCCGTCGACCACCCGCTGCTCGGCGCGGCGCTTGTGCTCGCGGACTCCAACGGCCTCGTGCTCTCCGGCAGGCTCTCCGCCACCGCACACTCCTGGCTCTCCGACCACACGGTGCGGGGAGCGATCCTCTTCCCCGGCACTGGATTCGTGGAACTCGCCCTGCATGCCGGCGACCAGGTCGGCTGCGGACGGCTCCGGGAACTGACCGTCCACACGCCGCTGGTCCTGCCCGACCAGGGCGGCATCCGGATCCAGGTGACCGTCGGCGCTCCGGACGACACCGGCGCGCGAACGCTCCAGGTGTACTCGGCGCCCGACGAGGAGAGCGGGGCAACCGCCTGGACGCGGCACGCCTCGGGCCGGATCGAGCCGGGCAACACCGCCGTACCGGCCGAGCGGCGCGCATGGCCCCCCGCGGACGCGCAGGCGGTGGACATCGACGGCCTGTACGAGGAACTCGCGGACCGCGAGCTGGAGTACGGCCCGGTCTTCCGCGGCCTGCGCGCGGTCTGGCGGCACAGCGGCGAGATCCTCGCCGAGGTTCGGTTGCCGGAAGCGCGGGGCAGCGGGGCCCAGGGCTTCGGACTGCACCCCGCCGTGTTCGATGCGGCGCTGCACGCGATCGGCCTGACCGACACCGTCGGCGAAGGAGCCTGGCTGCCGTACACCTGGTCCGGAGTGGAGCTGTTCGCCTCCGGGGCGAGCGCACTGCGGGTCCGGGTGACGCCGGTCGGCCCCGGCGAGGTGACGCTGGACCTCACCGACCCGGACGGCGGTCCGGTGGCCCGGGTCGCCTCTCTGGTGCTGCGCCGCGCCTCCGACGAGACCATGCGGCCGACCACGGCCGGTCTGGGCGACGCGCTGCTGCGGCGGGACTGGGTCCGGGCGACCGAGTCCTCCGCGCCGTCCGCGAAGCCGCCGGCCGAGTTGGACCCGGACTTCCGCTACGACGCCGGCGTGCCCGGCACCGTGGTACTGCGCTGCCCGCAGGCCTCGGCCGGCATGGAGGACGACATCCCCGCCGCGACCCGCGCCGCGGTGGGCCAGGTCCTGGAGACGCTGCAGAGGTGGCTCCGAGACGACCGCTGTGCCCAAGCCCGGCTGGTTGTACTGACCAGCGGCGCGGTTGCGGTGACGTCCGACGAGGACGTCGACGTGACGCAGGCCGCGGTGCATGGTCTGGTGCGCTCCGCGCAGTCGGAACACCCGGACCGGTTCGTCCTGGTCGACACCGACGACCCGGGGGACCTGCGGACCGTGACCGCCGCACTGGCCTGCGGCGAACCGGAGGCGGCAGTGCGCGCGGGGAAGCCGTGGGTGCCGCGACTGGTGAAGGCGACCGCCGGTGAACCCGCCGGAACCGCGGTGGCGTGGCCGACCGACGGCACAGTCCTGATCACCGGTGGTACCGGGGCGCTCGGCGGGCAGCTCGCCCGCCACCTGGTGTCCGTCCATGGCGTACGACACCTGCTGCTGGTCAGCCGCCGTGGCCCGGAGGCCGTGGAGGCGGATCGGCTGCGCACCGCACTGACCGAGGCGGGAGCCACGGTGACCGTCGCGGCCTGCGACGTGGCCGACCGCGCGGCCCTCGCCGCGCTGCTGGCGGAGATCCCGGCCGAACACCCGCTGCGCGCCGTGGTGCACACGGCGGGTGTGCTGGACGACGGAGTGCTGCTGTCCCTCACCCCCGAGCGTCTCGAGCGGGTGCTGCGGCCCAAGGTGGAGGCAGCCTGGCACCTGCACGAACTGACTCGTGACCAGCCCCTGGCCGCGTTCGTGCTCTTCTCGTCGGCCTCGGGTGTGCTCGGCGCGCCCGGACAGGCGAACTACGCGGCCGCCAACGCCTGGCTCGACGCGCTGGCCGGCCACCGGCGGCACCTCGGCCTGCCGGGCCAGTCGCACGCCTGGGGCCAGTGGGGCCAGGCCGACGGGATGGCCGGCGATGTGGCCCGGGCCGACGGCGCAGACCGTACGGAGCATGGCGGAGAGGACTCCGCGCCGCACCGGCCACGGCACGGTATGCTCGCGCTCACCACCCAGGAAGGCCTGGAGCTGTTCGACCGGGCGTGCTCCTTCCAGGAGCCCGTGCTGGTGCCCATGCGGCTGGACCTCCCGCAGCTGCGCACCGCCCCCGGCGGTGTCCCCGAACTGCTGCGCGTCATGGTGCCCGCGCCCCGCCGGACCGCGGGCGGCGACACCGGCTCGCTGTCGCGGCGCACAGCCGGGCTCTCGGCCGCGGAGCGCGCCGACACCCTGCGCGAGATGGTGCGCACCGAGGTGGCCGCCGTCCTCGGACACCGCTCCCCGGAGTCCGTCGACGCCGACCGGGTGTTCCAGGACCTCGGCTTCGACTCCCTCACCGCGGTCGAACTGCGCAACCGGCTGAGCACCGTCACCGAGATCCAGCTGCCGGCCACTCTGGTCTTCGACCACCCCACCGTCACGGCACTCGCGGCCCATCTGGACCAGATGCTGCTGGGCACGCTGGACGGCCCCGAGGACGAGGCCCCGCAGGACGACATACCGGACGACGAGCCGATCGCCATCGTCGGCATGGCCTGCCGCTATCCCGGCGGCGTGGGCTCCCCCGAGGACCTGTGGCGCCTGGTGTCCACCGGGACCGACGGGATATCCGACTTTCCCACTGACCGGGGCTGGGACCTGGAGCACTGGCAGGTGCTCTCGGAGAAGTCCAAGACCCCGCAGGGCGGTTTCGTCCACGACGCCACCGATTTCGACGCCGACTTCTTCGGGATCAGCCCCAACGAGGCGCTGATGATGGACCCGCAGCAGCGGCTGCTGCTGGAGGCGTCATGGGAGGCGCTGCAGCGGGCAGGCATCGAGCCCTTGGAGCTGAAGGGCAGTCCCACCGGCGTGTTCGCGGGCGTGATGCAGTCCGACTACGACCCGGGCATGTTCGACACGGCCGAGCACGCCGGCGGATTCCGCAGCTCCGGCCTGTCGCGCAGCGTGGTGTCGGGTCGGGTGGCCTACACGATGGGGCTCGAAGGGCCCGCCGTGTCCGTGGACACCGCTTGCTCCTCCTCCCTTGTGGCCCTCCACTGGGCCATTCAGGCGCTGCGCCGGGGCGATTGCCGGCTGGCGCTGGCCGGCGGCGTGACCGTGATCGTTTCCCCGAGCCCGTTCGTCGACTTCGACAGCAGCGCGGTCGCGGCCGACGGCCGGTGCAAGCCCTTCTCCGCCGACGCCGACGGCGTCGGCTGGGCCGAGGGCGTCGGCGTGCTCGTCGTCGAGCGGCTGTCGGACGCGCGGCGCAACGGCCACCAGGTGCTGGCCCTGGTGCGCGGCAGCGCCGTGAACCAGGACGGTGCCTCCAACGGGCTGACGGCCCCCAGCGGCCCCGCCCAGGAGAAGGTGATCCGGCGGGCTCTGGCGACGGCCGGGCTGAAGCCGTCCGACGTGGACGCGGTGGAGGCGCACGGCACCGGAACACGGCTGGGCGACCCGATCGAGGCCCAGGCCGTCCTGGCCGTCTACGGCCAGGAGCGGTCCGAGGACTCCCCGCTGTGGCTGGGGTCCGTCAAGTCGAACATCGGGCACACCCAGGCCGCCTCAGGCGTCGCGGGCGTCATCAAGATGGTCATGGCGATGCGGCACGAGGCGCTGCCCCGGACCCTGCACGTCGACGAACCGTCACCCCACGTGGACTGGTCGGCCGGCGCGGTGCGGCTGCTTGACGGGTCTGTCGAGTGGCCGAGGAACGAACGGCCTCGCCGGGTCGGTGTCTCCTCGTTCGGCTACAGCGGAACGAACGTGCACACCATCCTGGAGGAGGCCCCGGCCGACGAGGGGACCGAGTCCACCGCGGACGGCGCGTCCGCCGACGGGACCGCCGACCGGGACGCGGCCGAGCACCCCGAGCTGCTGCTCCCGTGGCTGATCTCCGCCCGCAGCCCGCAGGCGCTGCCCGTCCAGTCGAAGCGCCTGCTGGAGCATCTGGAGGCCAACCCCGGGACCAGGCTCCAGGACATCGGCTACTCGCTGGCCACATCCAGGCCCGCGGCCCAGTACCGCGCGGTCGTGGTCGGCGCCGACCGGGACGAGCTGATGGACGGCCTCTCCGCGCTCGCGACCTCAGCGACATCGCCTGCCGTGGTCAGCGGCAGCGTCCGCACCGGCCGCACCGCCTTCCTCTTCCCCGGGCAGGGCACCCAGCGCCCCGGCATGGGCCGCGAACTGTACGACGCCTTCCCTGTCTTCGCGGAGGCCGTGGACGAGATCTGCGCCCGGTTCGACCGGCATCTCGACCGGCCGCTGCGCGAGGTCATGTTCGCCGAGGAGGGGACCGTACAGGCCCAGCTCCTGGACCAGACGACCTTCACCCACGCGGCGCTGTTCACGCTGGAGGTCGCCCTGTTCCGGCTGATGGAGTCCTGGGGTCTGCGCCCGGACCATG
The DNA here is from genome assembly GCF_042801455.1 of Streptomyces sp. NPDC057565. Taxonomy (NCBI): domain Bacteria; kingdom Bacillati; phylum Actinomycetota; class Actinomycetes; order Kitasatosporales; family Streptomycetaceae; genus Streptomyces; species Streptomyces sp. NPDC057565. The sequence goes on along the minus strand of NZ_JBHVFU010000047.1, from coordinate 54,762 downwards.
TGCTGGGCCACTCCGCCGGTGAACTCGCCGCCGCCCATGTGGCGGGCGTGCTGTCGCTGCGGGACGCCGTGAAGCTCACCGCGCACCGCGGTCGGCTGATGCAGGAACTGCCCCCGGGCGGTGCCATGGTGGCCGTCGAGGCGAGCGAGGACGAGGTCCGGCCGACGATCGGCGAGGGCGCGGACATCGCCGCCATCAACGGACCGCGGTCGGTGGTCGTCTCCGGCGACGAGGAATCGGTGCTGGAGGTCGCCCGCCACTGGCGTGAGCAGGGACGCAGGGTCAAGCGGCTGGCCATCAGGGTGGCCGGCCACTCGCCCCGGATCGACGCCATGCTGGACGACCTGTACGACATCGCCGACGGCCTCTCCTACGAGGCCCCCGTCATCCCCGTGGTGTCGACCGTCACCGGCCGGCTTGCCTCCGCCGACGACCTGACGGACCCCGAGTACTGGCTGGACAACGCACGGAAGTCCGTCCGCTTCCTCGACGGAATCCGCAGCCTGGAGGCCGACGGGGTCACCAGATTCGTCGAACTGGGCCCCGACGGGGTACTGGCGGGAATGGCCCAGGGGTGCCTGACGGGCGCGGAGGAGGACTTCGTGATGGTCCCCCTGCTGCGCAAGGACGGGCCGGAGGCCGTGTCGGCGCTGCTGGCGGCCGGACGGCTCTGCACGGACGGGCTGGACCCGGACTGGGCACGCCTGTTCACCGCGCGCGGCGCCCGCCGCGTGCCACTGCCGCCGTACGCCTTCCACCGCCGCCGCTACTGGGTGGACATGGACGCCCTGTGGGCAGGCGGCGACGTCTCCTCGGCCGGACTCGACTCGGCAGACCACCCGCTCGTCGGCGCGGCACTCACCCTGGCGGGTTCCGGCAGTGCGGTGTTGACCGGGCGCCTGTCGGTGAGCGCGCAGCCGTGGCTGGCCGACCACACCGTCGACGGTACGGTCCTGCTGCCCGGGGCCGCCTTCGTGGAACTGGTCCTGCGTGCGGGGGACGAGGTCGGCTGCGGGCGCGTCGCCGAGCTGACCCTGGAGACTCCGATGCCGCTGCCCGAGCGGGGCGGGGTGCAGGTCCAGATCGCCGTCGGACCGCCGGACGGTTCCGGGGCGCGCCCGGTGACCGTGCACTCCCGGCCGGAGGGTGTCTTGCCCGGCACCGCCTGGACGCGGCACGCCGGCGGTCTCCTGACTGCCGCGGGCGACGCGGAGCCGAAGGGGGAGTCCGTATGGCCGCCCGTCGGCGCGGAACCCGTCGACACCGCCTTGTTGTACGAGGAACTGGCCGACAGGGGACTCGTGTACGGCCCGGCGTTCCGGGCCCTGCGCTCGGCGTGGCGCCGGGGGAACGAGGTCTTCGCGGAGGTGGCGCTCGAACAGCAGACGGCCGGACAGGCCCAGCGGTTCGGCCTGCACCCGGCGGCCCTCGACGCGGCCCTGCACGCCATCGGGCTGTGCGGCAGTGAGGACGTCGCGTCCGGCCTGCCCTTCGCCTGGTCGGACGTGGAGCTGTACGCCATCGGCGCCTCCCGGCTCAGGGTGCGGGTCACCCCCATCGGCGGCGGTGCGGTGTCACTGCTGCTGACCGACCCGGCGGAGCGACCCGTCGCCTCGGTGGGTTCCCTGGTGCTGAGGGAGGCGGAGACGGACCGGCTCGCCTCCGCACTGCGGTCCCCGCACGAGGAGTACCTCTTCGGCTGGGATTGGATCCACCTGCCCGAGGGCGGGGAAACGGTCGGCGCGGCGGGCTGGGCCGTGGTCGGCGAGCGTGCCGTGGAACTCGCGGCCGACCTCCACCGCGTCGGCATCACGGCGACCGCGGCCGCCGATCCGGCCGAACTGTCCGCCCATGCCCGCGCCGAGGGCTCGGCGCCCGAGGCCGTGCTGCTCGACTGCCGACACGACGAGGGAGACCACGACGACGTGGCGGAGGCGGTGCACGCGGCCACCCGGCGCGCGCTGCGCACACTCCAGGAGTGGCTGGCCGACGACACGTTCGGCAGCACGCCGCTCGTCGTCCTCACCCGTGGCGCGATGTCCCCGGCCGGCGAGGACGTGACCGACCTGGCGGGGGCCGCCGTGTGGGGCCTGGTCCGTTCCGCCCAGGCGGAGCACCCCGACCGGTTCGTCCTGGTCGACACCGACGGGCGCCCCGAATCCCACCGGGCCCTGCTGGGTGTGGTGGCCGGCGGCGAACCCCAGACCGTGGTCCGGCAGGGCGCCGCCCACAGCGCCCGGCTCGTCCGGGCGGGAGGTGACACCGCGGAACCGGGCAGTACCTTCGGCCCCGAGGGCACCACTGTCCTCACCGGCGCCACTGGCGCGCTCGGCCGTCTCGTCGCCCGGCACCTCGTCGCCGAGCACGGGGTACGCCGGCTGCTGCTGCTCAGCCGCAGCGGCGGCGGAGCCGAACTGGCCGAGGAACTGCGCGAATTGGGAGCCGAGGCCGTCCCCGTCGCCTGCGACGTCACGGACCGCGCCGCACTGGCCGCCGTTCTGGACGGGATATCGGCCGAGCAGCCGCTGACCGCCGTGGTCCACGCGGCCGGAGTCCTCGACGACGGGATGGTCACCTCGCTCACCCCCGAACAGCTCGACACCGTCCTGCGGACGAAGGCCGACGCGGCACTCGCCCTGCACGAGCTGACCGCGGATCTGGAACTGTCCGCCTTCGTGCTGTTCTCCTCGGCCGCCGGGCTCTTCGGCGCACCCGGACAGGCGAACTACTCGGCGGCGAACACCGTCCTGGACGCGCTCGCGGCACACCGGCGGGCCCAGGGCAGGACCGCCCAGTCGCTCGCCTGGGGCCTGTGGGCGGACACGGGCACCGCGACGGCCGCGATGACCGACGGCGACCGGGCGCGCATGACGCGCAGCGGAATGCTCTCGCTGTCGGCGGAGGAGGGCCTGGCCCTGTTCGACGCGGCGATCCGGCACCCGCAGCACCTTCAGGTCCCCATCAAGATCGACCTGAGGACGGACACCGCGGACGGCCCCGTCCCGCGCGTCCTCGCCGGACTCGTGAAGCCCGCCCGGCGCACCGCGGCGGGCATCGCCCGGCCGGACGAGGACACCCTGCGCAGGCAGCTCGCCGGCCTCACGCAGGACCGGCGGGAGAAGGCCCTGCTCGACCTCGTGCGCGACAGTGCCGCGGCGCTGCTCGGACACACCGACTCGCAGACCGTCGACCCGTACCGGCACTTCCTGGACACGGGCTTCGACTCGCTGAGCGCGGTCGAGCTCCGCAACGGCCTCAACGCCTCCCTCGGGCTGCGGCTGCCCGCCACGGTGGTCTTCGACCACGAGACACCGATCGAACTGGCCAGGCACCTGGTCAAGGAACTCGGTGCCATGGAGGGCGAGGGAACTCAGGGGCAGGGCGCCGGCGCCATGTCCCCGGACAAGGCCCCCGCCCCGCAGCAGTCGCCCGACTCTCTCCGGGATCTTTTCCACGAGGCCGTGACCGTCGGGAAGCTCCACGAGGGCCTGGACATTCTGCGGGCCGTGGCCGGTCTCCGGCCGTCCTTCGAGACCACCGCCGAACTGGCCACGCCGCCCCGGATCGTCAGGCTCGCCGACGGGCCGACGCGACCCAGGCTGTTCTGCGTCAGCACGCCCGTCGCGATCGGCGGCGTCTACCAGCACGCCCGTCTGGCCGCCCACTTCCGCGGCCGACGGGAGGTCTCGGCGGTGCCGCTGCCCGGCTTCCTGTCCGGCGAGCAACTGCCCGTCTCGGCGGGCGCGGTCGTCGACGTACTGGCCGAAGCCCTGCGCGAGGCGGCGGGGGAGGAGCCGTTCGCCCTGCTGGGTTACTCGTCGGCGGGCATCATCGCCCACGCCGTCGCAGCCCGGCTGGAGGGCACTGGTCCCAAGCCGTCCGCAGTCGTCCTGCTGGACACCTACGAGGTCCATGGCTCGGAGAGCACCGAGGGCGGCGGAGAACGCACCGACGGCGTCATGGACGAGATGACCGTCGGAATGCTGGATCGCGAGTCGCAGTACAACCTGTTCGACCGGGACCGGCTCACGGCGATGGCCCGCTACGTCGACCTGCTCCCGGACTTCCCGCTGCCCGACATCGCGGCACCCGCCCTGCTGCTCCGCCCGGAGGAGCGCTTCACCGCGCGGCCCGACGGTTCCGCGGGCGGGGCCGAGGACTGGCAGACGACATGGAGCAGGGCCGACGAGTACCGGACCGTCGAGGGAGACCACTACTCGATGGTCGAGGACGGCGCGGAGAACACGGCGCGGGTCATCGGCGAATGGCTTGACTCGCTCACGTGAGACACGGACCCGGGGGCGCGGCCGCGGCACACGCCCGGCCGCGCCCCCGGCTGGTCACCAACGAACGCCCGACGCGAATGATGTGAGGGATGAATGTACGAAGCTGAGGATGCCGAGATCTACGACCTCGTCCACCAGGGCCGGGGCAAGGACTACGCCGCGGAGGCCAAGCGCCTCTGTGATGTGATCCGCTCGCACAAACCGGATGCGCAATCCCTGCTCGACGTCGCCTGCGGCACAGGCCTCCACCTCACCCATTTCTCCAGGGAGTTCGAGGAGGTCGAGGGGCTGGACCGTTCCGTGGACATGCTCACCCTGGCCCAGCGCCGGCTTCCGGGTGTCCGGCTGAACCTCGGGGACATGCGCTCCTTCGACCTCGGTCGCACCTTCGACGCGGTCACCTGCCTCTTCGCCTCGGTGGGGCACCTGTCGACCGTCGAGGAACTGGCCGAAGCGCTGCGGTGCTTCGCCCGGCATGCGGCCGAGCCGCGCGGAGTGGTGGTCGTCGACCCCTGGTGGTTCCCGGAGACCTTCTTGCCCCACCACGTAGCGGGCGACGTGGTGACGGCCGACCATCGCACCGTGGCCCGGGTGTCGCACTCGAGCCTGGAGGGCAGGGCGAGCCGCATGGACGTGCACTGCCTCATCGCCGACCCCACGAGCGGTGTCAGACACCTCACCGAGAGCACGCTCATCACCCTCTTCACCCGGGATGAGTACGAGGAGGCCTTCGACCGCGCCGGCCTGACGCCGACCTACATCGAGGGCGGGCTCTCCGGCCGCGGTCTCTTCGTCGGGGTACGACGTTAAGGGCTGTCCCGTAATCCCTGGTGGATCAGCGCGCGGCGTCAGGTGCGGTGCATCGCAAGGCGGAGGAGCATCCTCATACCGGGTGTATTCGGGCGTTCCGACAACGCAGCGAGGTGCCGCAGCTGTCGTCGTGCGCCCGCCAGGGATTGCGGGACAGCCCTTAGGCCCCCTAAGCCCGGGAGAGCCCCTTTAAGGGGGTTGAAGAGCGAGAAATTAGGGGTCTTGCACCGCCGCGACGCGCGCTATCGTCCGATCGGGTCTCCCGGATACCAGATTCCGCATATCCGCTCTTGGATTCCCGTCGATTTGTGCGAGGACTCCGACCGTTTGCCGTGGGGGAATTTCGGTGACCAGCGAGGAAAAACTTCTCAGCTACCTCAAGAGGGCTACCACTGACCTCCGCGAAACCCGACGGCAGCTCCGCGAGGCCGAGGCACGGAACGGCGAGCCCATCGCGATCGTGGGCATGGCCTGCCGGTTTCCTGGCGGGGTGACCACGCCGGAGGAGTTCTGGCGGCTGGTCGCCGACGGGGTCGATGCAGTGAGTGAGTTCCCGACCGACCGCGGCTGGGAACTCACCGGGCTGTACGACCCCACGGGGGAAAGGCCCGGCACCAGTTACGCCCGTGAGGGAGGGTTCCTCCACGACGCGGCGGAGTTCGACGCGGAGTTCTTCGGTATCTCGCCGCGTGAGGCGCTGGGTATGGATCCGCAGCAGCGGTTGCTGCTGGAGGCGTCCTGGGAGGCGTTGGAGCGGGCGGGTGTTCCGCCGCTGTCACTGAAGGGCAGCCGGACCGGGGTCTTCGCGGGCGTCATGTACCACGACTACCCCGGCAGCAGCAGCGTCGGCAGCATCGTCTCCGGCCGGGTTGCCTACACCCTGGGTCTGGAGGGCCCGGCGGTGTCGGTGGACACCGCCTGCTCCTCCTCACTGGTCGCCCTGCACTGGGCGGTCCAAGCGCTGCGCCGTGGCGACTGCTCCAAGGCCCTCGTCGGCGGTGTGACCGTGATGTCGAGCCCCGACACCTTCGTCGACTTCAGCGAGCAGCGCGGGCTGGCTCCCGACGGGCGGTGCAAGTCCTTCTCGGCTGCCGCCGACGGCACGGGGTGGGGCGAGGGTGTGGGTGTGCTGGTGCTGGAGCGGTTGTCGGACGCGCTGCGCAACGGGCATCGGGTGTTGGCGGTGGTGCGGGGCAGCGCGGTGAACCAGGACGGTGCCAGTAGCGGTCTGACGGCGCCGAACGGGCCTTCGCAGCAGCGGGTGATTCGGGCGGCGTTGGTTGATGCCGGGTTGTCCGGGGCTGAGGTGGATGTGGTGGAGGCGCATGGGACGGGGACGCGTCTGGGTGATCCGATCGAGGCGCAGGCGGTGCTGGCGACGTATGGCCGGGACCGTGGGGCGGATCGTCCGTTGTGGTTGGGGTCGGTGAAGTCCAATATCGGGCACACCCAGGCGGCGGCGGGTGTGGCTGGTGTGATCAAGATGGTGATGGCGATGCGGTCGGGGGTGTTGCCGCGGACGTTGCATGTGGATGAGCCGTCGCCGCAGGTGGACTGGTCGGCCGGCGCGGTGGAGCTGCTCACCGAGGCGATGCCATGGGAGCCCGGCGACCACCCGCGCCGTGCGGGGGTCTCCTCGTTCGGGATCAGCGGCACCAATGCGCACGTGATCATCGAGGAACATGTCGACGCGCCGGAGGAGTCTCCTGCTGAGGTGGTGCCGGAGGACGACGGTCCCGCGGCGCCCTGGCTGTTGTCGGGGCACAGCCCGGCGGCGCTGTGCACCCAGGCGGCACGATTGCTGGAGGAGATTCAGGCAGAGCCGGGGCGGGCTGCGATGGATATGGCGTACTCGCTGGCGACCGGGCGGTCCCATCTGCGGCATCGGGCTGCGGTGACCGGCGTGGACCGTGGTGAACTCCTGTGCGGTCTGGTGGCGTTGGCTGGGGGTGAGGAGGCGCCGGGTCTGGTTCGGGGTGTGGCGGATGCCGGGGGTCGGACGGCGTTCGTGTTCTCGGGTCAGGGGTCGCAGCGTGCCGGTATGGGGCGTGAGTTGTACGAGGCGTTCCCGGTGTTCGCCGAGGCTTTTGATGCGGTGTGTGCGGTGTTGGACGGGCGTGTGGGGCGTTCGTTGCGGGATGTTGTGTTTGCGCTGGAGGGCGGTGCGGATGCGGCGTTGTTGGATGCGACGGGGTTTACGCAGCCGGCGTTGTTCGCGGTGCAGGTGGCCTTGTTCCGGCTGTTGGAGTCCTGGGGTGTGGTGCCGGATGTGCTGGTGGGTCATTCGGTCGGTGAGCTCGCGGCTGCGCATGTGGCGGGTGTGTGGTCGCTTGAGGATGCCTGTGCGTTGGTGGCGGCTCGTGGTCGGTTGATGCAGGCGTTGCCTTCGGGTGGTGCGATGGTGGCGTTGGAGGCTGGTGAGGCGGAGGTGTTGCCGTTGCTGGCGGGGGTTGGGGGCCGGGCTGGTGTGGCGGCGGTCAATGGTCCGGTGTCGGTGGTGGTGTCGGGTGAGGCCGCGGTGGTGGAGTCGGTGGCGCGGGAGGTGGCTGGCTGGGGCCGCCGGGTTCGTCGCCTGACGGTGAGCCATGCATTCCACTCGCCTTTGATGGAGCCGATGTTGGGTGAGTTCCGGGAGGTGGCCGAGGGGCTGTCGTACCACCGGCCGGAGATCCCGATCGTGTCCACGATGACGGGCGCGGTGGCCACGGCGGAGGAGTTGTGCGATCCGGGCTACTGGGTGTCGCACGTGCGCCGGCCGGTCCGTTTCCATGACGCGGTAAGGGTGTTGGAGGAGCAGGGGGTGGGCCGGTTCGTGGAGATCGGTCCCGATGCCACTTGCACGGTGATGGCGCAGCAGTGCCTGGCCAAGGGTGAGGACGTCCTGTTGACGCCCACCCTGCGGCCGGGGCACCCCGAGGCGACCGCCCTGCTCGCCTCGGTCGGCGCCTATCACGTCGGCGGCGGCACGGTTGACTGGCCGACGTTGTACGCGGGTTCCGGAGCGCGCCGGGTCGACCTGCCCACCTACCCTTTCCAACGCAAGCGGTACTGGACGCCCTCGAAGCATCGCACGGACTCCGCCCCCGCGGGGTTGCGGGCGGTCGGCCATCCGCTACTGGGCGCCTCGGTGAGCCTGCCCGCTTCGGGTGGCACCCTTATGACCGGCCGGTTGTCCGTCGACACCCTGCCCTGGCTGTCCCAACACGTCGTACACGGCAGTGTGGTGGTGCCCGGTGCCGCGTTCGTCGAGATGACGCACCGGGCCGCCGACCGGGTCGGGTGCGGGGCGGTCGGGGAACTGACCCTCGAAGCGCCGCTGGTCCTACCGGGGCGTGGCGGAGTCCCGGTCCAGGTCTTCGTCGGCCCCCTCGACGAATCCGGGCACCGCGTTCTCTCCCTCTACTCGTCGCAGTCGCCCGAGGGTACGGAGGAGGACGACGCCGAGGAGGTGTGGACGCGGCACGCGACGGCAGTGCTGCGACAGGCTGCCGCCGGAGGACCCGTCCAAGGGGACCTCGCCGCGTGGCCGCCCGAGGGCGCCGCCGCCGTCGACCTGCACACGGTGTACGAGGACCTTGCCGCGGCCGGGCTCGAGTACGGACCCGCCTTTCGTGGCCTGCGTGCGGCCTGGCGACGCGGGGACGAGGTTTTCGCCGAGGTGGGGCTTCCGGAGGAGGCACAGGCGGACGCCGCGTCCTACGGGCTGCACCCGGCGCTGCTGGATGCCGCGCTGCATGCGGTGAGCCTCTTCGACTTCGACGAGCCGGGTCTGCGCCTGCCCTTCGTATGGGGCGGGCTGTCCCAGTGGGCCTCTGGTGCTTCCTCGCTCCGTGTGCGAGTCTCCCGCCCTGGCCACGAAGGCGATGGCGGCCGTGCCGGCTTCGCCCTGGAACTCGCCGACTCCGCCGGACGGCCTGCCGCCTCCGTCGAATCCCTGGTGCTGCGTGCGGTGACCGCGGACCTGGTCGGCGCTGCGGGAGCAAGGCACCGTGATTCGCTGTTCCGGCTGGAGTGGACCCCGCACCCGGTGTCCGAGCGGCGCCCGGGCGGCCGGACGGTGCTGTGGGAGGACGACATCCACGGGCTGTCCGACCTGTTCGGTGCGCCCGTCGGGAACTGGGCCGACCTCACTGGCGACGACCTCCCGGACACCGCCGTCCTGTGCGTTCCCGGCACGGACGCCGCAGACGACGGCTCCCGGGCGGCGCGGCTCTCGGCACGCCACCTGCTCCGCCTGCTGCAGGACTGGTTGGCGGACGAACGGAGCGGCGGTACGCGGCTGGTGGTCGTCACGCGTGGCGCTGTAGCCGTGCCCGGTGGAGGGGCGATCGATCTGGCCTCCGCACCCCTGTGGGGCCTGGTCCGCGCGGCCCAGGCCGAGCACCCCGGCCGCCTGGTGCTGGCCGACATCGACGGAGAGGCCGACTCCCGGCGCGCTCTGACCGCCGCCCTCGGCACGGAGGAACCCGAGTTCGCGCTGCGCGAAGGCCGCATGCTCGTACCCAGGTTGGTGAGAGCCGCGGACACCGGTACGGACGCGCCCGCCGCTCTCGACCCTGACGGCACCGTGCTGGTCACCGGCGGCACCGGAAGTCTCGGCGCGCTGGTGGCCCGTAGGCTGCTGCACATCCACGGCGTGCGGAATCTGCTGCTGGTCAGTCGGCGCGGAGCGGCGGCACCGGGCGCCCGGGAACTCGTCGAGGAGCTCATCGACGCCGGGGCCCGGGTCTCGGTCGTCGCGGGAGACATCGCCGACCGCGACTTCCTGGCCGAGGTGGTGGCCGGAGTACCGGCCGAGCACCCGCTGACCGCCGTGGTGCACGCGGCCGGAGTGCTGAACGACAGCGTGCTGACCGAGATGACCCCGGACCAGCTGGACGCGGTGCTGCGCCCGAAGGCGGACGCGGCCTGGCATCTGCACGAACTCACCCTCGATCTCGACCTGTCGGCGTTCATGCTGTTCTCGTCGGTGTCCGGCACGTTCGGAGCGGCTGGTCAGGCGAACTACGCCGCCGCCAACACCTACGTGGACGCCCTGGCCGCCCACCGGCGAGCCATGGGGCTGCCGGCCGTGTCACTCGCCTGGGGCCTGTGGGAGCAGCACGACGAGGGCCTGGCCGCGCGGCTCGGCGAGACCGAGCTGCGTCGCATGAACCGCTCCGGAGTGCGCGCCCTCTCGTCCGACTACGGCCTGGCGATCTTCGACGCGGCGCTCGGCTCCGATGACACGCTTCTCTTCCCCGTGTGCCTGGACCTTGCCGCGCTTCGCGAGCACGCCGCGGCGGACGGGGTCCCACCGGTGCTGCGCGGACTGGTCCGCACACCCTCCGCATCCCGCATGGCAGCCGCTGGGCCCACGGGTTCCTCCTCGGCCGGGAGGCTGTCGGCACTGTCCGAACCGGAGCGCCTGCGCCACCTGCTCGACCTGATACGCGCGCACGTCGCCGCCGTGCTGGGACATGCGACGCCGGAGACGGTGGACGTCGAACAACCCTTCAACGACCTGGGTTTCGACTCCCTGTCCGCACTCGAACTGCGCAACCGGCTGGGCACCGCGACCGGTGTACGACTGCCTGCCACCCTGATCTTCGACCACCCCACCGCCGGAGCCGTCGCCCGACTGCTGGCGAGGGAACTCGGTGACACGGCACGGAAGCAGGGCGCCGAGACGGTACCGGCCGCGGTGGTTCGGGACGATGAGCAGACGATTGCGATAGTGGGCATGGCCTGCCGGTATCCGGGCGATGTCGCCTCCCCGGAGGAGCTGTGGCGGCTGGTCGCGGACGGGGCGGACGGCATCACCGGATTCCCCACCGACCGCGGCTGGGACGTCAGCGCCCTCTACGACCCGGACCGGCAGAGGCCCGGCACCAGCTACGTCCGGGAGGGAGGGTTCCTCCACGACGCAGCGGAGTTCGATCCCGACTTCTTCCGGATCAGCCCGCGAGAGGCGATGGCCATGGACCCGCAGCAGCGACTGCTGCTGGAGACGTCCTGGGAGGCGTTCGAGCGGGCGGGCATAGCCCCGGCATCGGTGCGCGACAGCCGGACCGGTGTCTTCGCCGGCGTCATGTACCACGACTGGGGCCGGCAGAGCCGGGTTCCGGAGGACATCGCGGGCTACCTCGGCAACGGGAGCCTCGGCAGTGTGGTCTCCGGCCGGGTGGCTTACACGTTCGGCCTGGAGGGCCCGGCGGTGTCCGTGGACACCGCCTGTTCCTCCTCCCTGGTCGCCCTCCACCTGGCCGCACAGTCGCTGCGACGCGGCGAGTGCGATCTGGCACTGGCGGGCGGTGTGACCGTGATGTCGAGCCCCGAGGCATTCGTCGACTTCAGCCGGCAGCGCGGGCTGGCTCCCGACGGGCGGTGCAAGTCCTTCTCGGCTGCCGCCGACGGCACGGGGTGGGGCGAGGGTGTGGGTGTGCTGGTGCTGGAGCGGTTGTCGGACGCGCTGCGCAACGGGCATCGGGTGTTGGCGGTGGTGCGGGGCAGCGCGGTGAACCAGGACGGTGCGTCCAACGGTCTGACGGCGCCGAACGGGCCTTCGCAGCAGCGGGTGATTCGGGCGGCGTTGGCTGATGCCGGGTTGTCCGGGGCTGAGGTGGATGTGGTGGAGGCGCATGGGACGGGGACGCGTCTGGGTGATCCGATCGAGGCGCAGGCGGTGCTGGCGACGTATGGCCGGGACCGTGAGGCGGATCGTCCGTTGTGGCTGGGGTCGGTGAAGTCCAATATCGGGCACACCCAGGCGGCGGCGGGTGTGGCTGGTGTGATCAAGATGGTGATGGCGATGCGGTCCGGGGTGTTGCCGCGGACGTTGCATGTGGATGAGCCGTCGCCGCAGGTGGATTGGTCGTCGGGTGCGGTGGAGTTGCTCACCGAGGCGATGCCCTGGGAGCCCGGCGACCACCCGCGCCGTGCGGGGGTCTCCTCGTTCGGGATCAGCGGCACCAATGCGCACGTGATCATCGAAGAGGCGCCCGTGCCGGTACCCGCCGCTGCCGGGTTGCCCGTCGTCGCCGCACCGGTCCTTGATCCTGTTCCGCTGCCGGTCGCGGGAGGCACCGAGGAGGCGCTGCGGGCCCAGGCCGCGCGCCTGGTCGAGCACATCACCGCGCATACGGCGGCCGGGACGGGACCGTCCCTTCAGGATCTGGGCTACTCGCTGGCGACGACTCGTGCCGCTCTCGCCCACCGTGCGGTCGTGCTGGCCGCCGACTCCGGGAGTGCCATCCGCGCGCTCACCGCCCTCGCCTCCGGGGCGCAATCGGCCGAGATCGTACGGGGACAGGCCCGCAAGGGCGGGCAGACCGCGTTCGTGTTCTCGGGTCAGGGGTCGCAGCGTGCCGGTATGGGGCGTGAGTTGTACGAGGCGTTCCCGGTGTTTGCCGAGGCTTTTGATGCGGTGTGTGCGGTGTTGGACGGGCGTGTGGGGCGTTCGTTGCGGGATGTTGTGTTTGCGCTGGAGGGCGGTGCGGATGCGGCGTTGTTGGATGCGACGGGGTTTACGCAGCCGGCGTTGTTCGCGGTGCAGGTGGCGTTGTTCCGGCTGCTGGAGTCCTGGGGTGTGGTGCCGGATGTGCTGGTGGGTCATTCGGTCGGTGAGCTCGCGGCTGCGCATGTGGCGGGTGTGTGGTCGCTTGAGGATGCCTGTGCGTTGGTGGTGGCTCGTGGTCGGTTGATGCAGGCGTTGCCGTCGGGTGGTGCGATGGTGGCGTTGGAGGCTGGTGAGGCGGAGGTGTTGCCGTTGCTGGCCGGGGTTGGGGGCCGGGCTGGTGTGGCGGCGGTCAATGGTCCGGTGTCGGTGGTGGTGTCGGGTGAGGCCGCGGTGGTGGAGTCGGTGGCGCGGGAGGTGGCTGGCTGGGGTCGGCGGGTTCGTCGTCTGACGGTGAGTCATGCATTCCATTCGCCGTTGATGGAGCCGATGTTGGGCGAGTTCCGGGAGGTGGCCGAGGGACTCACCTACCACCGGCCGGAGATCCCGATCGTGTCCACGCTGACGGGCGCGGTGGCCACGGCGGAGGAGTTGTGCGATCCGGGCTACTGGGTGTCGCACGTGCGTCGGCCGGTCCGCTTCCACGACGCGGTTGGGGTGTTGGAGGGGCAGGGGGTGGGCCGGTTCGTGGAGATCGGTCCCGATGCCACTTGCACGGTGATGGCACAGCAGTGCCTGGCCGAGGGTCGGGATGCGGTGTGTGTGCCGTTGCTGGCCAAGGACGCCGACGAGCCGGGTGCGGTGCTGCGGGCGTTGGCCGGTCTGCACACCACCGGTGCTCCGGTGGACTGGTCGGCCCTGTTCGCCGGTACCGGGGCACGCCGGGTCGACCTGCCCACCTACCCCTTCCAGCACAAGCGGTATTGGCTCGAACCGCTGCCCGCGGTCGCCGACCCGAGCGGTTCCGGTCAGGTCTCCGCCGAGCACCCCCTCCTCGGCGCGGTGGTCGAACTGCCCGAGTCGGGCGGCGTCGTCCTCACCGGCCGCCTCTCGGTCGACCGGCAGGCATGGCTCGCCGACCACACGGTGCTCGGCAGGGTGCTGCTGCCGGGAACGGCGTTTCTGGAGCTGGCAGTACGAGCCGGTGTGGAGGTGGGCTGCGAGACGGTCGGAGAACTGACCCTCGAAGCGCCGCTGGTCCTGCCGGAGCAGGGCGCGGTCGCCCTCCGGGTGACCGTGGACGCGGCGGACGCGACGGGCCGGCGCCCCTTCGCGGTCCACTCGCGTGCCACAGAGGCCGTGGACCGGGACGTGACCGACGCCCCCTGGACCCGGCACGCCGGCGGCATCCTGGCCGCGGCCGGCCCGCACCCGCCGCACGACACCACGCACGGCGGGCCCGCGCAGGGCCTCACCGAGTGGCCGCCGCCCGGTGCCGAGGAGATCGGCATGGACGGCATGTACGACGAACTCGCGGGACAGGGCTACGACTACGGGCCCGCCTTCCGCGGCCTGCGTGCGGCCTGGCGGCACGGCGGCGAGATCTACGCCGAAGTGGCCGCACCGGAGGAGACCGCCCTGGACCCCTCCGCGTACCGGCTCCACCCGGCGCTGTTGGACGCCGCACTGCACGCCCAACTCCTCGGCGTGGAAGGCGACCAGGGGGAGGCCGACGGCCCGCTGCTGCCCTTCTCGTGGTCCGGAGCGGTGGTCCACTCCGGAGGGGCCGGCTCGCTGCGCGTGCGCATCGCCTCGGCCGGGCCGGGCGCGGTCTCGCTGCTCGTCGCGGACGGGGAAGGCAGGCCAGTTGCCTCCGTCGAGTCGCTGGTGGTCCGGCCGGTCGACACCGCGCGCCTCGCCCCCGCGGTACCGGACGCCATGTTCCGGCTGGTGTGGGAGCCCGCCGCGGTCCCGTTGTCGGACACCGCGGCCTCCGCGGACGCCGCCGCGGTGGGGCCCGGGGCCGGCCGTCTGGCCTCGGCGCTGGGATCTTCGGTTCCGGTGTTCACCGACCTGGAGGCGCTCCGCCGCGATGTCACGGGCGGTCGCACGGCCGTGCCGCGGACCGTGGTGCTGAACTGCACGGGCACCGATAGCAAGAGCGTTCCCGACGGCGTACGGGACATGGGGGACGCCGTGCTGGAGGTGGTGCGCACCTGGCTGGGCGAGCCCGCGTTCGCCTCCTCTCGGCTCGTGCTGGTCACCACCGGTGCGATCGGCACCGGGGACGACGCGCCTGCCGAGCTCGAGACCGCGCCGGTGTGGGGACTGGTCAGATCGGCGCTGGCGGAGAACCCCGGCCGGTTCGCCCTGCTGGACATGGACGACCGGCCGTCCTCGCTGCGCGGGCTGCGCGCCGTCCTGGACTCAGGTGAGCCCGAGAGCTGTCTGCGCGACGGGGAGCGGCTCGTCCCGAGACTCGTCCGGGAGGCCCCGCCCGCCCCGCGGCCCCATCCGGACGGCACACGACCGGACTCGGTGCGAAACCCCGTGTGGGACCAGGAGGGCACGGTACTGGTGACCGGCGGCACCGGCGGGCTCGGCGCGGTGGTGGCCCGGCACCTGGTCGCCGCCCGCGGCGTCCGCCGCCTGCTGCTCGTCAACCGCCGCGGTCCCGCGGCGCCCGGAGCCGGCGAACTGTGCGAGGAGCTGGCCTCGTTGGGGGCCGAGGCGACTGTGGTCGGCTGCGATGTCGGGGACCGGGACGCCGTTTCGGAGCTGCTCGTGGCGGTCCCGCCGGAGCATCCGCTGGTCGCGGTGGTGCATGCCGCCGGCATCGTGGACAACGCGCTCGTCGGTGCGCTGACGCCGGCCCACCTGGACGCCGTCCTGCGGCCGAAGGCGGACGGGGCCTGGCACCTGCACGAACTCACCCTCGGCCTCGACCTTTCGGCGTTCGTGCTGTTCTCCTCCGCCGCCGGATACGTGCTGGGCGCCGGACAGGCCAACTACGCGGCCGCGAACGTCTTCCTGGACGTGCTCGCCGCGCACCGGCGGGCCAGGGGACTGCCCGCCCTCTCCCTGGCCTGGGGCGCCTGGGCCGAGGACGGCGGCATGGCCGGGCAGCTTGACGAGCCGGCCTTGCGGCGGCTGGACCGGCTCGGCCTTCCGCCGCTCACCACCGATGAGGGCCTGGCGCTGTTGGACGCAGCGCTCGACGCACCGCCCGCCCGGGGCTCGCTGGTCGTGCCACTGAAGGTGACGGTCCCGGCGCTGCGCCGCAGGCCCCGGGACGAGGTACCCGCGGTCCTGAGAGGCCTGGCGGGCGGACCCGTACGGCACGGGGCTCCGGCCGACGTGCCGGAGGACACCGCGGGCGGCCTTGCGCGGAGCCTGGCAGGGCTGCCCGAGACGGAACGCGACGCGTTCCTGCTCGACGCCGTTCGCAGCCACGTGACCGCGGTTCTCGGACACACGTCGCAGGCCGCCGTCGAACCCCGGCGCGCCTTCCAGGAGATGGGCTTCGACTCGCTGGCCGCCGTCGAGCTGCGGAACCGGCTCGGTGCGGCCGCCGGGACGACACTGCCCGCGACCGTGGTCTTCGACCACCCCACCCCCGAGGCCTTGGCCGGCCACCTGCGCGAGCTGCTGGCCCCTGCGCGGGCGGACACACTCCAGCCGGTCCTCGACGTCGTCGAGACGCTGGAGGCAGCGCTCGCGACGGCGGAGCAGGCAGGCGCCGATACGGACAGAGCGAGGATCTCCGCCCGGCTGGAGGCACTGCTGCGCAGGTGGCAGGGCGGCCGGAGTGCCGCGGAGCAGACCGGGGCGGACGATGACCTCGACGCGGCGACGGACGACGAACTCTTCCACGTGCTCGACGACGAACTGGGCATCTCGTGAGCGGACGGTCAATGGCGAACGACGACAAGCTGCGCGACTACCTCAAGCGTGCGACGGCTGACCTGCGCCAGACACGGCGGCGGCTGCACGAGTACGAGCTCCGGTACGGCGAACCGATCGCGATCGTCGGCATGGGCTGCCGCTACCCGGGAGGCGTGACCTCGCCGGAGGACCTGTGGCGGCTGGTCGTCGAGGGCCGGGACGCCATCGGGGAGTTCCCCGCCGACCGGGGCTGGGACGTCGACGCGATCTACGACCCGGAGCCCGAGCGGCAGGACAAGACCTATGTGCGGCAGGGCGGGTTCCTCTACGAGGCGGCGGAGTTCGACGCCGACTTCTTCGGCATCAGCCCCCGCGACGCCCGGCGCGCCGACCCGCAGCAGCGGCTGCTGCTGGAGGTCTCCTGGGAGGCGTTCGAGCGGGCGGGCATCGACCCGCGGTCCCTGCACGGCAGCCCGACGGGCGTCTACGCCGGGCTGATGTACCACGACTACCTCGGCGGCAGTCCCGGCGGCAGCCTGGTGTCCGGCCATGTCGCCTACAGCCTCGGCCTGCAAGGGCCGGCCGTCTCGGTCGACACCGCCTGTTCGTCCTCCCTGGTCGCCCTCCACCTGGCCGCACAGGCCCTGCGCAGGGGCGAGTGCACCCTCGCGCTCGCGGGCGGGGCGACCGTGATGGGCACCCCGGAGATGTTCGTGGACTTCAGCCGCCAGCGCGGTCTGGCGCCCGACGGCCGCTGCAAGGCCTTCTCCGGCGACGCGGACGGCACCGCCTGGGCCGAGGGCGTCGGCGTCCTGGTCCTGGAGCGGCTGTCGGACGCCCGCCGCAACGGCCACCGGGTGCTGGCCGTGGTGCGGGGCAGCGCGGTGAACCAGGACGGCGCCTCCAACGGCTTCTCGGCGCCCAACGGACCCGCCCAGGTCCGTGTCATCGAGCAGGCGCTGGCCGACGCCGGCCTCGTCTCCTCGGAGGTGGACGCGGTCGAGGCGCACGGCACCGGCACTTCCCTCGGCGACCCGATCGAGGCGCAGGCGCTGCTGGCCACCTACGGTCAGAGGCGTGCGGCGGATCACCCCCTGTGGCTGGGCTCGCTCAAGTCGAACATCGGGCACGCCCAGGCCGCGTCCGGGGTCGGCGGCGTGATCAAGACGGTCATGGCCATGCGGCATGGCGTGCTCCCGCGCACCCTGCACGTCTCCGAGCCCACACCGCACGTCGACTGGTCCCCCGGAACGGTCGCGCTCCTGACCGAGGAGCGGGACTGGCCGGGGACGGGCCGGCCGCGGCGGGCCGCCGTGTCCTCCTTCGGGATCAGTGGCACCAACGCGCACGTCATCATCGAACAGGCCGACGAGGAACCGCCCGGGGACGAGCCCGCCGCCGACCCGGTGGTGGCCCCCCTGGTGCTCTCGGCCCGCGGCGAGGAGGCGCTCGCCGAACAGGCCCGGCGGCTCGCGGACGCCATGGCGGACCGCCCCGGCGCGGGCCTCGCCGACCTGGGACACTCCCTGGCCACCCGACGCACCGCGTTCGAGGACCGGGCGGTCGTGGTCGGACGGGACCGGGAACGGCTTGTGGACGCCCTGCACGACCTGGCCGCAAGCCGGTCGAGGACCGGTGTGGTCACCGGGCGGGCGAAGCCCGGCGGCAGGACTGTGTTCGTCTTCCCCGGCCAGGGCTGGCAGTGGGCCGGGATGGCCGCCGGGCTGCTGGAGGAGTCGTCGGACTTCGCCGAACACGTCGAGGTCTGCGAGAAGGCGCTCGCCCCGTACGTCGACTGGTCGCTCACCGCCGTGCTGCGCGGCGAGTCCGGGGCCCCGGCGCACGAGGGGGTGGACGTGCTGCAACCGGTGCTGTGGGCCGTCATGGTGTCGCTGGCCGCGGTGTGGCGGGCCCACGGGGTCGAACCCGACGCGGTCATCGGGCACTCGCAGGGCGAGATCGCGGCGGCCTGCGTCGCCGGGGCGCTCTCCCTGGACGACGGGGCGCGCGTGGTCGCACTGCGCAGCAGAGCCATCGGCGAGTTGCTCGCCGGCCGCGACGGCGGCATGCTCCACGTGGCGCTGCCCGCCGAGCGGGTACGGCCGCGCCTGGAGCGCTGGGGGGACAGGATCTCGGTCGCCGCCGACAACGGCATCCGGTCCGTCGTCCTTTCCGGCGAGGGCGCCGCGCTGGACGAACTACGGGCCGAGCTGGTGGCCGAGGACGTGCAGGCCAAGCGGGTCACGGTGGACTACGCCTCGCACTCCGCCGACGTCGAACTCCTGGAACAGCGGCTGCTGCAGGAGCTCTCGCCGCTCGACCCCGGCGAGCCGGACGTCCCGATGCTGTCGACCGTCACCGGAGCGTGGGTCGGGGCAGGAGAGCTCGACGCGCGTTACTGGTACGCGAACCTCCGCCGCACCGTCCGGTTCGCCCCGGTCGTACGTGACCTCGCCGAGCGCGGCTTTACGGCCTACACCGAGGTCAGCGCACACCCCGTCCTGGCGATGAGCGTCCAGGAGACTCTGGAGGAACTGAACCACGACGCCGTGGTGGCCGGCACGCTGCGCCGCGACGAGGGCGGGCTCGACCGGTTCGCCACGTCGGCTGCGGAGCTGTACGCGGCCGGAGTGCCGGTGGACTGGGCGGCGTTCTTCCCCGGCGGCGGGCAGACGGACCTGCCGACCTACCCCTTTCAGCACCGCCGCTACTGGCTGGAGGAGGAGTCCCCGGCACAGACGGCTACCGCCCCGCCGCCCGGGCACCAGGTCGGCCACGCTTTCTGGCAGGCCGTCGAGGAAGGCGACAGGGACGGCCTCGGCACCCTCCTGGGCGTCGACCCCGAGGACCTGGGCCGCGTCGTGCCCGCGCTCTCCGACTGGCACCGGCGGCAGACCGAGGCGGCAACGGTGGACTTCTGGCGGTACCGGGTGGAGTGGCAGCCGCTGCCCGGCACCGCGTCCGGCCCGCTGCAGGGCAGCTGGCTGCTCGTTGCACCGGCGGGCGCGGAACCGGCCGCGGCACTGGCGGACGCCCTCGCCGCGTACAGGACGGACCTGATCCGAGTCGAGACGCACGACACCCAACGCGCCCACCTCACAGAGCGGCTGCGCACTGCCGCGGGGGGCAAGCCGATCGCGGGCGTGCTGTCGCTGCTGGCGTTCGACGACCGGGAGCGCAGGGCGGACCAGGACCACCTGGTGGACGCCGTCGCGCTGCTGCAGGCACTGGCCGACGCCGGCGTCACCGCCCCCCTGTGGAACATGACCCGCGGCGCGGTCGCCGTCCGGCGCCACGAGGACGTCGATCCGGCGGCGAGCGCGCTGTGGGGACTCGGCACGGTTTCGGGGCTCGACAGGCCCGGCACCTGGGGCGGCACGATCGACCTGACCGGGCCCGTCGACGGCCGGGCGGCCGACCGGCTCCGCGCGGCGCTGTCCGGCACCGGGGGAGAGGACCAGATCGCGATCCGGCCGGACGGCGTGTACGCGCGCCGGCTGGTGCGCGCACCCCGGGCCGCCTCCGCCGCCGCGGAGCACTGGCGCCCGCGCGGCACGGTCCTGGTCACCGGCGGCACCGGCGCGGTCGGCTCCCACGTGGCACGCGCGCTGGCCCGGAACGGGGCCGCCCATCTGGCCCTGGCCGGCCGGCGCGGACCCGAGGCTCCGGGCGCGGACCGGCTGAAGGCGGAACTCACCGACCTGGGAGCCCGGGTGACCATCGCAGCCTGCGACGTCGCCGACGGCGACGCGCTGCGCGCACTGCTCGACTCGCTACCGGACGACGAACCGCTGACCGCCGTGTTCCACGCGGCGGGCGTGTTGGAGGAGGAACCGCCGCTGGAGGAGATCACCCCGCAGCGGCTCGCGGACCTCACCCGCGCCAAGACCGCCGGAGCGGTCCACCTCGACCGGCTGCTCGGCGACCGGGAACTGGACGCCTTCGTACTGTTCTCCTCGGGCGCCGCCGTGTGGGGCACCGCCGGCCGGCCCGCCTACGCGGCGGCCAACGCCTTCCTCGACGGACTGGCGCAGCGGCGCAGGGCCCGCGGCGCCGCCGCCACCTCGGTCGCCTGGGGCTCCTGGGCCGGAGGCGGCATGGTCGACGCCCGGTCCGGCGCCGCGCTGCGGCGCATGGGGCTGACCGAGATGGACCCGGAGCGGGCGCTCCAAGCGCTTGAGCAGGCGCTCACCGACTCCGAGGGCCACCTCGTCGTCGCCGATATCGACTGGAGCAGGTTCGCGCCCGTCTACACCCTCGCCCGCCCCCGCCCGCTGCTGTACGCCCTTCCCGATGCGGTCGCCGCGCTTGACGAGGACGCCGGAGTGACACCCGGCCGGGACGACTCCGCCGCGCAGGCGTTCGCGACCCGGCTCGCCCGCGCGACCCCCGGGGAGCGGGAGCGGCTGGCGCTGGACCTGGTACGGAGCCAGGCCGCAGTCGTCCTGGGGCACGACGGGCCCTCGGCGGTCGAACCCGGCCGGGCCTTCAAGGACCTCGGCTTCGACTCGGTCGGCGCGGTCGACCTGCGCAACCGGCTGAACGCCCGCACCGGCCTGAGGCTGCCCGCCACCGTCGTCTTCGACCACGCCACGTCCAAGGCACTGGCCGCGCACCTGACCGCAGTCCTCGGCGGTGGCCGGGACGACGGGCCGGACGGCGCCGACCGGGACGCGGTCACCGTACTGGCCGCGCTGGACCGGCTGGAGGCCCTGGCGGAGCGGATGCCGCGCGAGGAGATCGACGCGACCCGGCTCACGGCGCGCCTGCAGTCACTGGTGAACCGGCTGAACCGGACCCTCGGAGCGACGGGGCCTCAGGCACCCCTGGAGAACCGGCTCGACGGAGCGACCGCCGACGACCTCTTCGCCCTCATCGACAAGGAGCTCGGGTCGACGTGACCCCGACCACGCATGTCGCTGACCTGAACCGACGGATCGACAAGAGGCTCCGATGAACAATGAGAAGAAGCTTCTCGACTACCTCAAGCGAGTGACGGCGGACCTGCACCACACCCGCGAACGGCTGCGCGAGCTGGAGACGGCTGAACAGGAACCGGTCGCGGTCGTCGCGATGAGCTGCCGCTACCCGGGAGGCGTGGCCTCGCCGGAGGACCTGTGGCGGCTCGTCGCCGAGGAGCGCGACGCGATCGGCCCCTTCCCCGCCGACCGCGGCTGGGACCTGGGGGCCCTCTACGACGCCGACCCCGGCAGCTCCGGCACCAGCTACGTACGCGAAGGCGGATTCGTCCACGACGCAGGTGAGTTCGACGCCTCGCTGTTCGGCATCTCGCCGCGCGAGGCCCTGGCCATGGACCCCCAGCAGCGCCTGGTGCTCGAACTCGCCTGGGAGGTCATGGAACGTGGCCGGATCGCACCGGACTCGCTGCGCGGAGCCCAGGTCGGGGTGTTCGTCGGCAGTGGCAGCCAGGACTACTACGAGGACCTCTCCCGGCCGGCCGGCTCCAGGGCCGTCGAGGACTACCTGAGCACCGGCAACGCGGCCTCGGTGCTCTCCGGCCGGGTGGCCTACACCTTCGGCCTGGAAGGCCCGGCCGTCACCGTCGACACCGCCTGCTCCTCCTCGCTCGTCGCCCTGCACCTCGCCGGACGGGCGCTCCAACGGCGCGAGTGCTCGCTCGCGCTGGCCGGCGGCGTGATGGTGATGTCCGCGCCCGGACCGTTCCTCGCGTTCAGCCGGCAGCGCGGGCTCGCGGCCGACGGCCGCTGCAAGGCCTTCTCCGACGACGCGGACGGCACCGGCTGGGCCGAGGGAGCCGGCCTGCTGCTGCTCGAGCGGCTCTCCGACGCCCGCCGCAACGGGCACCCCGTGCTGGCCGTCATCCGAGGCTCGGCCGTCAACTCCGACGGCGCGTCCAACGGCTTGACGGCACCCAACGGCCCTTCGCAGCAGCGCGCCATCCGCCGGGCGCTGGCCGACGCCGGGCTGTCCGCGGCCGAGGTGGACACGGTGGAGGGACATGGGACCGGCACGACGCTGGGCGACCCGATCGAGGCGCAGGCCGTCATCGCCGCCTACGGTCAGGACCGGCCCGAGGACCGTCCGCTGTGGCTGGGCTCCCTGAAGTCCAACATCGGCCACGCGCAGGCCGCCGCCGGCGTGGCGGGCGTCATCAAGATGGTCATGGCCATGCGACACGGCGTGCTCCCGCGCACCCTGCACGTCTCCGAACCCACCCGGCAGGTCGACTGGACCGCAGGACGGGTCCGCCTGCTCACCGAGGCCAGGGAGTGGTCGCGCGGTGAACGGCCGCGCCGCGCCGGGGTGTCGTCGTTCGGCGTCAGCGGCACCAACGCGCACCTGATCGTCGAGGAGGCCGAACCGGCGCCTGCCGAACCCGTCGGCTCCCCCCGGCCCGGCCGGCCGACCGGCGTGCCCGTGCCGTGGCCGGTCTCCGGACACAGCGCGGACGCGCTGCGCGCCCAGGCCGACCGCCTGCGCGTCCACCTGGAGGAGAACCCGGAAACCGACGCGTCCGACATAGGCCGCTCCCTGGCCGCCACCCGAGCCGTTCTGGACCACCGCGCTGTGGTGCTCGCCGAGAACACCGCCGACGGCATCGGCAAAATGGCCGCGCTCGCCGCGGACGAGCCGCATCCCGAGGTACTGCGCGGCACCGCCGACGACGGGCCGACTGCCTTCCTCTTCACCGGGCAGGGCGCCCAGTCGGTGGCCATGGGCCGTGAACTCCACTCCCTGTACCCGGAGTTCGCCGAGCCGCTGGACGCCGTGTGCGCCGAGTTCGACAAACGCCTCGACCGCCCCCTGCGCGAGGTGATGTTCGAGGACGCCGAGGCGCTCGACCGCACCGAGTACGCCCAGCCCGCGCTCTTCGCGGTGGAGGTGGCGCTGTACCGGCTGCTGGAGTCGTGGGGCGTGACGCCCGACCTGCTGCTCGGCCATTCCATCGGCGAGCTCGCCGCCGCCCATGTCGCGGGTGTGTGGTCCCTTGAGGACGCCTGCACACTGGTGGCGGCCCGCGGTCGGCTGATGCAGGCGCTGCCGGCGGGCGGAGCCATGGCCGCGGTGCAGGCCACCGAGGACGAGGTGCGACCCCTGCTCGACGACCGGGTCGGCATCGCCGCCGTCAACGGGCCGTCGTCCGTGGTGGTCTCCGGCGAGGAGGAGTCGGTCCTCGGCATCGTGGCGGCCTTCGCGAAGCAGGGCCGCAGGACGCACAGGCTGCGGGTCTCCCACGCCTTCCACTCACCCCTGATGGAGGAGATGCTCGACGACTTCGGACGTGTCGCCAAGTCGCTGGCGTACGCCGAGCCGGACATCCCAGTGGTCTCCCACACGGCCGACGGACCGGTCGCCGCCCACGAACTGTGCTCACCGGAGTACTGGGTGCGCCACGTCCGCGAGGCCGTCCGCTTCCACGAAGGCATCCGCCACCTGGAGGCCGAGGGCGTCACACGGTACGTCGAGATCGGCCCGGACGGCGTGCTCACCGCCCTGGTGCGCGACTGCCTGACCGACACGGCGGACAACGCGGTCCTGTACCCGCTGCTGCGCCGCGACCGCGGCGAGGCACGGACGCTGCTCACCGCCCTGGCCGGATTGCACACCGCGGGCGCCACCCCGGACTGGACGGCCGTGCACGACGCACGCGGAGCCCGTACGGTTCCGCTGCCGACGTACGCCTTCCAGCGCCGCCGCTACTGGCTGGAGGACCGCACGCGGCGCGACGGGGTGACCGCCGCGGGCCTGGACGCCGCGGGACACCCGCTGCTGGGCGCGGCCGTCTCTCTCGCGGACACCGGCGGTGTCGTCCTCAGCGGCATCCTGTCCACTGGCCGGCACCCGTGGCTGACCCACCACCGGGCCGGGGACACCGTGACCCTGCCGGGCACCGCGTTCCTGGAACTGGCGATCCACGCGGGCGACCAGGTCGGCTGTACCCGGGTGGCGGAACTGACCCTGGGCGCCCCGCTGGTGCTGCCGGAGCACCACGGCGTACGGGTGCAGGTCGCCGTGGGCGGTGCCGACGCATCGGGGGCACGTCACCTCACGGTGCACTCGCGGCCGGAGGAGGCCGCCCCGGACACCGAGTGGACCACGCACGCCACGGGAGTGCTGGAGCCGCCGAGCGCCCAGCCTGCCACCGGACCGGACGCATGGCCGCCCGTCGGCGCCGAGCCGATCGACCTCACCGTTCTGTACGAGGAGTTCGAGGACTCGGGCCTGGCCTACGGCCCGGCCTTCCGCGGACTGCGCGCGGCATGGCGCCTGGGCGAGGAGATCCACGCCGAGGTACGGCTCCCCGAGGAGGTGTCGGGCGAGGCGGTGGCCTTCGGACTGCACCCGGCGGCCCTGGACGCTGCCACCCACGCGCTGCGCGCCGCCGGAGGCGACGAGGCCGGCGCCGCGGGCCGCCTCCCCTTCTCCTGGTCCGGAGCGGAACTGCACGCCGCCGGCGCCTCGGTCCTGCGAGTCCGCTTCACCCCCACCGGCGACGACTCGTACGCGATCACCGTCGCGGACGCCGCCGGCGCCCCGGTGGCCACTGTCGACTCCGCCGTCTTCCGTCCCGTCGCCCCGTCGCGGCTCTCCGTCGCGGGCCGCCCCCCGCTCCACCGGATCCACTGGCAGCCGATCGCCGCGCCGGCCCCCGCCGCGCCGCCGAGTGCGGCCCTCTTCGAGAAGGCGGCGGCCACCGGGGACGCGGTACCGGACGCGGTCCTTTTGGAGTGCACCGGCGCAGAAGAGGTGCGCGCCGCCACCCACCGGGCGCTGGCCGCCGTCCAGAGCTGGCTCGGGGACGACCGGTTCGCCGACTCGACCCTGGTCTTCGTGACGACGGGCGCCGTCGCGGCCGACGGCGACGGGCCGACGGACCTCGCCGGTGCCGCGGTCTGGGGCCTGGTCCGCTCCGCGCAGGCCGAGCACCCCGGCCGGTTCGTGCTGCTCGACGTGGAGCGGGGGACCGACACCGAGGCGCTCCTACCCGCCGTCCTCGGCTCGGCGGAGCCCCAGCTCGCCGTACGAGACGGCCGTCTCCACGTCCCGCGGCTGGCCCGCGTCCCGCAGGCCGAGGAGCATGGCGGCGACCTGCCCCGGCTGGACCCGGACGGCACCGTCCTCGTCACCGGCGCATCCGGAGCCCTCGGCGGCGCCGTCGCCCGCCACCTGGTCGCCGAACACGGCGTCCGGCACCTCCTGTTGGTCAGCCGCAAGGGACCCGACGGCGTGGCCGGGCTGACCGGGGAACTCTCGGCGGCCGGGGCCCGGGTCACGGTCGCGGCCTGCGACCTCACCGACCGCGCCGCGCTCGCCGAAGTCCTGGCGGCCATACCCGGCGAGCATCCGCTGACCGCGGTCGTCCACGCCGCGGGAGCGCTCGACGACGGTGTGCTGACCTCCCTCACCCCGGAACGCCTGGACGCCGTACTGGGACCGAAGGCCGAGGCCGCCCTCCGGCTGCACGAGCTCACCCGAGACCTGGACCTGGCCGGCTTCGTCCTCTTCTCCTCGCTCTCGGGACTGCTGGGCGCCCCCGGCCAGGGCAACTACGCCGCCGCCAACGCCTTCCTCGACGCCCTGGCCGCCCACCGGCGGGCCGCGGGACTGCCCGCCCTCTCGCTCGCCTGGGGATGGTGGGGGCAAGAGGGCGGCATGGCGGACACCCTCGAGGAGACCGACCGTGCCCGGCTGTCCCACAGCGGGGTGCTGCCCCTGTCCACGGGGCAGGGCCTGGCACTCTTCGACGCCGCCCTGGGCTCCGCCGACCCCCTGGTCGTCGCCGCCCGGTTCGACCTGTCGGCTCTGCGCGCGCCCGGCGCCGAGACGCCCGCGGCCCTGCGCGGACTGACCGGGGGTGGTGGGCCCCGGCGCGCTGCGGCCAGTGCCGCCGCGCAGGACACCGCCACACTCGCCGAGACGCTGCGGGCCCTGCCGGAGGACGAACGCCCCGCCGCAGTCCTGGACCTGGTCCGCGCCCGGGTGGCCGCCGTCCTGGGTCACGGCTCCCTCGAAGACGTCGAACCCGGCAAGGAGTTCCAGCAGCTCGGCTTCGACTCGCTGACCGCCGTCGAACTGCGCAACGGGCTCAACACGGCCACCGGACTGCGGCTGCCCGCCACCCTGGTCTTCGACCACCCGACACCGGCGGTCCTCGCCCGGCACCTCCTGGCCGAACTGACCGGGGCGGCCGACGGGGCCGCGGCCCCGGCCGCCGCCCCCCGGACCGGCGACGCGATCGCGATCGTCGGTATGGCCTGCCGGTTCCCCGGCGGCGCGCACACCCCCGACGACCTGTGGCGGCTCGTCAGCGAGGGAATCGACGCCATCGGCGAGTTCCCCGCCGACCGCGGCTGGGACCTGGACGGCCTCTACGACCCGGACGGGCGAAGGCCCGGTACCACCTACGTCCGCGAAGGCGGATTCGTGTACGACGCGGGCGACTTCGACCCGGGCTTCTTCGGTGTCTCCCCGAAGGAGGCCGCACTGCTCGACCCGCAGCAGCGGTTGCTGCTGGAGGCGTCCTGGGAGGCCCTTGAGCGAGGCGGCATCGACCCCGTGTCGCTGCGCGGCAGCGCCACCGGCGTCTACGCCGGTGTCCAGTACCACGACTACGTGGGCAGCAACAGCACCGGAGCCGTCGTCTCCGGCCGGGTTGCCTACACCCTGGGTCTGGAGGGTCCGGCGGTGTCGGTGGACACCGCCTGCTCCTCCTCCCTGGTGGCCATGCACATGGCCGCCCAGACGCTGAGGACGGGCGAGTGCTCACTCGCGCTCGTCGGGGGAGTGACCGTCATGGCCACCCCGGAGACCTTCACCGAGTTCAGCCGGCAGCGCGGGCTGGCCCCGGACGGCCGCTGCAAGGCGTTCTCCGGAGAGGCGGACGGCACCGCCTGGTCCGAAGGTGTGGGTGTGCTGGTGCTGGAGCGGTTGTCGGACGCGCTGCGCAACGGGCATCGGGTGTTGGCGGTGGTGCGGGGCAGCGCGGTGAACCAGGACGGTGCGTCCAACGGTCTGACGGCGCCGAACGGGCCTTCGCAGCAGCGGGTGATTCGGGCGGCGTTGGCTGATGCCGGGTTGTCCGGGGCTGAGGTGGATGTGGTGGAGGCGCATGGAACGGGGACGCGTCTGGGTGATCCGATCGAGGCGCAGGCGCTGCTGGCGACCTATGGCCGGGACCGTGAGGCGGATCGTCCGTTGTGGCTGGGGTCGGTGAAGTCCAATATCGGGCACACCCAGGCGGCGGCGGGTGTGGCTGGTGTGATCAAGATGGTGATGGCGATGCGGTCCGGGGTGTTGCCGCGGACGTTGCATGTGGATGAGCCGTCGCCGCAGGTGGACTGGTCGGCGGGTGCGGTGGAGTTGCTCACCGAGGCGATGCCCTGGGAGCCCGGCGACCACCCGCGCCGTGCGGGGGTCTCCTCGTTCGGCGTCAGCGGCACCAACGCGCACGTGATCATCGAGGAACACGTTGCCGCGCCGGACCCGGCCGAGGAGCCGACCGCGGGCGAGGCCCCGTCGGAGCGGGCGGTCTCCGGAGCCGTGCCGTGGCCGCTGGCAGCCCGTACCGGGGCGGCCCTGCGCGCCCAGGCCGAGCGCATGCTGGCCCGTCTCGACGAGGACCCGGACCTGGACCTCGCGGACATCGGGTACTCACTGGCGACCACCCGGTCGGTCTTCGACCACCGCGCCGTCCTGTTCGGCAGCAGGCGACCGGAGTTCCTGCGCGGTCTGATGGCGTTGGCGGATGGTGAGGAGGCGCCGGGTCTGGTTCGGGGTGTGGCGGATGCCGGGGGTCGGACGGCGTTCGTGTTCTCGGGTCAGGGGTCGCAGCGTGCCGGTATGGGGCGTGAGTTGTACGACGCGTTCCCGGTGTTCGCCGAGGCTTTTGATGCGGTGTGTGCGGTGTTGGACGGGCGTGTGGGGCGTTCGTTGCGGGATGTTGTGTTTGCGCTGGAGGGCGGTGCGGATGCGGCGTTGTTGGACGCGACGGGGTTTACGCAGCCGGCGTTGTTCGCGGTGCAGGTGGCGTTGTTCCGGCTGTTGGAGTCCTGGGGTGTGGTGCCGGATGTGCTGGTGGGTCATTCGGTCGGTGAGCTCGCGGCTGCGCATGTGGCGGGTGTGTGGTCGCTTGAGGATGCCTGTGCGTTGGTGGTGGCTCGTGGTCGGTTGATGCAGGCGTTGCCTTCGGGTGGTGCGATGGTGGCGTTGGAGGCTGGTGAGGCGGAGGTGTTGCCGTTGCTGGCGGGGGTTGGGGGCCGGGCTGGTGTGGCGGCGGTCAATGGTCCGGTGTCGGTGGTGGTGTCGGGTGAGGCCGCGGTGGTGGAGTCGGTGGCGCGGGAGGTGGCTGGCTGGGGTCGGCGGGTTCGTCGTCTGGCGGTGAGTCATGCGTTTCATTCGCCGTTGATGGAGCCGATGTTGGGTGAGTTCCGGGAGGTGGCCGAGGGACTCACCTACCACCGGCCGGAGATCCCGATCGTCTCCACGCTGACGGGCGCGGTGGCCACGGCGGAGGAGTTGTGCGATCCGGGCTACTGGGTGTCGCACGTGCGTCGGCCGGTCCGTTTCCACGACGCGGTAAGGGTGTTGGAGGAGCAGGGGGTGGGCCGGTTCGTGGAGATCGGTCCTGACGCCACTT
Organism: Streptomyces sp. NPDC057565; assembly: GCF_042801455.1. Lineage (NCBI taxonomy): Bacteria > Bacillati > Actinomycetota > Actinomycetes > Kitasatosporales > Streptomycetaceae > Streptomyces > Streptomyces sp. NPDC057565. Next base: position 25,787 of record NZ_JBHVFU010000047.1, on the reverse strand, counting down.
GCACCGCCATGGCACAGCAGTGTCTGGCCGAGGGTCGGGATGCGGTGTGTGTGCCGTTGCTGGCCAAGGACGCCGACGAGCCGGGTGTGGTGCTGCGGGCGTTGGCCGGTCTGCACACCACTGGTGCTCCGGTGGACTGGTCGGCCCTGTTCGCCGGTACCGGGGCACGCCGGGTCGACCTGCCCACCTACCCCTTCCAGCACAAGCGGTACTGGGTGGACAGCACCAGCGGTGCCCCCGCCCCCGGAGCCACCGGCCACCCGCTGCTCGGACCAGCCGTCGAACTCGCCGACTCCGGCGGGCTGCTGTTCACCGGCAGGCTCTCGGCGGGAACCCACTCGTGGCTGGAGGACCACAAGCCCGGCGGCCGGATTCTGTTCCCCGGCACCGGCATGGTGGAGATGGCCGTACACGCCGGCGAGTCGGTGGGCTGCCCGCGCCTGGAGGAACTCACCCACGAGGCGCCGCTGGTGGTACCACCGCGCTCCGGAGTGCGCGTGCAGTGCATGCTGTCCGCTCCGGACAGTGACGGCACACGGCGATTCAGCCTGCACTCGCGGCCCGAGGGGGCGGACGACGGCCGGCCCTGGACCCGGCATACGACCGGCGTGCTGGCCCCGACCGGCGGGCGCCCGTCCTTCGACCTGTCCGCCTGGCCTCCGGCCGGGGCCGAAGAGGTGTCGCTGGACGGCATGTACGAGGAACTCGCGGACCGCGGGCTGGACTACGGACCCGCCTTCCGAGGTCTGCGCCGGGCCTGGAAGCGTGGCGACGAGGTCTACGCCGAGGTCGCCCTGGACCGGTCCGAGCAGGCCGGGGCGGAGAACTACGGCCTGCATCCCGCCGTGTTCGACGCGGCACTGCACACGATCGGCATCGGTGGCTCCAACGCGGCCGCCCGCGAGGCCGCGCTGCCCTTCACCTGGGAACGGGTGGAGCTGTACGCCGTCGGCGCGAGTGCGCTGCGGATCCGGGTGCGGCGCCCCGGCGCCGGGCACGCGGCGCTGGACATGGCCGACGGGACCGGACGGCCGGTGGCCACCGTCGGCTCGCTGGTGCTGCGCCCGATGTCGGCCCAGGAACCGGACCCGGCCCCCGCCCCCACCGCCGACTCGCTCTTCCGGACGGAATGGCGCCCGCTGCCGGTCGGCGAGGCCGCGGCCACGGGACGCTGGAGTGTGCTGGGCCAGGACCGTTGGGGCCTGGCCGGCGAGTGCGGCGCCCAGGTCGTACCGGACCTGGACGCGGCGGTGGGCAGCGACATCGTGCTGCTGCCCTGCGGAGGCGAGGAACGGCGGCCGGGGGAGGAGGTGCACCGCGTTCTCGGCCTGCTGCAGTCCTGGCTGGCCGACGAGCGGTTCGCCGCCGGGAAGCTGGTCGTCGTCACATGCTGCGCCACCGCCGTCGGCGGAAGTACCGCCGTGGATCTGGCCGGTGCTGCCGTGGGTGGCCTGGTGCGCTCCGCCCAGGCGGAGCACCCCGATCGGGTCCTGCTCGTCGACCTGGGCGCCGAGGACACGGCCGCCGCCGGAGCCCGACTGCGCGGGCTGTCCACGGCGGTGACCGCGGACGAACCCCATCTGGTGCTGCGCGGCGGAGGCGTCCGGGTGCCGCGGCTGGTCCGGGCGACCGTGTCCGGCACCGGAGCCGGACCGGCCTGGGACTCCGAGGGCACAGTGCTGATCACCGGCGCGACAGGTGCGCTCGGCAGGCTGGTCGCCCGCCACGTGGTGGCCCGGCACGGTGTCCGGCACCTGCTGCTGGCCGGACGCCGGGGCCCGGACGCACCCGGCGCCGCCGAACTGCGCGCGGAGCTCACCGGATTGGGAGCCACGGTCTCGCTGGTCGCCTGTGACGTCGCCGACCCGGAAGCGACCGCCGCCATGCTGGCGACGGTGCCCGCCGAGCACCCACTGACCGCGGTGGTGCACGCCGCGGGCGTGCTCGACGACGCGGTCGTGTCCTCCCTGACCCCCGAACGAGTGGACCGCGTCCTGCGGCCCAAGGTGGACGCGGCCCTGGTACTGGACCGGCTGACCAGGGACCTGGACCTGTCGGCGTTCGTCCTGTTCTCCTCGGCCGCCGGAGTGCTCGGCGCGCCGGGACAGGGCAGCTACGCCGCCGCCAACGCCTTCCTGGACGCCCTGGCCGCGCGGCGCAGGGCGGCCGGGCTCGCCGCGACCTCTCTGGCCTGGGGCCTGTGGGACACCGGCGGCGACGGCATGGCGGCCGGGCTCGGTGAGGCGGACGTCCGGCGCATCGCGACCGGCGGCATCGGCGCGCTGACCCCCGAGGAGGGGCTGGCCCTTTTCGACAGCGCGCTCGGCACGGACGAGCCCGCTCTGCTGCCCATGCGCCTCGACACGGACGCCTACGCCGTCGGCGAGCCCGACGACGTACCGGCGCCGCTGCGCGACCTGGTGCGCCCGGCACCGCGCAGGGCCGCGCAGGACACCCCCGAGGACTCGGTCGGCGCCCTGCGGGACCGCCTCGCCCAGGCGCCGCCGCACAAGCGGCTGCCGATGCTGCTCGAACTCGTGCGGACGCATGCGGCCTCCCTGCTGGGACACGAGGGGCGCGAAGCCGTCGAGCCGGACCGCGCGTTCAGCGAGCTCGGCTTCGACTCGCTGGCCGCGGTCGGGTTCCGCAACAAGCTCACCCTGGTCACCGGGTTGCGGCTGCCGGCGAGCCTGATCTTCGACCACCCCAGCCCGCGGGCCCTCGCCGCCCACCTGTACGCGGAACTGGCGCCCGAGCCGGAGGACGCCGGAGCGGGCGGGGACGACGGGCGTACGCCGACCGACAAGGAGATCCGCCGGATCCTGGCCGCCGTACCGCCGGCCAGGCTGCGCGACAGCGGGCTGCTGGACACCCTGCGCGCGTTCGCCGATGCCGAGGCAGGGGAGCAGGCCCCGGCGCCGGAGGCGAACGGCGCCATCGACGAGATCGACACGATGAGCGCCGAGGACCTCATCGCCAGGGCGATGGGAGGCGAGTAAGGGGGCGCACACGCGTCCCGGTGAGGCAGGGGCGGCACCAGCCCCTATGGGGCCCCTTAGGGGTTGGTGCCGGTGCCCTTCGCTGGCTAGACATGGTGACGCGGTACGGCCGACGGGAGGGAACGGGATGGCGGTCGCGGCGACAGCCAAGGGGTGGCTGCCCTTCGGGGAGTTCCGGACGTGGTACCGGGTGACCGGCCAACCCGGCAGGGGAAGGCCGGCCGTCGTCACCGTGCACGGCGGCCCAGGCAGCACCCACGACTACCTGCTGAGCCTGTGCGCCCTGGCACATGAGGGTTGGCCGGTGGTCCACTACGACCAGCTCGGCAACGGCGGCTCCAGCCATCTGCCGGACCGTGGCGCGGACTTCTGGACCATCGAGTTGTTCCTGGCCGAGTTGGAGAACCTGCTGCGGGGCTTGGGCGTCGCCGACGACTATGTGCTGTTCGGCCAGTCCTGGGGCGGGATGCTGGCTGCCCGGCACGCCGCCTCACGCCCGCCCGGTCTGCGCGGACTGGTCATCGCCAACGCGCCCGCCTCGTACGTGCTGTGGCGCGCCGAGATGGAGAGGCTGCGGGCCGACCTGCCGCCGGAGGTCGACGCGACACTGCGCCGCCACGAGGCAGCGGGAACGACCGACACCGAGGAGTACTTCCGGGCCATGCGGGTCTTCTACGACCGGCACGTGTGCCGGATCGTGCCCTGGCCGCGCGACTACCAGGCGTCGTTCATGGAGACGGCCGGCAACCCCACTGTCTACTCGGTGATGAACGGGCCGAGCGAGTTCCATGTCACCGGAACACTGAAGGACTGGTCGGTCGAGGAGTTCCTGCCCGACATCGAGGTGCCGACCCTGATCGTCTCGGGGCGGTACGACGAGGCCACGCCCGCGACGGTCAGGCCTTACCACGAACTCGTCCGCCAAGCGCGCTGGGAACTGTTCGAGGAGTCCAGCCACATGCCGCACCTGGAGGAACCGGAGCGCTTCCGGGCCGTCATGGTCGAGTACTTGAGGAGCCTCGGCACCGCCGAGCAGGAAGGGCAGTGACACATGGAGAGCGCGACGCGACCGGGCACCGCGATGGTCTTTCCCGGCATGGGGCCGACACGGTTTGCGGACGTCGGAAAGTTCATGCTGCTCAACCCCTACGCGCGCCGGCTGGTCGCGGCTGCCGACGCGCGGCTCGGCTATTCCCTGGTCGACCGGTTCCGTGAGACGCCGGGGGACTACTCGGAGTACGCCCAGGCGGCGTTCCTGGTGAACTGCCTCGCCCTGGCCGAGTGGGCGGAGCTGGAACTGGGGGTCGCACCCGAGGTGTGCACCGGGGCCAGCTTCGGGGCGAAGACGGCGATCGCCCACACGGGAGCCCTGCCCTTCGAGGACGCGGTGTGGATGACCGCTCGGCTGGCGCGCTGCATGGAGGAGTACTTCGCCACCGAGCACCGGGACGTGGTGACGTGCTCCTTCGTGCGGACCCCGGGCGAGCAGGTGAGCGAGGCGCTGGAGGAACTGCGCGGCCGGGGCGAGTGGTGCGACGTCTCCTGCCACATCGACCACGACTTCTACATGGTGACCCTGCGCGAGCGGAACGTGGACTGGCTGGACCGGAAGGTACGGGCCATGGGGGGCCTCACCCTCTACACCATGCGGCCCCCGATGCACTCGCCGGCCTTCGGTGAGCTGCGGCGCAGGGCCGAGGAGGAGGTGCTGGCCGAGCTGGACTTCGCCGATCCGGCCCTGCCCCTGGTGACCGACCAGGACGGCACATTGGTGCGCTCCGCCGACGACGTGCGCACCATGCTCCTGGACGGCTTCGTCCGGCCGCTGCGCTGGCCGACCGTCGTGGCCTCGCTGCGCGAACTGGGCGTGGGCACGGTGTGCGTGGCCGGCCCCGACAGCCTGTTCTCCAGGGTGGCGTGCACAAAGGAGAACTTCGAGGTCGTCGCCGCGGGGCCGCAGCTCGCGCTGCGGCCGCGGCGCCGGGCGGCCGTGCAGTGACGGCTCAGTCCGCTGACTGGAGGGACCACTCCAAGGCCCGCCACAGCGACCCCGCGGTCTCGAAGGTCTCCAGCGTCAGCGCGTCCTCCGCGAACCTGATCCCGTAGGAGCCCTCCAGCACGGAGAGCAACTCCACCATGGAAAGCGAGTCGAGACCGTAATCGCGAAGAACGGTCTCCATTTCAAGCTCTTCCTCGCCCGGCAGGAAGGGAAGGTGCTTCCGCAGAATCTCCTCGTACGAGTTGTCCCACATTTCAGCTCCATGAATCACGAGCCGCCGCGCGGAATGCGAAGCCGGATTGCTCGGCTCAGCAACGTACCGGCGAGGTCAAGGACAGTTCGACCCGAACCGACCCCTAAAACACCCTCATCGCAGCGGAGAACGAGGATATGGACACGGACACCGGGCCCGCACTGCACGCGCGTTTCCTGCGAGGGCTCGAGCGCTCCCCGGACGCCCCGGCGTTCGAGGTCGGGACCGAGGCCCCGACCTACGCGCAGACGCACCGCCGGGCCGTGCTGTGGGCCGGAGCGCTGGTACGGGCAGAGGCCCGCACCGTAGGGGTGCTCGCCGGCAAGGGAACCACCGCCTACACCGGCATCCTGGCCGCGCTGTACGCCGGCGCCGCGGTGGTGCCGCTGCGGCCCGACTTCCCCCCGGACCGCACCCGCCGGATGCTCGACGCCTCCGAAGCCACCGCCGTGGTGGCCGACCGGGCGGGGGCGGAGGCACTGCCCGCACTGACAGCCGGCCGCGACCCCGTCGACGTCCTCGCCCCCGAGGGCGGCCCCGGGACGCTCGTGCCGGAACCGGGCCACGCCCTGGCCCGGCCGCGGCCGGTGGGGCCGGGGGACCCGGCCTTCCTGCTGTTCACGTCGGGGTCGACCGGACGCCCCAAGGGCGTGGTCGTCACTCACGGCGGCACCGACCACTACTTCCGGCTGCTGGACGAGCGCTACGACTTCGGTCCCGGCGACGCCTTCTCACAGACCTTCGACCTCAACTTCGACTGCGCGTTGTTCGACATGTTCTGCGCCTGGGGCGCCGGCGCACGGCTGGTGGCCGTGCCCGCACCGGCGTACCGCGACCTGCCCACCTTCCTCGCGGAGCGCCGGATCACCGTGTGGTTCTCCACTCCCAGCGCCATCGGCCTGGTCCGCAGGACGGGCCGGCTCGGTGCCGCCTCCATTCCTGGCCTGCGCTGGAGCTTCTTCGCCGGCGAGGCGCTGCAGTGCGGCGACGCCGCCGACTGGGAGCGCGCCGCGCCCGCCTCGGCGCTGGAGAACCTGTACGGGCCGACGGAGCTGACCGTCACCGTGACCGCGCACCGCTGGTCCGCGGACGTTTCGCCCCGCCGGGCCGTCAACGGCGTGGTGCCCGTCGGGGCCCCGCACCCGGGCCACGAACTGCTGCTCCTGGACGGGGACGGGCGCCCCGCGGCCGACGAGGGGGAGCTGTGCGTGACCGGCCCGCAGCTCACCCCCGGCTACCTGGACCCGGACGACGGGCGGGACCGCTTCCTGCACCACGACGCCCTGGTCTGGTACCGCACCGGTGACCGGGTGCGGCGGCTGGAGGACGGGGAACTGCTCTACCTGGGAAGGCTGGACACGCAGGTCCAGGTGCACGGCTGGCGGGTCGAGCTCGCCGAGGTCGACCACGCCCTGCGGGCCTGCCCCGGTGTGGAGGAGGCCGCGACGGTGGGCGTTGCGACGGACTCGGGCACCGAGCTCTTCGCGTTCTACACAGGCACCCCTACGCCTCCCGCGGAGCTCGCCCGCGGCCTGCGCCGGACTCTCCCGGAAGGGGTGGTGCCCCGTCACTACCGGCATCTGGACGTGCTTCCCCTCAACCCCAACCGGAAGGTCGACAGGTCCGCGCTCACCGCCCGGGCCGGGGAACTCCTCGCCCGTCACGGACGAGCCGTTCCGGAAGCGTCCGCACATTAGAGGCCGTTAGGGGTGGGGCTCCGGGTTCGCGGTGCTGTAGTTTCCGGACCGCCGAGGAAAACGGGCGGGGAAAACACAAGGGAGTTTTCTCGGCCGGTGATTTTCCGGCGGATCGACAAAGCGGATCGACATATGGGCGCAGACATTCGCCAGGCAGGCTGGAGCGCGGCAATGGACGTGGTGAACGTACCTCGGCAGGATCAGCTCATTCACGCACTGCTGGACGACGCGGTCGCCGAATTCCCGTTGTCTCCGGCGGTGCGGGACGACGACGGGGTGTGGGACTACGACACTTTGGCCGAGTACAGCCACGCCGTGGAGGCGTGGCTGCGGGCCGAGGGAGTGCGCCCCGGCGACCGGGTGGTGGTGCAACTGCCCACCACCCGCGAACTGGTCGCCCTCTTCTACGGTGTCTCCCGCCGGGGCGCCATCTTCGTTCCGCTCAACCCCGCGATGAAGGCTTTCCACCTGAGCTCGGTCGTGGAGAACGCCGAACCCCGGCTGGTGGTCGCCTCCGACGAGGCCGTCGGGACGGTGCGGTCCGCCACCGCCGTCCCCGTGCACGGCTTCGGCTCCGCGTGGAGCGAGGTGGAGGGCTTCCGCGCCCGGGACGCCCGCGCGGAGCCGGCCGGGACCGGGCCCGATGACGTCGCGGTCCTCGTCTACACGTCCGGCAGCACCGCCGCCCCCAAGGGCGTGATCGGACCGCACGGCCGGGTCACCTTCGCGGCGGCGGCCATCAACGCCGAACTCGGCTACCGGCACGACGACGTCGTCTTCTGCCGCTTCCCGATGTCCTGGGACTACGGCCTGTACAAGGTGCTGTTGTCCTGCCTGGGACGCTCCGAGATAGTCCTCGCCGGCGGTGAGTCCGACCTGGTCCTGTTGCGCCGCATGCACGAGGTCGGCGCCACAGTGGTGCCGATCGTCCCGTCGCTGGCCACGATGATCGCCACCCTCGCCGAACGCGACCCGGAACACACCGCCCCGGTGAGGTTGTTCACCAACACCGGTGCCGCTCTTCCCCAGGCCACCATCGACAAGCTGCGCGCGGCCTTCCCCGGGGCCCGGATCGTCCGCCAGTTCGGCCAGACCGAATGCAAGCGGGTCTCCGTCATGCCGCCGGACGAGGAGCATCAGCGCCCCGACTCGGTCGGCCGCCCGCTGCCCGGCACCCGGGTGCTGATCCTGGACGCGGAGGGACGGGAGCTGCCGGTCGGCGAGTCCGGCGAGATCGTGGTGACCGGCCCGCATGTGATGCTCGGCTACTGGCGCGCGCCCGAGCTGACCGTGCGCACCTTCCGTCCCGGTCCGGACGGCGAACCGCGCCTGCACACCGGGGACTTCGGCCGGCTCGACGAGGACGGCTACCTGTACTTCGAGGGCCGGCGCGACGACATGTTCAAGCGCAGGGGCATCCGGATGAGCACCCTGGAGATCGAGGCGGCCGCCATGGACATCCCCGGAGTCCGCGCGGCAGGAGCCATACCACCCAGCGGAGACCGTGACCTCGCCCTCTGCGTGGAGACCGATCTCCCGCCGCACACCGTGCTGAAGGAACTCGCCAAGCGCCTGGAGCCCGCGAAGGTACCCGTCGTCTGCCGCGTGGTCGACACCTTTCCGCTCACCGCGCACGGCAAGAACGCCGTCAGGGAACTCCTCCCGCTTCTGGAAGGTACCGAGGGTTGAGCACGCACGCCGAACTGGCCGAGCGCTACGGAACCCCGCTCTACGTCTACGACCTGGACCGGGTGGACGCCGCCCGCGGGGATCTGTTCGAGGCGCTGCCCGAGGGGTTCGATCTCTACTACGCGCTCAAGGCGAATCCCCATCCCGAGCTGACCCGCGCGCTGCGCGAGGGTCCCGGCCGGCCCTGCCGGGCGGAGATCAGCTCCGTCGGGGAACTGTCCGTCGCGCTCGCCGCCGGGCACCCGGCGGACGAGTGCCTCTACACGGGCCCGGGCAAGACCGACACCGAACTGGACCACGCGCTGGCCGCCGGAGTCCGCCTGTTCTCGGTCGAGTCCCTCGGCGACCTGCGCCGCATCGGCGCGCACGCCACCCGGTACGGCGTCACCGTCCGCTGCCTCCTGCGCGTCAACGGCGCGACCGGAAGCGCGAACACCAGCATCAGGATGACCGGCCGACCGTCCCAGTTCGGCATCGACAGCGAGACCCTGCCCGGCCTGATGCCGGACCTGCTCGCCGTCCCCGGCACCCAGATCGTTGGCGCTCACCTGTTCACCATGAGCAACGCCAAGGACGAGTCCGGGCTGATCGCCGAGCTGGCGCACGCCGTCGACCTCGCGACGCGGCTGGAACACGAGGCCGGGATGCCCCTGGAGTACCTCGACATCGGCGGCGGCTTCGCCTCCCCGTACGCAGTGCCGGGCCGGCGGGCGGTGTACGGAAGGCTCAGGGCCGAGCTGGAGCGGCTGCTCGACGAACGGCTGCCGCGCTGGCGCCACGGCGCCCCGCGGCTCGCCTGCGAGTCGGGCCGGTACCTGGTGGGGGACAGCGGAACCTTGCTGACCCGTGTGGTCAACATCAAGGAGAGCAGGGGCAGTACCTTCGTCATCCTGGACACCGGGATCAACGCCGTGGGAGGGCTCTCCGGCCTCGGCCGGCTGCTGCCGGCCGCGGTGGGCGTCGAGGGGCCGGTGGGCGACCTGACGGCGAGCCTGGTCGGACCGCTGTGTACCCCCGGCGACACCCTGGGACGCGACATACCGCTGCCCTCCCTGAGGCCCGGTGACGTCGTCGCTGTGCCCAACGCCGGGGCGTACGGGGTCACGGCCAGCCTGATGGGCTTCCTCAGCCGGCCCGTGCCCACCGAGGTGGTGCTTCGCGGCGGCGAGGTGGTGTCGGTGTCCCGGCTGGAACCGCGCCGGGTCCACGAGCCGGTGAAAGCGGCACTCGCGTGACCGGCTCGCACAGCCTGGAACACCGCAGCCCCGTGCCACCGGCGGCACGGGGCGACCGGCACGATCGGACCGTGATCGTCAGCAGCCTGGCATCCGACTCGCACACCTGGAACCTGGTCTTCCTGCAACTGCTCATCGAGGAACTCGGCTACGACGTCGTGAACCTGGGCGCCTGCGTGCCCGACGAACTGCTGCTGTCCGAGACCCTCCGCCGGCGGCCCCTCATGGTGGTCATCAGCAGCATCAACGGGCACGGCTACCAGGACGGGATGCGGGTCATCGGCAGGCTGCGCGGCCACCCCGAGCTGCGCGACGTCCCCGTCGTCATCGGCGGCAAGCTGGGCGTCCTCGGCGAGGCGAGCCGCCGGTACGTCGACGACCTGCTGAAGGCCGGCTTCGACGCGGTCTTCGACGACGGTGTGGACAACATCGCCTTGTTCCGTACCTTCGCCGCCTCGCTGTCCGGGAGGACGGGCTGTGAATCTGGGTGAGTTCGTACGCGGGTGCCACCGGCGGGGCGCGCTGGTGGTGCAGCCGCGGATGGGGTACTCCGACCCGGCTCGGATGCGCTCGGGGCTGCTCGCCACCCGGGGCGCCGATGCCACCACGGTCGGCACCATCACGCTCGACAGTTACACGAGGGTCGGAGACCTGGAGTCCGCGGGGCGAGCGCTGCGCGAGGGCATCGGCCTCAACGGCTACCCCCTGGTCAACCACGAGCCGTCGACCACTCGCCGGGTCCTCGAGGGACTGCGGCCGGAGGAGTTCCCCGTCCAGGTCCGCCACGGCTCCGCCCGGCCGCAGGCCATCGTCGCGGCCCTCACTGCCGCGGGACTGCACGCCACGGAGGGCGGCCCGGTCTCCTACTGCCTGCCGTACGGCCGCACCCCGCTGGAGGAGTCCGTCCACAACTGGGCCCGCTCCTGCGAACTGCTGCTGGAGCGCTGCGACTTCGGTGTGGAGCCCCACCTGGAGACCTTCGGCGGCTGCATGATGGGCCAGCTGTGTCCACCCAGTCTGCTCGTCGCGCTCAGCGTTCTGGAGGCGCTGTTCTTCCATCAGCACGGGCTTCGCAGCATCTCCGTCAGCTACGCCCAGCAGACCAGTCCGGAGCAGGACCGGGAGGCCGTCGCGGCCCTGCGTGCCCTCTGCGCGGAGTCGCTGCCCCCGACGGTGGACTGGCATGTCGTCGTCTACACCTACATGGGCCTGTACCCGAGGACGGCCGAGGGCGCCTTCGCCCTGCTCGCGCAGGCGGCCCGGCTTGCGGTGGACACCGGCTCCGAGCGGCTCGTCGTCAAGACCGCCGCCGAGTCCCACCGTATCCCCGTGGTCGCCGAGAACGTGGCCGCGCTGGAGCACGCCGCCGCGGCGGCCCGCGCCACCACGCCCCCGGCCGTCCCGCCGGCCGGCACCGACAGCCAGACCTACCGCGAGGCGCGCGCGCTGATCGACGCCGTACTCGACTGTCACCCCGACATCGGACGGGCCCTGGTCCAGGCATTCGGCCGGGGCATCCTCGACATCCCCTACTGCGTCCACCCCGACAACGCCGGACGCAGCCGCAGCTGCATCGACACCGACGGACGGCTGGGCTGGGCCGCCATCGGCTCCCTGCCCCTGGCCGGCGTCACCGAGGGGCGCCGCGCCCGGCCGGTCGGGTCCACCGAACTGATGCAGGCGCTCTCCCACGTCCAGAACAAGTTCGACGCGGAGGCGCTGGAGAACCGCGCCCGCCGCCCGGTGAACGCCCGCGGGCGCACGGTCCCCGAGGAGGAGCCGGTATGACGACCGGTACCGAAGTCCGCCCCTACCCCTTCGAGATGCACGAGATCGGCATCTCGCCCCTGTACGCGCGACTGCGGGCGGAGGAGCCGCTGAGCCGGGTCAAGCTGCCCTTCGGGGAACCCGCCTGGCTCGCCACCCGGCACGCTGACGTCAAGCTCGTGATGACGGACCCACGGTTCAGCCGTGCCGTGGCCCAGGGCCTCGACCAGCCGCGGATGCGCAGGGAACTGACCGGCGACGGCATCATGGGCATGGACCCGCCGGACCACACCAGGCTGCGCAGGCTCGCCGGCAAGGCGTTCACTGCGCGCCGCGTCGAGCAACTGCGCTCGTCCATCAGGGAACTGAGCCACCGGCTGATCGACGGGATGACGGCCGCCGGACGGTCCGCCGACCTCGTCGAGGGCTTCGCCAGGCCGCTGCCCGTCACCGTCATCTGCGACCTGCTCGGGGTGCCCTTCGAGGACCATCACATCTTCCGCGAGTGGACCGAGGGGCTGACTGACGACTCCACCGCCAAGGGCGACGTGCTGTACGAGGTCGGCGGCAAGCTCGAGGAGTACATGGCCGGCCTGGTCGCCCAGCGCCGGGAGGAGCCCACCGACGACCTGCTCGGCGCGCTCGTCTACGCCCGGGACAACGGCGACAGGCTCACCGAGGACGAGCTGATCTCCATCGCCGGGGCCGGCCTCCTCACCGGCGGCGTGGAGACGGTCTCCTCCGCCCTGCCCAGTTTCGTCTTCACCCTGCTGACCCACCCCGACCAGCTCGAACTGCTTCGCAGCGAACCGGAGTTGCTGCCCCGTGCCGTCGACGAGCTGATGCGATACGTGCCCATCAACACCGCCGCCATGTTCGCCCGGTACGCCCTGGAGGACGTGTCCTTCGGGGGCACCGTGGTACGGGCCGGCGACCCCGTACTGCCCGCGCTGCACGCGGCCAACCGCGACCCCGAGGTCTTCGAGGACCCCGAGCGCCTCGACATCACCCGCAGTCACAACCCTCATGTGGCGTTCGGGCACGGCCCGCACCACTGCATCGGCGCCCAGCTCGCCCGGCTCGAACTCCAGGAGACGCTGAAGGCACTCCTCGAACGCTTTCCGGAGCTGCGGTTCGCCGACGGCCCGGAGGGCGTGGAGTGGAAGTACGGGGTGATCGTGCGCGGCCCGTCCCGGCTCCGCCTCGCCTGGTGAGCCACCGGCTCCCGGACACCCGAGGCGGCCACGACGCGCCCCCGAGCACCTGACGGCGACCACGACCCCCAGGCGTGCAACGCCGGCCCATCTGCCTGCCAGACCAGTGGAGAGCGGAAATGAGCGAGACTCACATCTCTTCGGCCCAGGACGCCACGGCGTCGCGGGAAGCAACAGACCAGGAATCGGCTCTCGCACGTCTGCTGGCGGAACTGGGACCCGACGAGCAGGACCGGTTCCTGCTCGGCTTCGTGCACGACCGCACCGTCGCCGTGCTCCGCGATGTCCTCCCCGACGCACCGCAGGCGGTGGACCCCGGCACGGCCTTCCGCGACCTGGGGTTCGACTCACTGGCCGCCGTCGCCCTGCACACACGGCTGACCGCCGACACCGGCCTGCCGCTGCCCGTCACCCTCGCCTTCGACCACCCCACGCCCGCAGCGGTGGCCCGCAGACTGAGGACCGAGATCCTCGGAGAGGACACCGGGGAGCCCGCCGCCACCGGAACGGCGCCGGCCGACGACGAACCGGTGGCCGTCATCGGCATCGGCTGCCGCTACCCGGGCGGCGTCGGCTCGCCCGAGGACCTGTGGCGGCTCGTCGAGGGCGGCGGCCACGTCCTCTCCCCGTTCCCCACCGACCGCGGCTGGAACCTCGACGCGCTGTACTCCCCGGACCCCGAGACCCCGGGCACCAGCTACGTGCGCGTCGGCGGCTTCCTCCCGGACGCCGCCGAGTTCGACGCCGACTTCTTCGGCATCGGCCCGCGCGAGGCGTCCGCGATGGACCCGCAGCAGCGGCTGGTGCTGGAGACCTCCTGGGAGGCCCTGGAACGGGCGGGTATCAGCCCCGCCTCGCTGCGCGCCACACCCACCGGCGTGTTCGTCGGTGCCGAGGCGCAGGAGTACGGGCCGCGGCTGCACGAGGCACCCGAGGGCCTGGACGGTTACCTGCTCACGGGCAACGCTCCCAGCGTCGTCTCCGGCCGGGTCGCCTACACGCTCGGCCTCGAGGGTCCCACGCTCACCGTCGACACCGCCTGCTCCGGCTCACTGGTGGCCCTCCACCTGGCCGTGCAGTCGCTGCGCCGCGGCGAGTGCCCGCTGGCGCTGGCCGGCGGCGTCGCCGTGATGGGGGGTCCCGGTACTTTCACCGCGTTCAGCCGGCAGCGCGGGCTGGCTCCCGACGGGCGCTGCAAGGCCTTCGCCGCGGCCGCCGACGGCACCGGGTTCGCGGAGGGGGCGGGCATCCTCGTCCTGGAACGGCTCTCCGACGCCCTGCGCAACGGGCACCGCGTCCTCGCCGTGATACGCGGTTCCGCGATCAACCAGGACGGCGCCTCCAACGGTCTGACCGCGCCGAACGGCCCCTCCCAGCAGCGCGTCATCCGACGGGCGCTGGCGACGGCCGGGCTGAAGCCGTCCGACGTGGACGCGGTGGAGGCGCACGGCACCGGCACGCGGCTGGGCGACCCGATCGAGGCCCAGGCCGTCCTGGCCGTCTACGGCCAGGAGCGGTCCGAGGACTCCCCGCTGTGGCTGGGGTCCGTCAAGTCGAACATCGGGCACACCCAGGCGGCGGCGGGTGTCGCGGGCGTCATCAAGATGGTCATGGCGATGCGGCACGAGGTGCTGCCCCAAACCCTGCACGTCGACGAACCGTCACCCCACGTGGACTGGTCGGCGGGCTCGGTGGAGCTGCTCACCGAGCCGCGTCCCTGGGAGGCCGACGGGCGTCCGCGCCGGGCGGGCGTCTCCTCCTTCGGAGTCAGCGGAACCAACGCCCACCTGATCCTCGAACAGGCCCCGGCCACCGCACCGGCCGACGACACGGACCACGCGCCCGCCGCCTCCCCGACGGCAGTGGCCATCCCTGTCACGGCGAAGAACGAGATGGCCCTGCGCGCCCAGGCCCGCCGGCTGAGCACCCTGGTACGGGACGGTGCGACCCCCGCCGACCTCGGGCGGTCCCTCGCCATCACCCGGGCCGCCTTGGAGCAGCGCGCCGTCGTCGTCGCCGCGGACGCCGAGGAGGCCCTGCGCGGACTGGAACTCCTCGCCGACGGGGACACCGGCCCCGGCACGGTCACCGGCACCGCGACCGGAGGCCGGCTGGCTTTCCTCTTCACGGGGCAGGGCGCCCAGCGTCTCGCCATGGGCCGGGAACTCCACCGCGCCCACCCCGTCTTCGCCGAGGCCTTCGACGAGGCCGCCGCCCACCTCGACGTCCAGCTCGAACAGCCGTTGACGGACGTACTGTTCGGAACCGACCAGGCCCTGCTCGACCGCACCGAGTACGCCCAGCCTGCGCTCTTCGCGGTGGAGGTGGCGCTGTACCGGCTGCTGGAGTCGTGGGGCGTGACGCCCGACCTGCTGCTCGGCCATTCCATCGGCGAGCTCGCCGCCGCCCATGTCGCGGGTGTGTGGTCCCTTGAGGACGCCTGCACACTGGTGGCGGCCCGCGGTCGGCTGATGCAGGCGCTGCCCGCGGGCGGAGCCATGCTCGCGGTGCGGGCCGGGGAGGAAGAGATCCTGCCGCTGCTCGGTGACGGACTGGACATCGCCGCCGTCAACGGGCCGTCGTCCGTGGTGGTCTCCGGTGACGAGGAGGCGGTGGCCGCCCTCGACCGGAAACTGACGGACCAGGGCCGCGGGACGCAGCGGCTGCGGGTCTCGCACGCCTTCCACTCGGCGCTGATGGAGCCGATGCTGGACGAGTTCCGCCGGGTCCTGCAGGTCGTGGAGTACCACGAGCCCCGCATCCCGGTCGTCTCCAACCTGACCGGCCGTCCCGCCGGGCCACGGGAGATGTGCGAGCCCGACTACTGGGTCCGCCAGGTGCGCGGGACCGTCCGCTTCGCGGACGGGCTGCGTGCCCTGGCCCAGGCCGGTGCCAATACCTGCCTGGAACTGGGACCCGACCCGGTGCTGTCCGCGCTGGCCGCCGACTGCCTGCCCGGCCACGACCTGGTGTGCGGCCCTGCGTTGCGCCGGGACTCCGCGGAGGAACACACTCTGCTCTCCGCCCTGGGAACGGCGTACACCCGGGGCGCCGCGGTCGACTGGCACGCCTACTGCGCCGAACACGACGGACGCATCATCGACCTGCCCACCTACCCCTTCCAGCGTCGGCGCTTCTGGCTCGACGCCCCCCGCGGACACGACGACCCCACGGGGCTGGGCCAGACCGCGTCGGGGCACCCGCTGCTCGCCGCCGTCGTCCGCCGCGCGGACGACGACGGGATCGTGCTCACCGGCCGCATCGCCCTCAACGCGCAGCCCTGGCTGGCCGACCACACCGTCTCCGGGACTGTGCTGCTGCCCGCCACCGCCTTCGTGGACATGGCCCTGCACGCGGCCGGACACACCGACTGCACGGTCGTCGAGGAACTCACCCTCCACACCCCCCTGGTGCTGCCCCGGACGGGCGGTGTCGTCCTCCAGGCCGTCGTCGGCGTCCCCGACGCGGCCGGACGCCGCTCCGTGGACTTCTACGCACGCCCCGAGGGCGACACCCGGGCCGCCGTGTGGACCCGCCACGCGACCGGCACCCTGACCGCCGACGCGGCCGGGCCCGTACCGCCGCGCCGGTCCGCCGGCCACACCGAGACCGGCGGACTGCCCGGTTCCGGCCGGCCGCCGAAGGGCGCCCGCCCCGTCGACATCGACGGCCTGTACGAGAAGCTGGCCGACCAGGGCTACGGCTACGGCCCGGCCTTCCACGGCCTCAAAGCCGTCTGGCGGCACGGCACCGACGTCTACGCGCACGTCGTGCTCCCCGAGGAAGCGGTCCCCGACGCCTCCGCCTTCGGCATCCACCCCGCGCTCCTCGACGCCGTCCTGCACGCCACGGACTTCGCCGAGGGCGAGGCACGCGAGCCGGAGCAGATCCGCCTCCCCTTCGCCTGGACCGGGATCCGCTCCCACGCCGCGGGCTCCCGCGAAGTGCACGCCCGCATCACCTCGCTCCCGTCCGGCGGGGTCTCGCTGCTGTTGACCGACCCGGCCGGTACACCGGTGGCCTCGGCCGACTCCTTCCGCACCCGGCCCGTGGCGCCCGGCGCGCTCACCGCCCCCGCGGACGACCCGCTGCACACCGTCCGTTGGTTCCCCGCCGCCCCCTCCACGGCCGCCGACGGCGAGCGCCCGGCGCTGATCGGGCCCGATCCCCTCGGCCTCGACGCCGATCCCCACCCGGACCTGGAGTCCCTGGCGGCCTCGCGAGTGCCCGGCGTCGTGCTGCTGCCCGTCGCCGCCACTCCCGGCACGGGCCCCTCCGGGGTGCCGGACGCGGTGCGGGAGGTCGGCCTCCGGGTCCTCGACACGCTCCGGCAGTGGCTCGCCGACGAACGGTTCGCCGACTCCAGGCTGGTGGTCGTCACCCGCGGCGCCGACGCGGCCACGCCCGCCGGTCTGGCCGCGGCCCCCGTGCACGGCCTGGTGCGCTCTGCGCAGACGGAGCACCCGGGCCGGATCGTCCTGCTCGACCTCGACGACGCCCCCCTGTCGTCACGCGCCCTGCACGCCGCCCTCGGTACCGGAGAGCCCGAACTCCGCAGTCGCGGCGGCGTCCTGCTCGCACCGCGGCTCATCCGGTACTCCCAGGACCCGGCCCAGGACCCCGCCGAGGGCCCGGCCGCCTGGAACCCGGACGGCACCGTGCTGGTCACCGGCGGCCTCGGTGGACTCGGGGCGCTCGTGGCCCGGCACCTGGTGACCGCGCACGGCGTCCGCCACCTGCTGCTGCTGGGCCGGCGCGGCACGGACACCCCAGGCGCCGGACCGCTCACCGACGAACTGCGGGAACTGGGCGCCACGGTGGACGTCAGAGACTGTGACGTCGCCGACCGGGCGGCACTGGCCGCCGTGCTGGACGGGATACCGGCCGAGCACCCGCTGACCGCCGTGGTGCACACCGCGGGCGTACTCGACGACGCGCTGACCGGCGCGCTCACCGCGGACCGGCTGGCGACCGTCATGCGTCCCAAGGTCGACGGCGCGTGGAACCTCCATGAGCTGACCCGGGACTTGGACCCGGCCGCTTTCGTCCTCTTCTCCTCCTCCGCCGGCCTCGTCGACGGTGCCGGGCAGGGCAACTACGCCGCCGCCAACGTCTTCCTGGACGCTTTGGCCGCCCACCGGGCCTCGCTCGGCCTGCCCGCGCACTCCCTGGCCTGGGGGCTGTGGTCCGGCGGCACCGGCATGGGCGGTCGCCTGGAGGAGGCCGGACGGCGCCGCATCGACCGCCTGGGGCTCGCCCCGCTGACCGTCGAGGAGAGCCTCGCCGCCCTCGACGCCGCCCTCCGTACCCGAGAACCGGCCCTGGTACCGGTCCGGGTCGATCCCGCCGCCCTGCGGGCCCGCGCCGACGGAGTGCCCGGCCTGCTGCGGGACCTCACCCCGGCACCGGCCCGCCACCCGGCCGGAACGCGGACCGCCCCCGGCGGACTCCCGCCGGTGTGGCCCCCGGCGGAGCTGACCGGACCCCACCGCGAGCGGGCCGTCACGGAACTGGTGCGCACCCAGGTCGGCAAGGTCCTCGGACACACCGATCAGGACTCCGTCAACCCCCGGCGGCCCTTCACCGACCTCGGCTTCGACTCCCTGGCCGCCGTCGACCTGCGCAACGCGCTCAACACGATCACCGGGCTGCGGCTGCCCGCCACGCTCGTCTTCGACCACCCGACACCGCAGCACCTGGCCGACCACATCCTGCGACTGCTCGCCGACCGGCCGGAGGACGAACGGCCCGCGGCCACGGCACCCGCCAGGCCCGCCGTGGAGGACGAACCCATCGCCATCGTCGGCATGGCCTGCCGCTACCCCGGCGGAGTCACCTCCCCCGAGGACCTGTGGCGGCTGCTCGCCGACGGAACCGACGCCGTCGGAGGGTTCCCCACCGACCGCGGCTGGGACCTCGACGCCGTCTACGACCCCGAACCCGGCACACCGGGCAGGAGCTACGCCCGCGAGGGCGGGTTCCTGTACGACGCGGCCGAGTTCGACGCGGAGTTCTTCGAGATCGGCCCGCGCGAGGCGCAGGCCATGGACCCGCAGCAGCGGCTGCTGCTGGAGGTCTCCTGGGAGGCGCTGGAGCGGGCCGGCATCGATCCGCGCTCGCTGCGCGGCAGCGGCACCGGCGTGTTCGCCGGCGTCATGTACCACGACTGGGGCACCAGGCTCGGCACCGTGCCCGAGGACATGGCCGGCTACCTCGGTAACGGAAGCCTCGCCAGTGTCGTCTCCGGCCGGGTCGCCTACGCGCTCGGTCTTCAGGGCCCTGCGGTCACGGTGGACACCGCCTGCTCGTCCTCGCTGGTCGCCCTGCACTGGGCGGTCCAGTCGCTGCGTCGCGGCGAGTGCGAGCTGGCACTGGCCGGCGGCGTGACGGTGATGTCCACCCCCGACACGTTCATCGACTTCAGCAGGCAGCGCGGGCTTGCCGCGGACGGACGATGCAAGTCCTTCTCGGCTGCCGCCGACGGCACCGGCTGGGGCGAGGGCGTGGGCGTGCTCCTCGTCGAGCGTCTTTCCGACGCCCATCGCAACGGACATCGCGTCCTGGCCGTCGTCCCCGGCTCCGCGGTCAACCACGACGGTGCCTCCAACGGTCTGACCGCGCCCAACGGCCTCGCTCAGCAGCGCGTCATCCGGCAGGCCCTGGCCGAGGCCGGAGCGGCACCCGGCGATGTGGACGCCGTCGAGGGACACGGCACCGGAACCCGGCTGGGCGACCCGATCGAGGCGCAGGCGCTGCTGGCCGTCTACGGGCAGGACCGACCCGAGGGCCGTCCGCTGTGGCTGGGGTCGGTGAAGTCCAACATCGGCCACACCCAGGCCGCCGCCGGTGTGGCGGGCATCATCAAGATGGTCATGGCGATGCGCCACGGCGTCCTGCCCAGGAGCCTGCACATCGACGAGCCGTCGCACCAAGTGGACTGGTCGGCGGGCGAGGTGCGGCTGCTGACCGAGCTCCGTCAGTGGCCGGAGAACGGCCGCCCCCGCCGGGCCGGCGTCTCCTCCTTCGGCATCAGCGGCACCAACGCCCACGTCATCGTCGAGCAGGTACTTCCCGCGCCCGACCTCCCCCGCCCGGAGACACGGGAGCAGGACCCGGGAGAACCGCGTCTGCCCGTCCTGCCGTACGTGCTCTCCGCGCGCGGCCCCGCCGCACTCCGCGGCCAGGCCGCTCGGTTGCGCTCCTTCCTGGAGGAACGGCCCGGGACGGACCTCGGCGAACTCGCCCGCTCCCTCGCCACCACCCGCGCCGCCCTCGAACACCGGGCCACTCTGATCGCCGCCGACCACGCCGGACTGCTGCGCGGCCTGGAGTCACTGGCGGTCGGCGAGACACCGCCCGGGACGCCTCTTGGGACCGAGGACGACGGCACGCTCGCCTTCCTCTTCCCCGGTCAGGGGTCGCAGTACGTCGGTATGGGGCGTGAGTTGTACGACGCGTTCCCGGTGTTCGCGGAGGCTTTTGATGCGGTGTGTGCGGTGTTGGACGGGCGTGTGGGGCGTCCGTTGCGGGATGTTGTGTTTGCGCTGGAGGGCGGTGCGGATGCGGCGTTGTTGGACGCGACGGGGTTTACGCAGCCGGCGTTGTTCGCGGTGCAGGTGGCGTTGTTCCGGCTGTTGGAGTCCTGGGGCGTGGTTCCGGGATTCGTGGCTGGACATTCGGTCGGTGAGCTCGCGGCCGCGCATGTGGCGGGTGTGTGGTCCCTTGAGGATGCCTGTGCGCTGGTGGCGGCTCGTGGTCGGTTGATGCAGGCGTTGCCTTCGGGTGGTGCGATGGTGGCGTTGGAGGCTGGTGAGGCGGAGGTGTTGCCGTTGCTGGCCGGGGTTGGGGGCCGGGCTGGTGTGGCGGCGGTCAATGGTCCGGTGTCGGTGGTGGTGTCGGGTGAGGCCGCGGTGGTGGAGTCGGTGGCGCGGGAGGTGGCTGGCTGGGGTCGCCGGGTTCATCGTCTGACGGTGAGTCATGCGTTCCACTCGCCGTTGATGGAGCCGATGTTGGGTGAGTTCCGGGAGGTGGCCGAGGGACTCACCTACCACCGACCGCGGATCGCGGTGGTGTCGTCGCTGACAGGCGCGGTGGCCACGGCGGAGGAGTTGTGTGATCCGGGCTACTGGGTGTCGCACGTGCGTCGGCCGGTCCGTTTCCACGACGCGGTGCTGCGGCTCGTGGACGAGGGAGCCACCACCTTCCTGGAGCTGGGGCCCGGCGGTGCTCTGACCGCCCTGTGCACCGATGCCCTCCAGGACCGCCCGGACCTCCACTTCACCCCCCTGACCCGGCGCGACCGGCCTGAACCGTCCGGGGCCCTCACCGCCGTTGGCGCACTGTACGTATGCGGCGTCCCCGTCGACTGGCCTGCCCTGCTCGGCCGGGGCGGAACCCCGATCGACCTGCCCACCTATGCCTTCCAGCACCGCCGCTTCTGGTTGGACGCCGTGCCCGCCACGGACGCTGCCGGACTGGGCCAACTCGCCGCCGGACACCCCGTACTCGGGGCGGTCGTGGCGCTCCCGGGCGCCGACACCGTGGTGCTCACCGGCAGGCTGTCCGCCCGGAGCCAGCCGTGGCTGACCGACCATGTCGTGCGCGGCGAGATCCTGCTGCCGGGTACCGGCTTCGTTGAACTCGCTGTCCGGGCGGGCGACCAGGTCGGCTGCGGAACCGTCGAGGAACTGACGCTGGAGGCGCCCCTGGCGCTGTCCGCCAGCGGCGGCGTCGCCCTCCAGGTGGTGGTTGGCCCCGCCCAGCGGGGAAGACGCTCCCTGGCGGTGTACGCCCGTCCGGACGATGCCCCGGCCGAGCAGGAGTGGACGCGCCACGCCGCCGGCGTACTCGCCGAGGAGAGTCGTCCGGAGTCCTTCGACCTTGCCCACTGGCCGCCCGCGGACGCCGAGCCGATCGACCTCGAAGGGGCGTACTCGACCCTGCGCGAGCGGGGCTACGACTACGGACTTGCCTTCCGGGCACTGCGGGCCGCATGGCGGCGCGGCGACGAGGTGTTCGCCGAGATCGAGGCGGACGAGACCACCGCCCGGACCGCCACCTCCTACGGTCTGCACCCGGCCCTGCTGGACGCCGCGATGCACGCCGACCTGCTCACCGACCCGGACGGCGCGACGCTGCTGCCCTTCGTCTGGAACGGGGTCACGCTGTACGCGGCCGGAGCCACCGAACTGCGCGTCAGGATCACCCGCGTCAGGGGGGACGAGGTCTCCGCGATCGAGATCGCGGACCGCGACGGCAGGGCCGTCGCCGCCGTCGAGTCCCTGGTCTCGCGGCCGGTCGCCGGACAGCCGCCCGCCCAGACCGCCGCCGACGGCTCCGGCGCCTCCCTCCACCGGGTCGAGTGGCACCCCCTGCCCGCCACCGCCACCGGAACGGGGGCCACCCGGACGGAGCCCGTCGAGGGATGGGCTGTGATCGGCAACGGAGTTGCCGGGAAGGCGGAGGGACCGGCGTCGCCGGCGTCCGACGCCCTTCGCCGCCTCGTCCCGGCGCAGCGCGTCCACGAGGATTTCGACGCGCTCGTCGCCGCCGTAGAGGCGGGCACACCCGTACCGGACACCGTGGTCCTCGACTGCCGGACACCCGCCGGGGACGACCGCGCCGACGTCCCCGCCCGGGCCCGGGCCCGTACCGCCGACGCCCTTCGTACGGTGCGGGCGTGGCTGGCCGACGCCCGCTTCGACGGCGCTCGCCTGGTGGCGCTGACCCGGGGCGCCGTGTCCCCGGAGGGTGCCCCCGACCCGGCCTCGACCCCGGTGTGGGGGCTGCTGCGCGCCGCCCAGGCCGAGCACCCGGGACGGATCCTCCTTGTGGACGCGGAGGACGCGTTCCCCGAGACGCTCATGGCCGCCATGGCGTCGGGCGAACCGGAGACATCCGTCCGCGGTTCCGCCGTCCGGGTACCGAGGCTGGCCCGTTTCACGGCAGCGGCCGGGCCCGCGCCCGCCGCGCTCGCCCCCGAAGGAACCGTGCTGGTCACGGGCGGCACCGGCGGTATCGGCCGTCTGGTGGCACGCCACCTGGTGACCGCGCACGGCGTCCGCCACTTGGTGCTCACCAGCCGACGCGGACCGGACGCCCCCGACGCCGACGAACTTCGTGACCAACTGACCGCCCTCGGGGCCTCGGTGGCGATCGCCGCCTGCGATGCCGCCGACCGGGCCGCGCTGGCCGCCGTACTGGACGGGATACCGGCCGAGCACCCGCTGACCGCTGTCGTCCATGCGGCCGGTACCGCCGACGGCGGACTGGTCGGCACCCTGACCGGCGATCAGCTCGCCACGGTCCTGCGGCCCAAGGTCGACGGTGCGTGGAACCTCCACGAGCTGACCCGGGACCGGGACCTGGCAGCCTTCGTCCTCTTCTCCTCCGCGGGCGGCACGGTGCTGGCGGCCGGCCAGGGCAACTACGCCGCCGCCAATTCCTTCCTCGACGCACTCGCCGAACACCGTCACGCGGCCGGTCTGCCCGCGACCTCCCTCGTCTGGGGCCTGTGGGCGGAGAACACCGGACTGGGCGGCGAACTCGGCGCCGACGACCTCCGGCGCATGGCGCGCCTCGGCGTGCCGGCGCTCGACGCACGGGAGTCGCTGGCCCTGTTCGACGAGGCGCTGCGGACCACGGAACCGGTCGTCGCACCGCTGCGGATCGACCCGGCCGCCGTGAAGGCCCGTACCGACGAGTTGCCCGCGCTGCTGCGCGGCTTCG
Organism: Streptomyces sp. NPDC057565; assembly: GCF_042801455.1. NCBI lineage: Bacteria > Bacillati > Actinomycetota > Actinomycetes > Kitasatosporales > Streptomycetaceae > Streptomyces > Streptomyces sp. NPDC057565. The sequence continues at coordinate 2,206 of NZ_JBHVFU010000047.1, read as the reverse complement.
CATCCGCGCGCGTACCGGCCGCCGCCTCCCGGCGGCGCACCGCAACTGCCGGGGCGTCCGCCGGGACGTCCGCCGGGCAGGAGTCGGACCTGGCGCGGCGCCTGTCCCGGCTCACCGAGGCCGAACGCGACCAGGCGCTGATCGAACTGATCGCCACCCATGTCGCGACGGTCCTGGGCCACGAGAGCGCCGCGGACGTGAACGCCGGACGTGCCTTCAAGGAGCTGGGCTTCGACTCCCTCGCGGCGGTGGAACTGCGCAACCTGCTCGGCTCGGCGACCGGCCTGACACTGCCCGCCACGTTGGTCTTCGACCACCCCACGGCCCACGCCGTCGCGGAGTATCTCAAGAGCCGGATCATCGAATCGGCCCCTCCGGCCCCTGCCGCCGCCTCGGCGGCGAAGGCCGAGCCGGCTCCCCGCGACGAACCCGTCGCCATCATCGGCATGGGCTGCCGCTACCCCGGCGACGTGATGACACCCGACGACCTGTGGCGGCTGCTCGCCGACGGCACCGACGCGATCACCGACTTCCCCACCAACCGAGGCTGGGACATCGAGGGCGTCTACCACCCCGAGCCGGGACGGCGCGGCAAGACCTACAGCCGCGAAGGCGGATTCCTTCACCGCGCGGCGGAGTTCGACCCCGAGTTCTTCGGGATCGGCCCGCGCGAGGCCCTGGCCATGGACCCGCAGCAGCGGCTGCTGCTGGAGACCGCCTGGGAGACCATCGAGCGGGCCGGGATCGACCCGAGCTCCCTGCGTGGCAGCCAGACCGGTGTCTTCGCCGGAGCGATGTACGACGACTACGGCAGCCGCGTGCACGACGCGCCCCCGGCCGTCGCCGGGTACCTCGCCAACGGCAGCTCGGGAGCCGTCGTCTCCGGCCGCATCTCCTACGTCATGGGCCTGGAAGGGCCTTCCATGACCATCGACACCGCCTGTTCCTCCTCACTCGTCGCCCTGCACCTCGCCACCCAGGCGCTGCGTAACGGCGAGTGCTCGCTGGCACTGGCCGGCGGCGTCACCGTCCTGTCCAGCCCCGACCTGTTCGTGGACTCCAGCCGGCAGGGTGTCATCGCCCCCGACGGACGCGCCAAGTCCTTCTCCGCCGCGGCCAATGGCACCGGCTGGGCCGAGGGAGCGGGCCTGCTGCTCCTGGAGCGGCTGTCGGACGCGCGGCGCAACGGGCACCAGGTCCTGGCCGTGGTGCGGGGCAGCGCGGTCAACCAGGACGGCGCCTCCAATGGGCTCACCGCCCCCAACGGCCCCTCCCAGGAGCGGGTGATCCGCGCGGCCCTGGCCTCGGCGGGGCTGACTCCCGACCAGATCGACGCCGTGGAGGCGCACGGCTCCGGCACCCGGCTGGGCGACCCCATCGAGGCGCAGGCACTCCTGGCCACCTACGGCCAGGGGCGTGAGGCGGACCACCCGCTGTGGCTCGGGTCGGTGAAGTCCAACATCGGCCACGCCCAGGCGGCCGGCGGCGCCGCGGCGGTCATCAAGGTCGTGCTGTCCCTGCGCCACCGCATGCTGCCCAGGACCCTCCACGTGGACGAACCCTCCCATCACGTGGACTGGTCGGCGGGTGCGGTGGAGTTGCTCACCGAGGCGATGCCCTGGGAGCCCGGCGACCACCCGCGCCGTGCGGGGGTCTCCTCGTTCGGGATCAGTGGCACGAACGCGCACGTGATCATCGAAGAGGCGCCCGTGCCGGTACCCGCCGCTGCCGGGTTGCCGGCCCTTGCCGCACCGGCCCTTGACCCTGTTCCGCTGCCGGTCGCGGGAGGTACCGAGGAGGCGCTGCGGGCCCAGGCCGCGCGCCTGGTCGAGCACATCACCGCGCATACGGTGGCCGGGACGGGACCGTCCCTCCAGGATCTGGGCTACTCGCTGGCGACGACCCGTGCCGCTCTCGCCCACCGCGCGGTCGTGCTGGCCGCCGACTCCGGGAGTGCCATCCGCGCGCTCACCGCCCTCGCCTCCGGGGCGCAATCGGCCGAGATCGTACGGGGACAGGCCCGCAAGGGCGGGCAGACGGCGTTCGTGTTCTCGGGTCAGGGTACGCAGCGTGCCGGTATGGGGCGTGAGTTGTATGCCGCGTTCCCGGTGTTCGCCGAGGCTTTTGATGCGGTGTGTGCGGTGTTGGACGGGCGTGTGGGGCGTTCGTTGCGGGATGTTGTGTTTGCGCTGGAGGGCGGTGCGGA
>NZ_JBHVFU010000046.1:0-61605 GCF_042801455.1 Streptomyces sp. NPDC057565 | reverse complement strand
GCCCCCCGCGTACCCGCCGAACGTTCGTCGTTCGAGGAGACACCCCGGAGGGGCCCCGGACCACCACCCACCAGGGCAGGCGACCGTGCCACCAGGGGCCAGACACACCCATCAAGCCCGTCCGGCGATTGAGGACAAAACCCCCGCCCCGGACCGGGGCACCGCACCACGCAACGCCCCGCCGCCTACCCCACCCGCTTCCCCGCCCGCCACACCAGGAACACCGCCGAGGCCACCGCAGCCGCCCGCACCACCACCGGCCACACCCCGGTCAGCGCATCCCCCATCCCGTCCTCCGGAATCGGCTCGCCCCAGCGCCCGTCCATCCGTCCCCACAGCCAGACCAGGCCGCCGGCCACGGCCGCTCCGGGCAGCCCCATCGCGGCCAGCTTCGCCTCCGTGCGGGAGAGCGTGCGCGAGCTGTACGCGATCAGCCAGCCGCCCGCGAGTGCCAGCAGGGATCCCGTCACCGCACCGGTGACCAGCAACCCGGCGGCGAGCAGCAGCAGCGGGTGGGCGAACCGGAACCCCGCACTCTCCCGTGGCGCACGCCGTCGGATCCGCGGCCGCCGGCGCCTCCGCGCACCCTCGCTCCCGCCGTCCTCAGCGGAACCGTTCCCGTCCTCCTCCGCCTCGCCCTCGGCAGCCGCTTCCGGTTCCTCCGCGGGCGTCGGCGGTTTCAGAAGGTCCGGGATCTCCACCCCACCGGTGAACCCCGGCACCCGCACCCCGTCCCCGAACGGCCCCGGCTCGATACGCCACCAGTCGGGTTCGCTCCCGGACGCTCCGAGCTCATCCGTCCCCGCCATGTGCGGCGGCAACGGCCCATCCCCCCTCGAAGCAGCAGAAGCCGCAGAGGCCCCAGAACCCTCAGGCGCTTCACGCGCCCCCGGGTCGCCCTCCGACGCGCCCTTGCGCAAACTCTCTTTCCGGAAGGTCCCTCTCCGCGGCCGTGGAATCCCCTGCGGCTCCGGATCGCCCCGTTTCCCGTCCTTCGTCGCCTCCGGCAGCATCACGGTCCCGTCCCCCGACCTCGCCGCCGCGGCCACCAGTTCGTCCGGTGTGCCGAGCTTCCCGATGATGCGCCGCACCGCCGCCGGCGTGTCCGTGCCTTGGCTTCCGCGCTGCCGGTCGATCTCGGTGCGCAGCGTCGCCACGAGCCTCATCCGGGCGCCCGAGGACAGCTGTTGCTGCTGGGCCAGGTCTCCGACCCGGCTCAGATAGTCGTAGACGAGCTGGTCGCTCTCGATCCCCACGCGATGGTTCCCCTCCGGCCGCCCTGCACCGACGGTAGCGCCCTCGGGCCTGTCCGGAGCGACTACCGTGGGACGGATGGGGATGACCACACCACCGCGGACGCTCGCCGAAGCGCTGCGCGCCCGGGACGACGAGTCGTTGGCCGGGCTGCTGCGTGCCCGTCCCGACCTCCTGTCTCCCGTGCCGAACGACATCACCCAGCTGGCGACGAGAGCCGGCACCCGTGCCTCTGTCGTGCGCGCGCTGGAGCACCTCGACCGGTTCGCCCTGCAGACCGCGGAGGCGCTCGCGGTCGCACCCGACCCGGCCTCGTACGACACGCTTCTCGCCCTCCTCACGGGCGACGGCCAGGACGACGGCACGCAGCGCGACGACGCGGGTGCGACGATCCGGGACGCGGCGCCCGGAGCCCTCGCGACCCTGCGCGAACAGGCCCTGGTCTGGGGCGAGGACGACCGGCTGCGGCTGGTCCGTACCGCGCGCGAACTTCTCGCACCGTCCCCGCAGCACCCCTCCCCCACCGGTCTCGGGCCGACCGTCGCCGAGGCCACGGCCGGCATGTCGCCGGGCCGGCTGCAGGAGATCCTGGCGGCGGCCGGGCTGCCCGCCACGCACGACCCGGTCTCGGCCGTGACCGCGCTGGCCGCGCTGTTCACCGACCGGACCAGGATGGGCGAGTTGCTGGACACCGCGCCGATGGAGGCGCTCGCCGTGCTGGACCGGCTGGTGTGGGGTCCGCCGTACGGGGAAGTGACCCCGAACCCGACCCCGCCCGTGAAGTGGCTGCGCGACCGTGGGCTGTTGCTGCCCGTGTCGACGCGCACCGTCGTCCTGCCGCGCGAGGCGGCGCTGCATCTGCGGGCCGGGCGCGCCCACCGCGTACCGGAGCCGCTGCCGCCCGCCGTCGCGGCGGCCGCGACCCGTGATCCCCAGGCTGTGGACAGTGCGGCCGCAGGCCAGGCGTACCTGGCGGTGTCCACCGTCGAGGAACTTCTGACGAGCTGGAACGCCGGCGGCCCCGCCATGCTCCGGGCCGGCGGCCTCAGCGTCCGCGAGCTGAAGCGGACCGCGTCCGTCCTCGACGTGTCGGAGCCGATCGCCGCGTTCTGGCTCGAACTCGCCTACGCGGCCGGACTGCTGGCCTCCGACGGCGAGGCCGACGAGCGGTACGCGCCGACGCCCGCATACGACGACTGGACCGAACTCCCCGCCCAGGAGCGCTGGGTGCGTCTCGCGACCGCCTGGCTCGCCGCCACTCGCACCGCCGGTCTCGTCGGCGGCCAGGACGCCAAGGGCCGGGCCCTGTCCGCGCTCGGCCCCGAACTGGACCGCTCGGCCGCTCCCGAGGTACGCCACCGCATCCTGGCCCTGCTCGCCTCCCTGGACCCCGGCACCGCACCGGACCCGGAGACGCTGCTCGCCCGGCTCCGCTGGGAACGGCCGCTGCGCGGCTCCTCCGCCTCCGCCGGGGACACCACCGACCTCCGGTCCCGGATCGCCCTGTGGACACTGAACGAGTCCGAACTCCTCGGCATCACCGGCCGCGGCGCACTCTCCTCCCAGTCCCGCGCCCTGCTCGAATCCGGGCCGGCCGAGGCGGCCGCGCTGCTCGCCCCGCTCATCCCGGAGTCTCTCGACCACGTCCTGCTGCAGGCCGACCTGACGGCCGTCGCGCCGGGCCCGCTGGAGCGCCCCCTCGCGGACACGCTGTCCGTCCTCGCCGACATCGAGTCGAAGGGCGGCGCGACCGTCTACCGGTTCACGCCCGGCTCCGTACGCCGCGCGCTGGACGCCGGGCAGTCCGCGGCCGATCTGCACGCGTTCCTCGCCGCGCACAGCCGCACCCCGGTCCCGCAGCCGCTCAGCTACCTCATCGACGACGTCGCCCGCCGCCACGGCCATCTGCGGATCGGTGCCGCGTCCGCGTACGTACGCTGCGACGACGAGGCCGTGCTGGGCGAGATCCTCGCCGACAAACGCTCGGCCACCCTGCGCCTGCGCCGCCTCGCCCCGACGGCGCTGGCCGCCCAGATCGACCCGGCGTCCCTGCTCGAAGGGCTGCGCGAGATGGGGTACGCGCCCGCCGCCGAGTCCGCCGAGGGCGATGTCCTGATCACCCGCGCGGGCACCCGCCGCACCCCTCCCCGTACACCCCCCGTGCCGGTCCCCGAGGGCCCGCCGCTCCCCGACGGAACGCTGCTGGGCGCGGCGGTACGGGCGATCCGCGCCGGGGACACGGCCGCCACCGTCGTCCGCAAGGACGCCTCCCAGGCCCCCGCGGCCCCGGCCGGTTCACTGCCTCGTACGACCTCTGCCGAGACTCTCGCGACCGTCCAGGCGGCGGCCATGACGGGCTCGGCGATCTGGATCGGCTACGTCAATGCGGACGGCGCGGCCAGCCAGCGCGTCATCGCTCCGGTGCGGGTCGAGGGCGGCTTCGTGACGGCGTACGACCACACGGCGGACGAGATCCGCACGTACCCGCTGCACCGGGTGACGGGCGTCGCGGAACTGGCCGACTCCGAAGACGCCTGACAGCTCTGAGCTCAGTCCAGCGAGACGAGCCACCGCCACCGCGGCTGCTCGGTGACCACGGCGGTCGCCGCGAGCAGCGTCACCGGAACGGCCGCCCACACCGGCCACAGCAGCCACGACGAGACGACAGCAGCACCCAGCTCGGCCAGCACCATCAGGATCGTGGCCCAGCCCGGCACGGCGACGAGCACACTGTTCTTGTCGCCCGGGGTGGACAGAACGGCCGGCAGGCCGATCAGCACCACCAGCGACAGGGCGGCAAGCAGCCATGAGTGGCCGGCCAACACCCAGGGGGTGGCGACCCAGGCGACGAGTTCGGTGGAGAAGCGCAGCGCGGACGGTATGCGGTCGTCCGGACGCGCGGGAGCGGTTCGTTCCGGGGGTGTGTCCCCGGCAGCGGCATCAGTCACGCACGGACCATGCCACGTCCCCCGCCCGCGCGGCGGGCGGATGGCCGAACGTCCCACCGGCCGACACCGACGCACCACCTGCCCCGCATGCGGCACACTGGACGTTTGGCCGCACGGGCGGCCACCCCCCGTAGAAAGGGCCGAGACGCGTGACCGGACCCCTCATCGTCCAGAGCGACAAGACACTGCTCCTGGAAGTCGACCACGAGCAGGCCGACGCCTGCCGTCGTGCGATCGCCCCGTTCGCGGAGCTGGAGCGTGCACCCGAGCACATCCACACCTACCGGCTGACGCCGCTCGGACTGTGGAACGCGCGCGCCGCCGGGCACGACGCCGAGCAGGTCGTCGACGCCCTCGTGCAGTACTCCCGCTACCCGGTGCCGCACGCGCTGCTCGTCGACATCGCCGAGACGATGGCCCGGTACGGCCGCCTCACGCTCTCCAAGAACCCCGTCCACGGGTTGGTGCTGACCTCCACCGACCGACCGGTGCTGGAGGAGATCCTCCGGTCGAAGAAGGTCCAGCCGCTGGTCGGGGCGCGGATCGACCCGGACACCGTGGCGGTGCACCCGTCCGAGCGCGGGCAGATCAAGCAGACGCTGCTGAAGCTGGGCTGGCCCGCAGAAGACCTCGCCGGGTACGTGGACGGCGAGGCCCACCCGATCGAGCTGGCCGAGGACGGCTGGGCACTGCGTCCGTACCAGAAGCAGGCCGTCCAAGGGTTCTGGCACGGCGGCTCCGGAGTGGTCGTACTGCCGTGTGGTGCGGGGAAGACGCTGGTCGGGGCCGGTGCGATGGCGGAGGCCAAGGCGACCACGCTGATTCTGGTGACGAACACCGTCTCGGCCCGGCAGTGGAAGCACGAGCTGGTGAAGCGGACCTCGCTGACCGAGGACGAGATCGGCGAGTACAGCGGTACGCGCAAGGAGATCCGGCCGGTCACCATCGCCACCTACCAGGTGCTGACGACCCGTCGCAAGGGCATCTACCCGCACCTGGAGCTGTTCGACTCCCGCGACTGGGGTCTGGTGATCTACGACGAGGTGCATCTGCTGCCCGCGCCCGTCTTCAAGTTCACCGCCGACCTGCAGGCGCGTCGGCGGCTCGGTCTCACCGCGACGCTGGTGCGCGAGGACGGACGCGAGTCGGACGTCTTCTCGCTGATCGGCCCCAAGAGGTTCGACGCGCCGTGGAAGGAGATCGAGGCGCAGGGCTACATCGCGCCCGCCGACTGTGTCGAGGTGCGAGTCAATCTGACGGACTCGGAGCGGCTGGCGTACGCGACCGCCGAGGCGGAGGAGAAGTACCGGTTCTGCGCGACGACCGCGACGAAGCGGAAGGTGACGGAGGCGCTGGTGCGCAGGCACCGGGGCGAGCAGACTCTCGTCATCGGGCAGTACATCGACCAGCTCGACGAGCTGGGTGAGCATCTGGGCGCCCCGGTCATCAAGGGCGAGACCAGCAACGCGCAGCGCGAGAAGCTCTTCGACGCGTTCCGTGAGGGCGAGCTCAACGTCCTTGTCGTGTCGAAGGTCGCGAACTTCTCGATCGACCTGCCGGAGGCGACCGTCGCCATTCAGGTGTCGGGCACGTTCGGCTCGCGGCAGGAGGAGGCGCAGCGACTCGGCCGGGTGCTGCGGCCGAAGGCGGACGGGCACGAGGCCCGGTTCTACTCGGTGGTCGCCCGCGACACGATCGACCAGGACTTCGCGGCGCACCGCCAGCGGTTCCTGGCCGAGCAGGGGTACGCGTACCGGATCGTGGACGCGGACGAACTGCTGACGGAGAACTGAACCGAGCGGTCCCGCCCGGTCAGCCTCCGAGGGTCAGGAGCAGGAAAAGCCCGGTGACCATCGTCAGGCCCGGCAGCACCGCGACGGCCGCCGCCCACCGGCGGGCGGCGGCCCAGCGGGGTCGCCACGGCAGCGCCCACGCGGTGACCAGGGCGACGGGCGTGACGAACGGCGACGCGTAGAGCCCGTAGCCCATGAGGCCCAGTGGGACCGTGATGTCCGACGAGCAGTTGTCGGGGCCGCAGCTGTCCGTGGCCATCACGGCGAAGCCCAGGGTGAGCACGCCGATGAAGGTGAGGATCGCGGCCAGCACCGTGGCGATCGTGGGGGCGACCCAGGCGGTGGTGCTCTGCGCGACGGGGGCCGGAGGCATCACCCGAGGCAGCAGAGGTGCGCCGACGGCCGGCGCGGTGGCGGTCGGGGCTGCGAAGGCGTTGCAGCGGCTGTTCTCCATGCGGCCACTCAACCGCGGGACGGGGACCCGCCACCTCCGGTCGGCTACTCATACCGCGGCAGTCGCGCGTACTCAGGGGCCGTGCGGTACTCAGTGTTCGCGGCGTACTCGGTGGTCGTGCTGTTCCCGGTGGTCGCGGCGGAGGACGCCGGCCTCCTCCGCGTACTCGCCGAGGACGGCCACGTCGAACGCGGCGCGGGCGAAGACCTTGACGGCGCGCACGGCATCGCCGATGTGGTGGGTGGGCGGGTGACCGGTGGACGCGGTCGCGCCGTGCGCGGGGCCGGTCCCGTGTGGGTTCAGACTGACGGTGCTCATGCAGTCCATGGTCCTGCGCCCGTTCCGCAAAGGCATCGGCTCGCGGACGGAATCCCGGTGGGCTTCGCATGGGTCTCCGGTCGGATGCCGTCCCCTACGGGGTGATCCGGGGGGTGGAGGAGGGGCGGGCCCGGCGGCCCAATTCATTCGACCCCACCGGTCGCGGTCGATACAATCGCCGGTCTGCCCGCCTCCCGCACCGTGGTACCGGCTCTTCGCCGGCAGCCGGGGGAGCGCCGCCGACCGGACGGAAACCGGCCGACAGCCGCACGCGCACCAGCGTGCGCACCCCGTGATCGATCCCTAGCGGACCGCATCGTCCCCGGCACGTGACCGGGTGCGAGCTGCGGTCCGCTGTCCTGCGTCGAAAAGCCGGAGGCAACACCGTGCCCGCGCACGAACACGAAGCCGTCACGACCACCACCGATGCGCTGGCTCGCGAGCGCGCCCATCTCGCCGCGTCCCGCGCCGCGCTGCGAGCCATGCGCGAGGACGCCCAGGCCCTCGACATCCGCGATGTCACCGCGAACTGGGTGAACGCCGCCGTCCTGCAGGCCCAGATCGACGAACGCATCAAGGCCCTCGCCGATCTGTCGCACACCCCGCTCTTCTTCGGCCGCCTGGACTATCTGCACCGGGTCGGTGCGGATCGGGCCGAGGGCGCGGAGGGAGAACAGTTCTACATCGGACGCCGCCACGTCCACGACGCCGACGGCGACCCGATGGTCATCGACTGGCGTGCGCCCGTCTCGCAGCCGTTCTACCGGGCTTCGAGGAAGGACCCGCAGGACGTCGGGCAGCGGCGCCGTTTCGGCTACACCGGTGGCGAACTGACCGCGTACGAGGACGAGCACCTCACCGACCCCACTGAGGCCGCGCAGACCAGCAAGCTGCTCCAGGCGGAGATCGAGCGGCCGCGCGTGGGTCCGATGCGCGACATCGTGGCGACGATCCAGCCGGAGCAGGACGAGATCGTCCGTAGCGGGCTGGGCGGGACGGTCTGCGTCCAGGGAGGCCCCGGTACGGGTAAGACCGCCGTCGGTCTGCACCGTGTCGCCTATCTGCTGTACGCGCACCGTGAGCGTCTCGCCCGCACCGGCACGCTGGTGATCGGGCCGAACCGGTCGTTCCTCCACTACATCGAGCAGGTGCTCCCGGCCCTCGGTGAGCTGGAGGTGAAGCAGGCGACCGTCGACGATCTGGTGGCGGCGCACGTCGAGGTGCGGGGATCGGACGCGGCGGAGGCGGCCGTCGTCAAGGGTGACGCCCGGATGGCCGAGGTGCTGCGGCGGGCGATCCGTTCGCATGTGACGGTGCCGACGGAGCCGGTGATGGTGGTGCGCGGTTCGCGGCGGTGGCGGGTGCCCGCGTACGAACTGGAGGAGATGGTCACCGAGTTGCTGGCCCGCGACATGCGGTACGGCGCGGCGCACGAGGCGCTCCCGCAGCGGATCGCGCACGCCGTCCTCGTCCGGATGGAGGAGGCCGGCGAGGCGCCCGACGACCGGGTGCAGAACGCGGTGGCCCGTACTCCGGCGGTCAAGGCGGCCGTGAAGGCGATCTGGCCCGCGGTCGATCCGACGAAGCTGGTGCTGCGACTGCTCTCCGACCCGGATTTCCTGGCCGCGCACGCGGACGGACTGCTCACCGAGGACGAGCAGAAGACGATCCTGTGGACGAAGCCGGCCCGCAGCGTGAAATCGGCGAAGTGGTCGGCGGCGGACGCGGTGCTGATCGACGAGGCGAGCGATCTGGTGGCCCGTACGCACTCGCTCGGCCATGTCGTCCTCGACGAGGCGCAGGACCTGTCGCCGATGCAGTACCGGGCGGTGGGGCGGCGGTGCACGACGGGTTCGGCGACGGTGCTCGGCGACCTGGCGCAGGGGACGACGCCGTGGTCGACGGAGAGCTGGGCGCAGGCGCTGCACCACCTGGGCAAGGAGGACGCCGTGGTGGAGGAGCTGACGGCGGGCTTCCGTGTCCCGCGGGAGGTCATCGCGTACGCGTCACGGCTGCTGCCGGTCATCTCGCCGGGTCTCGCGGCGGTGGAGTCGGTGCGTGAGTCGCCGGGTTCGCTGACGGTACGGGAGGTGCCCGACGTGGCCGGACTGGACGCGGCGGTGCTCGCGGCCTGCGAGGAGTCGCTGGCGCAGGAGGGATCGATCGGGCTGATCGCGGCGGACGCGCGGATCCCGGTGCTGGCGGAGGCGCTGACGGCGGCGGGTCACGCGTATCTGTCGCCGGGCGAGGAGACGACGGCCGAGTCGCGGTTGACGCTGGTCCCGGCGTCGCTGGCGAAGGGCCTGGAGTACGACTACGTGGTGCTGGACGAGCCGGCGGCGGTGGTCGACGGCGAGCCGGACGAACGCACGGGTCTGCGCCGGCTGTACGTGGCGCTGACCCGTGCGGTGTCGGGGCTGACGGTGGTGCATGCGACGGGGCTGCCGGAGGCGCTCGGGGGCTGAGCGACGGTGACCGGGGACGTCCGGTGGCCGCTTTGTCGTCGATCTCCCCCATGGCCGCAAGGGCATGGGGGAGGTTGCCGACGGAACCGGTCACCCCGGTGAGCCGCCTACCCGTCGAGCCGCGCCCGCCACTCCCGTACCGCCGTCGCGTCCACCGGCGCCGCCCAGCCCTTCGGGCGGGCCGCACCCCCGATGTGCACCGCGTCGATGCCCGCGACCAGCAGCTGGGGCAGGTGTTCGAGCCGGAGTCCGCCTCCCACCAGGATCTGCGGCTCGTACCCGGGCTCACCCTTGTGGGCCGCCTCGGCGAGCAGCGTCGGGATGCCGTCGTCGACGCCGCGCGCCGATCCCGCCGTGAGGTACGTGTCGAGGCCCGGCAGATCTGCCAGCTGTTTGCGCAGGGTGTCCCGGTCGGTGGCGCGGTCGATCGCGCGGTGGAACGTCCAGCGGCAGCCGTCCAGCTCGGCGACGAGCCGTTCGACGGCGACGAGGTCCGCGTGGCCCGCCGCGTCCAGGAAGCCGAGGACGAATTCATCAGCACCCTCGGCCCGCAGCTCGCGCGCCTTGCGTACGAGAACATCGATGTCACCGGCCGCGAATCCGTCCGCCACCCTGAGCATCACACGCAGCGGAATGTCGACCGCGGCACGGATCTCCGCGAAGGTCGCACAGGACGGGGTCAGGCCGTCCGACGCCATGTCGGTGACCAGCTCCAGCCGGTCTGCACCACCCGCCTGGGCAGCGACCGCGTCCTCCGCGTCGAGAGCGATCACCTCCAGGACTGCACGGTTGCTCATGGGACCCCATTCCTCCAGTAAGCAGCTACAGGTCTAGTCCAATGGCCAGCCTACGGGTCAGTCGCGCCAAGACGAAGCCTCGGTGCGAACGCGAAGATACGCGAAGTCGGAGCGGTACCCGGCAATCGGACGCACATGATCCATCTCTCGATCCCGGATCCACCCTTGCGTTTCATAGGGGTGGGGGGTATACATGGATCAGGATTAGATACCCCCTAGGGGTATGCAGCATCCGTCTACGTCCGGGAGGAAACCGTGTCCGCGCCCACCGCCGCAACCGGCACCGACACCACCGCAGAGGTCGAACTCGCCATCGGCGGCATGACCTGCGCATCGTGCGCGGCCCGCATCGAGAAGAAGCTGAACCGGATGGACGGCGTCACCGCCACCGTCAACTACGCCACGGAGAAGGCCAAGGTCAGCTACCGGGGCGAGGACATCTCCGTACAGGACCTGATCGCCACGGTCGAGAAGACCGGCTACACCGCACAGGAGCCCGCACCTCCGGTAACTGCCGGGGAAGGCACACCGTCGGAAGCCGAAGCGGAGGCCGATGAGCTCCGTCCGCTGCGGCAGCGGCTGCTCACCGCCGTGGCGCTCGCCGTCCCCGTGATCGCGATGGCGATGATCCCGGCGCTCCAGTTCGACTACTGGCAGTGGCTGTCGCTGACCCTGGCGGCCCCGGTCGTCACGTATGCCGCCTGGCCGTTCCACCGCGCCGCCTGGACCAATGCCCGGCACGGTGCGGCGACGATGGACACGCTGATCTCGCTCGGTACGTCGGCCGCGTTCCTCTGGTCGTTGTGGGCGCTGTTCTTCGGCACGGCGGGGATGACGGGCATGACGCACCCCTTCGAGCTGACCATCGGCCGCAGCGACGGCGCCGGGAACATCTATCTGGAGGCGGCGGCCGGAGTCACCGCGTTCATCCTGGCCGGGCGCTTCTTCGAGGCCCGTTCCAAGCGGAAGGCGGGCGCCGCGCTCAAGGCGCTGCTGGAGCTGGGCGCCAAGGAGGTCACCGTGGTGCGGGGCGGCCGTGAGGTGACCGTCCCGACCGCGGAACTGCAGGTCGGGGACCGGTTCCTGGTCCGCCCCGGCGAGAAGATCGCCACCGACGGCACGGTCGTCGAGGGCGCCTCGGCGGTGGACGCTTCGATGCTCACCGGCGAGTCCGTGCCGGTCGAGGTCGGGGTCGGGGACTCCGTCACCGGTGCCACGCTCAACGCGGGCGGCCGGCTCGTCGTCGAGGCGACACGGGTCGGCGCCGACACCCAACTGTCCCGGATGGCGAAGCTCGTCGAGGACGCACAGAACGGCAAGGCGGCGGCGCAGCGACTGGCCGACCGGATCTCCGCGGTCTTCGTGCCCGTGGTCATCGCGCTCGCGCTCGGCACGCTGGGGTTCTGGCTGGGCAACGGGGCGGGTCTGACGGCCGCGTTCACGGCCGCCGTCGCCGTACTGATCATCGCCTGCCCGTGCGCGCTGGGCCTCGCCACTCCGACCGCCCTCATGGTGGGGACCGGACGCGGCGCACAGCTCGGCATCCTGATCAAGGGCCCGGAAGTTCTGGAGACCACGCGTCGCGTCGACACGATCGTCCTGGACAAGACCGGCACGGTCACCACCGGCCGGATGACGCTGCTGGACGTGCACACGGCGGACGGTACGGACGAGCGCGATGTGCTGCGGCTCGCGGGCGCCCTGGAGCACTCATCGGAACACCCCATCGCCCAGGCCGTCGCTGCCGGAGCCGCCGAGCGCACCGGCGCCGCCCTGCCCACCCCCGAGGACTTCGCCAACATCGCGGGGCTCGGCGTGCAGGGTGTCGTCGAGGGGCACGCCGTCCTCGTCGGCCGTGAGCAGCTGCTCGCCGAGTGGGAGATCCACCTGCCGGTGGAGCTGGCCCGGCAGAAGGCCGCGGCGGAGGCCGCCGGCCGGACGGCCATCGCGGTCGCCTGGGACGGCGAGGCACGGGCGGTCCTCGAGGTCGCCGACGCGGTGAAGGACACCAGTGCGGAGGCCATTCGGCGGCTGCGGGCCCTGGGGCTGACCCCGATCCTGCTCACCGGTGACAACCGGGCGGTGGCCGAGGCGGTCGCGGCCGAGGTCGGGATCGAGAAGGTGTACGCGGAGGTCATGCCGGAGGACAAGGTCGACGTCGTCAAGGAACTCCAGTCCCAGGGCCGTTCGGTCGCCATGGTCGGTGACGGCGTCAACGACGCGGCCGCTCTCGCCCAGGCCGATCTGGGCCTGGCGATGGGTACGGGTACGGACGCCGCGATCGAGGCCGGCGACCTGACGCTGGTACGCGGGGATCTGCGGGCCGCGGCGGACGCCATCCGCCTCTCCCGCAGGACGCTGGGCACCATCCGTACGAACCTGTTCTGGGCCTTCGCCTACAACGTGGCCGCCCTGCCGCTCGCCGCGGCCGGACTGCTCAACCCGATGATCGCGGGCGCCGCGATGGCGTTCTCGTCGGTCTTCGTGGTCGGCAACTCGCTGCGGCTGCGCGGGTTCAGGGCGGCGGCGTAGGAAGCCGCCCACCCCGACGGGGGCAGGCCCTCAGCCCGCGCTCACGAACCGCACCCGGGTTCCCGGCACCGCCTGTGCCGCCCCCGCGAGTGCGGTCTCGTGCACGACGCCGACGACCGGGTAGCCCCCGGTCGTCGGATGGTCGTTGAGGAACACCACCGGGCGGCCGTCCGGCGGCACCTGAACGGCGCCGAGCACCATCCCCTCGCTGGGCAGTTCGCCCTCGTGGGTGCGCGCCAGGGCCGGGCCCTCCGTGCGCAGGCCGATCCGGTTGCTCTGCGGCGAGACCCGGTACGTGGCCGTGGTGAGCGTGCGCAGCGCCTCATCCGTGAACCAGGTGTGGCGGGGACCGAGGCGTACGGGGAGTACGAGTTCGGCGGGCGCACCCGGCCAGGGCACGGCGTCGGAGGCCGCGGGCCTCGACGGCCCGTGTCCCAGCGGCAGTACGTCCCCGTCACGCAGGGGGGCCGGGCCGAGCCCGGAGAGCAGGTCCGCGGACCTGCTGCCCAGCACCGGTTCCGGCAACAGGCCGCCCCCGAACGCCAGATAGCTGCGCAGCCCCTGCACCGCGGGGCCGGCGTCCAGCACCGCGCCCGCCGGTACGTGCACGGGAGTCCCCCAGGCCACGGGCCGCCCGTCGACCGTGACCCGGCAGGGCGCACCGCCGACGACGACGACCGCGGGCCGGTCCGGGCGGACCGCGCAGCCGGTGGCGGTCGTCTCCAGCAGTGCCGCGTCCGCGGGGTTTCCGGCCAGCCGGTTGGCGAGGCGGCGGGAGGGGGCGTCCAGGGCCCCGGCGCGCGGCACCCCGAGGTGCGCCCAGCCGATACGGCCCGCGTCCTGAACGGTGGTCAGGGCTCCGGCCCTGACCACCTCGATGGCACCGGTCATGGCCGCACCTCCGTCGCGACGAACCGCACCCGCGCCCCGGGGCTCAGCAGGGCGGCCGGTTCGCGGGCCGGGTTCCACAGTTCGCCCGGCTCGGGCATCCGCCCGATGATCTGCCAGCCGCCGGGCGACGGGCGCGGGTACACCCCGGTGTACGCCCCCGCGAGGGCCAGCGCACCGGCCGGCACCCTGGTGCGCGGCGTCGCACGGCGTGGCGTGTGCCGGTGCTCGGGGAGACCGGTGAGGTAGCCGAAGCCGGGGGCGAACCCGCAGAAGGCCACGCGGAATTCGGTCCCGGCGTGGATGCGGGGCACGTCGGCAGCGGTGACGCCCCAGGCCGCCGCGACGTCGGCGAGGTCCGGGCCGTCGTAGACGACGGGGATCTCGACGGCTTCCCCGGTGTCACGCCGCAGCGGCGGTATCCGCCAGGAGACGAGTTCCCGGGCGAGCCGCGCGCTGCCGTCCGGGGTGCGGTCCGCGATGCCGTCGAGCAGCACGGTCCGGGCACCGGGAACGATCTCGCGTACGGCGGGCAGCTCGCCGCGTGCACGACGCCGCAGCAGCTCGGCGTGGAAGGCCTCGGCGTGCTCACCGGAGGACAACTCGACGAGCAGTGCCCCGGCCCCGGCGGGAAGAACGCGGATGCCGTCCGGAGCGCTCGCGTCGGGGGACGTATGCGCGTCGCGCGACTGCCCTGCGGGGGCGCCCCGTTCGGCCGTGACCGCACGAGCGGCGCCGGCACCCGCGCCCACGCTCATGCGAAAGCCCGCACGGCCACGCCCGCTTCTTCGAGCGCCGCTCTGACCCTGCGCGCCAGCGCCGCCGCGCCCGGGGTGTCGCCGTGGACGCACAGCGAGCGTGCGGCGACCGGTATCCGGCTGCCGTCCGCGCCGGTGACGCCCCGGCCCACCGCCATCCCGACACTGCGGCGTACCACTTCGTCCTCGTCGTGCACCACGGCGCCGGGCTCGCTCCGCGGGACCAGCGTGCCCTGCGGGGTGTACGCGCGGTCGGCGAAGGCCTCCTCGACGGCGGGGAGACCCGCGGCCCCGGCGTGGGCGAGCAGGCGCGAACCGGGGAGCCCGAGGACCGCCAGGTCCCCGCCGGCCAGCCGGACGCCCTCGACCACGGCCGCGGCCTGATCGTCGTCCCAGACGGCGCGGTTGTAGAGGGCGCCGTGCGGTTTGACGTACGCGACCGTGGAGCCGGCCGCTTCGGCGAAGACCCGCAGGGCGCCGATCTGGTAGGCGATCTCGGCGGTGAGCTCGGCGGGTGGCACATCCATGGAGCGACGCCCGAAGCCGGCCAGGTCGCGGTAGGCGACCTGGGCGCCGATCCGTACGCCCCTGGCGGCCGCGGTGTCGCAGACCCGCCGCATCACGGAGGCGTCGCCCGCGTGGAAGCCGCAGGCCACATTGGCGCTGGTGACGCAGTCGAGCAGCGCGTCGTCATCGGTGAGGGTCCAGTGCCCGAACCCTTCGCCGAGATCCGCGTTGAGATCCATCGGGTTCGTCGGACTCGCCGGGTTCGTCAGATCCATCACGAGCGCACGCTAGCGATTGTTCAACAATCTGACAAGACCCGGCTCGGGGAGCGGGATGCCGGTACGGTTCACTGGGCACAGAGTGCGCACCTGACGACGCGCACGGCAACAGGCAGGGGACGGGGCATGGCGGGGACTGCGGGCGGCCGGACTTCTCCGGATCTCTCGGAACTGGCGGCGGACAGCGCCTCCCTGGCCCGGTCCGGCACCGCCGAGCGGGTCGCCGCCGTCCTGCGGGACCGGATCACCGAAGGCTACTTCCCGCCGGGCACCCGACTCTCCGAGGAGAGCATCAGCGGCGCCCTCGCCGTGTCCCGGAACACCCTGCGCGAGGCGTTCCGCCTGCTGTCGCACGAGCGCCTCCTGGAACACCGCCTCAACAAGGGTGTCTTCGTCCGCGTCCTGGCCGTCGAGGACCTGGTGGACATCTACCGGGTCCGGCTGCTCGTCGAGTGCGCCGCCCTGCGGACGCTGGGCGAACCGCCGTACGACCTGACGGCCGTCGAAGCCGCCGTGTCGACGGGCGAGCAGGCGGCACTGGCGGACGACTGGCCCGTCTGCTCGACCGCCAACATCCGCTTCCATCAGGCCCTGGCCGGTCTCGCGAACAGTCCCCGCACGGACGAGCTGATGCGCAACGTCCTCGCCGAACTGCGGCTGGCCTTCCATGTGATGGCCGACCCGCGCCGCTTCCACGAGCCCTACCTCACCCGGAACAGGGAGATCGCGGACAGGCTCGCCGAGGGCGACGCGGCGGGCGCCGAGCGGATGCTGGCCTTCTACCTGGAGGACTCGCGGCGCCAGCTGGCGGAGGCGTACGCGGAGCGCCTGACCACGCGATAGTCCTGCCCGGGCTGCCCGCCTCGCGGGTACCCCGCTCCGCACGGCCCCGCGCTTCGCACCGCGCCGGCCCGTGCGAAGCATCGGATGTTCCACAATCCTCGCCATCCACCGAACCCCATCCCTCACCCCACGCGCCGGACCTCCCTCCAGCCATAACCGCACATCACGGGCATTTCGCGTCAGCCATTGCCCGGATCGGACGAACCGCGCACCGCCTGCCCGGGCACACCACGCCCCCACCACGCACATTTCGATCCATGTAGCCCACACCCTTGTGGGTTTGTTGAACAATCGCTTAATGTCTCGCGCACTACCCCGTCTGATCAGGACCGAGCAGGCCTGCCTGCACGTCCATGCGCGGAAGAAGGCCGACGCGTGATCGTTCTCCTCGGCGTGCTCGTGGTGATCCTCGGATTCGCCACCCGCCGCAATCCCCTCCTCGTAGTGGGTGTCGCAGGCATCGTCACAGGGCTGCTCGGCAAGCTCTCCCCGCAGGAGGTGCTGGCCACATTCGGGAACAGCTTCGCCTCCTCGCGCTCCGTGACCGTCTTCGTCATCACCCTGCCCGTCATCGGGCTTCTGGAGCGGTACGGACTCCAGGAGCAGGCCCGTACTCTCATCGGCAAACTGGGCAGGCTGACCACCGGCCGCTTCCTGGCGCTCTACCTGCTGATCCGTCAGCTCACCGCCTCCGTCGGCCTCACCAGCATCGGCGGCCCCGCGCAGAGTGTGCGGCCGCTGATCGCCCCGATGGCCGAGGCCGCGGCCGAGGCCAAGGCGGGCCGTCCGCTGCCGCAGAAGCTGCGCGAGAAGGTCCGCTCGCACGCGTCCGGCGCCGACACCATCGGCGTGTTCTTCGGTGAGGACTGCTTCATCGCCATCGGATCGATCCTGCTGATCACCGGCTTCGTGAACTCCACGTACGACCAGCACCTCGAACCCTTGCATCTGGCTCTGTGGGCGATCCCCTCCGCGATCTGCGCCTTCCTGATCCACGGGGCCCGCCTGCTCAACCTGGACCGGCAGCTGGAGCGCGAACTCGCCGTCGCCGCCGCCGAGAACGACATGACGGCACACGCCGGGCTCCGGACGGAGGACGCCAAGTGATCAAGTCCGAGTACTTCTTCTGGCTGGTCGGCGCGGTGTTCCTCGTCATGGCCGCGCAGATGGTCAGGGACCGCACCAACCCCAAGCGCTTCGGCTCGGCCGGCTTCTGGGGACTGCTGGGCGCCGCGTTCTTCTACTCCTCCGGAGTCGTCGACAAGTCCCTCCCCGCCGAACCTCTGGGCGTCGCCGTCCTGATCCTGATCGTCCTGGGCGGCTGCGGTCTCACCGGCAAGGGCGCATCACACACTCCTTCCCGCGAGAAGCGCGCAGCCTCGGCCGCCCGCCTCGGCAACAAGCTGTTCCTTCCGGCCCTCACCGTCCCCGTCGTCGCGATGATCTGTGCGACGCTCGCGAAGAACTGGAAGATCGGTGGCGAACCGGTCCTCGAACCGGGGTACGAGACCATCCTCGGCCTCGGCGTCGGCGCCATCGCCGCGCTGATCGTGGGCATGGTGCTGCTGCGCGAGCGGAGGCTCTCCGTACCACTGCACTCCGGTCGCAACATGCTCGAATCGATGGGCTGGGCGCTGATCCTGCCTCAGCTGCTCGCGGTCCTCGGCTCGATCTTCCAGTCCGCCGGCGTCGGCGAGCAGGTCGGAAGGATCAGCGAGGCGGTGCTGCCGGACGGCCAGAAGTTCGTGGCCGTGGCCGTCTACTGCTGCGGCATGGCGCTGTTCACCATCGTCATGGGCAATGCCTTCGCCGCGTTCCCGGTGATGACCGCCGCGATCGGCTGGCCCGTCCTCATCGAGCAGATGAACGGCAACGCGCCCGCGATCCTCGCGATCGGCATGCTCTGCGGCTTCTGCGGCACCCTCGTCACCCCGATGGCCGCCAACTTCAACCTGGTTCCCGCCGCTCTGCTCGAACTCAAGGACCAGTACGGACCGATCAAGGCCCAGATCCCCACGGCGGCGGCCCTGCTGGTCTGCAACGTTGCGATCATGGCCCTCTTCGCCTTCTGACCCGGGCCGCCCCGACCCGCGCCACCCCTGCCCCGCCCCGAGCCGCCCCTTGACCCGAGCCGCTCACCCACCCCTCTGGAGTGACCCCGATGCCCCCCGCGCTCCCTGCCGCGTACGCCGTCCCCTTCGCGGAACTGGCCCTCGCCAATGTCGTACGCGAATACCCCAACGCCCCGGCCCATCTGTACGCCGGCCCCGAGGAACTGGTCGCGCCCCGCACCCTGCACCCCGCCTTCTACGGGGGGTACGACTGGCACTCCACCGTGCACATGCACTGGCTGCTCGTCCGCCTGCTGCGCCGCTTCTCCGCCACCGGCGACCTCCCGGCCACGGTCACCACCCGTGTCCACGAGGTGCTGAACTCCCACCTCACCCCGGAGAACCTCGCCGTCGAGGCGGCGTATCTCCGCAACCGTCCGCACTTCGAACGCCCCTACGGCTGGGCGTGGTTGGTGGCGCTGGCGGCGGAAAGCCGTGCGCTCGCCACCCCCGAGGGAGACCGCTGGGCCGACGCCCTCGCCCCAGCCGTGGAGACGGTCGGCGAACTCCTCACCGTCTGGCTGCCCAAGGCGACCTACCCGATCCGGCACGGGATCCACCCCAACAGCGCCTTCGGCCTGGGCATGGTTCTGGACGCGGGCGAGCGCGCCGGGCTGTCCCGCCCGGTCCTCGACGCGGTGACGGACCGGCTGCGCACCTGGTTCGCCGAGGACCACGACGCCCCCGCCCACTGGGAGCCGTCCGGGCAGGACTTCCTCTCCCCCGCCCTGACCGAGGCGGACGCGATGCGCCGGGTGCTCCCCGTCGCCGAGTTCCGGACCTGGCTGGCCGGGTTCCTGCCGGGGCTGACGGACTCTCCGCTGCTCACCCCGCCCGTGATCTCCGACCACGCGGACCCGCAGATCGGTCACCTCCTGGGCCTCACCCTGAGCCGGGCAGCGGCCCTCCGTACGATCGGCGACGCGCTGGGCGAGGGCCCCGCCCACGCCGCTCTGACCGCTTCGGCCGAGGCTCATCTCGCCGTCGGCCTGCCCTCGGTCTCCTCCGGTGACTTCAGCACGGACCACTGGCTGGCCACCTTCGCCGCACTGGCCCTGGACACCCCGCCCGGCCACTGACCGGTCCGGCGGATTCGGGAACCGTCCCTTGAACTGACAGACGGGTTTCTCCGGTGAGCGCGGGACCACTTCAGCATCCGATGTGCCGTGCTTGCGGAGGTTGATTTCCCGGGCGCCCGGCGATCTCGGGGTGACAGGATCGGGTCATGCCTGTCGATCCGCTGCTGATCCGTGCTCGTGGTCTGTGGGAGACGTTGGCCGCCGTCCCGGTGTCGTTCGCGCCCTCCGGTGGTTTGACCGTGGTCACTTCGCCCGGCTCAGGTCTGTGCCCACCGTCATGGGCCGGCATCGTGATGCTGGGCGACGCGGCCATCGCCACTGTGCCCACCGGGGGTGCTGCACAGGTGGTGCGCCGTGTGCTGGCTGCGGTGCCGGCCGGTTCGCTCACTCGGCCCGAAGCGGTCACGGCCGTACTGCCCGTGACCGAGCTACTCGGTCCGGCCACGCTGGCCTACGTCGCGAGGGACGGCTTCCGGCCCGCGCCGGCCCATCACGCCGTCGAGCAGCTCGCGCCTGGGCATCGCGGCCTTCGTGAGTTGGTGCGGTCGGCGGGACCGGAGGACGCGGACGAGAGCGGTTTGGAAGAGATCACCTCTCCGGCGTTCGTCGTGCGCGAGGGAACGGACGTGGTGGCCGCGGCGGGATACCGCGCCTGGCCGGTCGCGACCGCGCATGTCTGTGTGCTGACCGACCCGCAGTGGCGAGGCCGCCGACTGGCCCGGCAGACGGCTTCCGCAGCGGTGGCGCACGCACTCGCCGCAGGTCTGCTGCCCCAGTGGCGGGCCCGGCCTCCCGCCTCCCGCCAGGTCGCGCGGGCGCTCGGCTTCCGGGAACTCGGGAGCCAACTCAGCGTCCTCCTGGATCCGGACGGACCCACCGGAAGTGCTTGAGCCGGTTGCCGGTGCCCGCGCCCAAGGGCTGGCCCGCCCGCTGCTCGCCGTGGACGACGGGGGGAATCTACTCTCGTGCGTATGACGGACGACAGCGCGCACGAGAGCGGATCCTCCCCCGACGCCGCGGACGCGCTCCGCGCCCGCTGGAGCGACGCCCTGGTCGCCGCACGAGGGGACGACGCGACCGGCCCCGATCCGCTGCCGTACGCCGACAACCTGCTCGCCCGCTGGGCCGAACCGCAGCGCCGCTACCACACCACCGCCCATCTGACGGCGGTCCTCGACCGCATCGACACCCTCGCCGGGCACGCCGACGACCCGGACGCGGTCCGCCTCGCCGCCTGGTTCCACGACGCGGTGTACCGCCCGGACCGTTCCGAGAACGAGGAGCGCAGCGCCGCCCTCGCCGAGCGCGCCCTGCCCGAGGCCGGTGTCCCGGACGCCGTCACCGCCGAGGTCGCCCGGCTGGTCCGGCTCACCGTCACCCATGACCCCGCGGACGGCGACACCAACGGCGAGGTGCTGTGCGACGCGGACCTGGCCATCCTGGCGGCCGCCCCGAAGGAGTACGCGGCGTACGCGGCGCAGGTGCGGGACGAGTACGGCTTCGTCCCCGACGAAGCCTTCCGGGGCGGGCGTGCGGCCGTCCTGCGGCAGCTGCTCGGACTGCCGCGGCTGTTCCGTACGCCGCACGGGTTCGCCGAGTGGGAGCCGCGGGCCCGGCAGAACCTGCTGACGGAGCTGGAACTGCTCACCCGTTGAGACAGCAGACGGGATACCTCGATACGGGAATGCAACGGTCACGATCGCTGTTGGCAGCTGTCATGCCCGACTCTGCCGTTCGCCGCCGTACCCGCATGCCTCTGGCCGTATACATTCTGGGCCTCTCGGTCTTCGCCCTCGGCACGAGCGAGTTCATGCTCTCGGGGCTGCTGCCACCGATCGCCGACGACATGAACGTGTCGATCCCCCGGGCCGGGCTCCTCATATCCGCCTTCGCCATCGGCATGGTGATCGGCGCGCCCCTGTTGGCCGTGGCCACGCTCCGGCTCCCGCGCCGCACCACCCTCATCACACTGATCTCGGTCTTCGGCCTCGGGCAGGTCGCGGGTGCGCTCGCACCGACGTACGAGGTGCTCTTCGCCTCCCGCGTGGTGAGCGCCTTCGCGTGCGCCGGGTTCTGGGCGGTGGGAGCGGCGGTCGCCATCGCGACGGTGCCGGTGAACGCGCGTGCCAGAGCGATGGCCGTGATGATCGGCGGGCTGTCGATCGCGAACGTCCTCGGCGTACCGCTGGGGGCGTTCCTCGGTGAGAACCTCGGCTGGCGGTCGGCGTTCTGGGCGGTCGGCGCGGCGTCCGCCGTGGCGCTCGTCGGTGTCGCGACGCTCATCCCCCGCATCCCGCTCCCGGAGGAGAAGCCGCAGCTCAAGCGGGAGATGTCCATCTACCGCGACCGGCAGGTGTGGCTGTCGATCGTGATCACGGCGCTCGCGGCCGGCGGGGTCTTCTGCGCGTTCAGCTATCTGGCGCCGTTGCTGACGGATGTCGCCGGGCTGGATTCGGGGTGGGTACCGACGGTTCTCGCGCTGTTCGGGATCGGGGCGCTGGTCGGTACGACGATCGGCGGCCGGGTCGCGGACGCGCACCTCTTCGGGGTGCTGATGAGCGGTATCGCGGCCTCGACGGTCTTCCTGGTCGCGCTGGCGCTGTTCGCCTCGAACCAGGTCGCGGCGGTCGGGCTCGCGTTCCTGCTGGGCCTGTCGGCGTTCTACACGGCCCCGGCACTGAACGCCCGGATGTTCAACATCGCGGGCGCGGCCCCGACCCTGGCGGGCGCGACGACGACCGCCGCCTTCAACCTGGGAAACACGGGTGGCCCCTGGTTGGGCGGCACTGTGATCGACGCGGACTTCGGCTTCGAGGCGACGGCCTGGGCGGGCGCGGCGATGACGGTCCTGGCGCTGGTCGCCGTGGTGTTCTCGCTGCGACTGCACGGCGGAGGCAGGTCGCGCCGGGTGACCGGGTCGCCCGCCGCGATGTCGTCGCCGACGTCGGTCGACGTGGAAGCGGGGAGCTCCTCCGCCGCCTGAGCGGGGTGGCTTCGGCAGTCGGTTCAGCCGCCGGGCACCCAGCCGGGCGCCCGGCGGCCCTTGGGGCGCCGTAGTCCCGCCTCCGTGAGCCGGCGGACGAGCTCCTTGGAGCCGACCTCGCGGGCTCCGGCCCGCACCGCGTCCGCGTACCGCGTTTCCGGTACGTCGTAGTGGTCCCGCTCGAACGCCTGCGGCGGGCAGCCGATGGCGGCGGCGAACGCGTGCAGTTCGTCGAAGGACACGTCGCTGACCAGATGCGACCAGAGCCGACCGTGGCCCGGCCAGTCGGGCGGGTCGATATAGACCGTCACCGGCCCAGCACTCCGCTCAGCGCGCCCACGCGCGCCACCATCACGGTCGCCTTGGTGCAGACCCAGCGCGGGTCCGGGCCCAGCTCCGGTTCGACGTCGAGGGCGTGCGGGTCGCCCGCGTCGCACACGGGGCAGAGCGGCCAGCGGCCGTACCGCTCCAGCAGCGCGTCCTGGACGTCCTGGGCGACAAGGCCGACGACGTATTCCACGCCGTCCGGCCAGTGCTCGACCCACCAGCGCCGGTGCGTCACCGCGTCCTCGACGAGCGAGACGATCTCGGCCTCGGCGACACCGCCTGCGGCGAGATCGGCCATGACCAGGGCGCGGGCGGTGTGCAGCGCCTGCTCCAGGCGGTTCAGCTCCATGCAGCCATTGTCACCCCGAGTGCGGACAGGTCCTGCGTCCGGTTACCCGTCCCGTCCTCCGTTCCGTCAGAGGTCGGGACCAAAGGGGGTTGACGGACCGCAGGGTTGAAAATATCTTTCAAATGTGACCAATGACCTGAAGGAAAGTTTCAGCGGGGATGCGCCGCCCGCACCGGCCGCACTCGCGGCCAAGGTGCGGACGCTCGCGCCGTCCATGACGCGCTCCATGCAGCGGGTCGCCGAGGCCGTAGCCGGTGACCCGGCCGGCTGCGCCGCCCTGACGGTCACCGGTCTCGCCGAGCTCACCGGCACCAGCGAGGCGACCGTGGTCCGCACGGCCCGCCTCCTCGGCTACCCCGGCTACCGGGATCTGCGCCTCGCCCTCGCCGGGCTCGCCGCCCACCAGCAGTCCGGCCGCGCCCCCTCCGTCACGGCGGACATAGCCGTCGACGACCCGATCGCCGACGTGGTCGCGAAGCTCGCCTTCGACGAGCAGCAGACCCTCGCGGACACGGCCGCCGGACTCGACACGGTACAGCTCGGTGCCGCCGTCGCCGCCGCGTCGACCGCCCGCCGGATCGACATCTACGGTGTCGGCGCCTCCTCTCTCGTCGCCCAGGACCTGGGGCAGAAGCTGCTCCGTATCGGCCTGATCGCGCACGCGCACATGGACCCGCACCTGGCTGTCACCAACGCCGTGCAGCTCCGCTCCGGCGATGTGGCGATCGCGATCACCCACTCCGGTTCCACCGGTGACGTGATCGAACCGCTCCGGGTGGCGTTCGACCGGGGCGCGACGACGATCGCGATCACCGGCCGCCCCGACGGCCCGGTGACGCAGTACGCGGACCACGTGCTGACCACATCCACCGCCCGCGAGAGCGAGCTGCGCCCCGCCGCCATGTCGAGCCGGACGAGCCAGCTCCTCGTCGTGGACTGCCTGTTCATAGGGGTTGCCCAGCGGACGTACGAGACGGCAGCCCCGGCGCTCGCCGCCTCGTACGAGGCACTGGCCCACCGCCACACCCCCCGCACCCGCTGAACCGTACGAGCCACGAGTTCGAGAAAGCAGAGCCGCTCTCCATGACCTCCACCACCGACGCCAACGCCGCGACGCCCGATCAGCCCTCCGAGTACGGAGAGCTGCGCGCCGAACTCGCCACCCTCACCACCGAGGCGTTCCGGCCCGAGCTCGCCGAGATCGACCGGCTGGCCACGCTGGAGATTGCCCGGATCATGAACGGCGAGGACCAGTCCGTCCCCTCCGCCGTCGCCGCCCGGCTGCCCGAGATCTCCGCGGCGATCGACGGGGTCGCCGGACGCATGGCCCGCGGTGGCCGGCTGATCTACGCGGGCGCGGGCACCGCGGGCCGGCTCGGCGTCCTGGACGCCAGCGAGTGCCCGCCCACGTTCAACACCGACCCGTCCGAGGTGGTCGGTCTGATCGCGGGCGGCCCGTCCGCGATGGTCACAGCAGTCGAGGGCGCCGAGGACAGCAAGGAGCTGGCCGCCGCCGACCTCGACGGACTGGATCTCACCCCGGACGACACGGTGGTCGGCATCTCCGCCTCCGGCCGTACGCCGTACGCGATCGGAGCCGTCGAACACGCCCGCGCCAAGGGGGCGCTGACCATCGGCCTGTCCTGCAACGCGGACTCGGCGCTCGGCGCCGCGGCCGAGCACCCCATCGAGGTCGTCGTCGGCCCGGAGCTCCTCACCGGCTCGACCCGCCTGAAGGCCGGTACGGCGCAGAAGCTCGTCCTCAACATGCTGTCGACGATCACGATGATCCGACTCGGCAAGACGTACGGAAACCTCATGGTCGACGTCCGCGCCTCCAACGAGAAGCTGCGCGCCCGCTCCCGCCGGATCGTTTCCCTCGCCACCGGCGCCTCCGACACGGAGATCGAAGCCGCGCTCGCCGCCACCGACGGCGAGGTGAAGAACGCGATCCTCGCCATCCTCGGCCAGGTCGACGGTCCGACCGCCGCCACGCTCCTGTCCGCGTCCGACGGCCACCTCCGCGCCGCCCTCGCGGCCGCACCCCGCACCACCTGACCCCATCCGGGGCACCGCTCCGCACCCCCGCACAGCAAGGCACCACGCACCATGGCTACAGAAGACAAGAACCGCGCCACTGCCGCCGCGATCCTTCCGCTCGTTGGTGGCGCCTCGAACGTCAGCTCCGTCGTCCACTGCATGACCCGGCTCCGGCTGGGTCTGCGTGACCGCTCGCTCGTCGACGACGAGGCCCTGAAGGCGCTCCCCGCCGTCATGGGTGTGGTCGAGGACGACACGTACCAGATCGTCCTCGGCCCGGGCACCGTCGCCCGGGTCACCCCGGAGTTCGAGCAGCTGGTGGAGGAGGGCCGGGCAGCAGAACCGGTGCCCGCGCACACCACCACCACCGCGGACGAACTCGCCGCCCAGGGCGCCGCGATCAAGGCGGCCCGGAAGGCGAAGAACGCCACCCCGTTCAAGCTCTTCCTCCGGAAGATCGCGAATGTCTTCGTCCCGCTGATCCCGGCGCTCATCGGCTGCGGCATCATCGCCGGGCTCAACGGCCTGCTGGTGAACCTGGGCTGGCTGACCTCGGTCACCCCCGCCCTCGCCGCGATGGCGTCCGGCTTCATGGCGCTGATCGCCGTGTTCGTCGGCTACAACACGGCGAAGGAGTTCGGCGGCACGCCGATCCTCGGCGGTGCGGTCGCCGCGATCATCGTCTTCCCGGGCGTCGCGAACATCGAGGCGTTCGGCCAGAAGCTCTCCCCGGGCCAGGGCGGTGTGCTGGGCGCGCTCGGCGCGGCCGTCCTCGCGGTGTACGTGGAGAAGTGGTGCCGCCGCTGGGTCCCGGAGGCGCTGGACGTCCTGGTCACCCCGACGCTGACGGTGCTGGTCTCCGGCCTGGTGACGATCTTCGGCCTGATGTACGTGGCCGGCGAGGTCTCCACCGCCATCGGCGACTTCGCCAACTGGCTGCTCTCCAACGGTGGTGCGGGCGCAGGGCTGATCCTCGGCGGGTTCTTCCTTCCCCTGGTGATGCTGGGCCTGCACCAGGCGCTGATCCCGATCCACACCACTCTGATCGAGCAGCAGGGCTACACGGTCCTGCTCCCGATCCTCGCCATGGCGGGCGCGGGCCAGGTGGGCGCGGCCCTTGCGGTCTACCTCCGCCTCCCGCGCAACGAGTCGATCCGCAGGACGATCAAGTCGGCTCTCCCGGCGGGCCTGTTGGGCGTCGGCGAACCGCTGATCTACGGCGTCAGCCTCCCCCTCGGCCGCCCGTTCGTCACGGCATGCGTGGGCGGCGCGTTCGGCGGCGCGTTCGTCGGCCTCTTCAACCAGTTGGGCAGCGCGGTCGGTTCGACGGCGATCGGCCCGTCCGGCTGGGCCCTGTTCCCGCTCCTGGACGGCAACCACGGCCTCGGCACGACGATCGCGATCTACGCGGGCGGCCTGCTGGTCGGCTACCTGGCGGGCTTCGTCGCCACGTACTTCTTCGGCTTCAGCAAGGACCTGCTGGCGGAGTTCAACGTGTCGCAGGAACCGGCGGCTTCGACGGTCGCGGCGACGGGCATCCCGGCCGCCCCGACCACGGACCCGGCGCAGGAACCTGCCCGCGCCTGATCCCGTCACGCAAGGAGGGCGGCACCCGCACCGGGTGCCGCCCTTCACGCTTCTCAGGGCAGCCTCCCCTCCCGGTTGACCTCCCTGACCCTGGCCCGCAGCACATCCCCGGGCGACGCCGGCTGCACAGCCTCCGGCGGGCAGTCCCACTCCGCACCGCCGCCCGGCGGCCGCAGCTGTACGTACGGCCCGACGCACCCCATCACGCGCCCCACCCGCCCGTCCCGGGAGTCCACCGCGAACGACCCGGGCTCCGGCGTACACGGTTCGAGCCCCTCACTCGTCATGACCGGCCTCCCTGTTGCCCGTCCGTGCCGGCACAGCACTCAGCCGCAGCGCCGTATCGACGGTGCACCGCCCGAGGTCCACCAGCGGCGCGGGCTCGTTCCCTGCGCACGACACCGGATCGACCCGCAGCGACGGCAGCGTGAGCCCCACGCCCTTCAGCTCTTGCCTCAACTTCTCCACCGCGTCCTCCGCCTCCCCCACTCTTCCGGCAGCAACCCGTCATCGCCCTGTAGTGGTCATCCTGCACACCTTCCACGCTCAGTAACCGCAATGCACACCCAGCGTGTCCAACACGCGGCTAGCCCGGAAAGGGCGAAGAACCAACAACCGCCTGTGTTTCACAGGGAGTTGTCATGCGGAGGCCCAAGAAACTCGACCCGTCCTCCTCTCCGCGCGCCCCCCTCGGCGCCGAACTCCGGCACCGAAGGAACAAAGCCGGTCTCTCCCGGGAAGAAATCGGTCTCCCGCTCTTCGTCAGTGGCTCGTCCATCGGCCAACTGGAGTCCGGTACACGCCGGATGCAGATGGACCAGGCCCAGAAGTTCGACGAAAAATCCTGCGCGCGAACGGATTTTTCGTACGGAACTGCGTCGCCCTGAAGAAGTCGAAGTACCCGGATCACTTCGCGGAGGCGGCGGAGGCGGAAGCCGTCGCGAAGACCATCGAGGAGTACGCATCTCAGCTGACTCCCGGTCTGCTGCAGACGGAGGCGTACGCGCGAGCGGTGTTCCGCGCGTACCGGCCGACGGCGCCGGAGAACGTGATCGACGACCTGACCACGACGATCCGGCACAAGTCCTCGTACAGCGGTGCGAGCGGCGGCGACTGCCTCGAAGTGGCCACGTGGCGGAAGTCGACGTACAGCGGCGGCAGCGGCGGGGACCGTCTGGAAGTCGCCGACGGGCACCCCGGTGTGGTCCCTGCCCCCTTCTCCGTGTGCTTCCCGGGGCTCAAGCCACGGAGCCCGAGCGCCCTTTCCAAGGAATGGGTGGAGGGCTCCACCCCACCCACCCTCCCCAGCAGGGGTGTTCACTTTTCGTGACCGGCTTGCCGCACACGGCGCGAACGCTCTGGCGTTCCGATGAACGAACGACCCCCGTCGGTGCGGGAACACCGAACAGGGGTCTGACCACCAAGATCGAAGAAGGCGATCCAATGGCTTCGAGCCAGTTTGGTGCCGCCTCGCACGCACCGCACGTACCGCCCCACCCGATGGCCGATCCGGGCTACGGCAAGCGGTCTGCACACGACCAACAACCCCGTACCGCGTATGATTTCGCACATCTTCCGCCGCGCGAGGCCGCTTTCGCCGCCCATGTCGACCGGCTGCCGGACGGCGCCGACATCTCCGTGAAGACGCTGGCCACCGTGCTGCCGTACGGGCAGTGCGCGCTGCGGACCGCGCTGAACAACCTCCAGCGGGCCGGGCATCTGCGCCGGGGCAGCGAGCACCTCATCGGCTCGGGCGGCGCACGCTGGGTGACGCGTACGTCCTTCTCCCGCACGCCGCGCGACGACGACCGGTGGGCGGCGTTCACCAGCGGCGACGCACCGCCGGAACAGCAACGGCCGACCCGCTCACGGGCGTTCGTCCTGCTCGCCGCGCTCGGCCGCACCCTCACCCGCACCGAAAGCGGGGGCACGCCGGTGGGAAGGAGGCGACGCCATGACCCCCAGCATCGCCGACCGCCCCGACATGCCCATCGAGGACTTCGTGGAGCGTCAGCGCCGCCGCGGACATGGCATCGGCCCCCTGGACCCGTGCAGGTCCAGGGGGCCGATGTACGACCGAACTACCGATCCGTCAGGATCAGAAGTCCATGTCACCGCCCGGCATGCCGCCCGGAGCGGCCGCAGCGGCCTTCTCCGGCTTGTCGGCGATGACGGCCTCGGTGGTCAGGAACAGCGCGGCGATCGACGCGGCGTTCTGCAGAGCGGAGCGCGTGACCTTCGCCGGGTCGAGAATGCCCTCGGCGATCATGTCGACGTACTCGCCGGACGCGGCGTTCAGGCCGTGACCGATCGGCAGGTTGCGCACCTTCTCGACGACGACGCCACCCTCGAGACCACCGTTGACGGCGATCTGCTTGAGCGGGGCCTCCAGCGCCAGCTTGACGGCGTTGGCACCGGTCGCCTCGTCACCCGAGAGCTCCAGCTTCTCGAAGACGGCGGAAGCCTGCAGCAGCGCGACGCCACCACCGGCGACAATGCCCTCCTCGACGGCCGCCTTCGCGTTGCGAACGGCGTCCTCGATGCGGTGCTTGCGCTCCTTGAGCTCGACCTCGGTGGCGGCACCGGCCTTGATGACCGCCACGCCGCCGGCCAGCTTCGCCAGGCGCTCCTGGAGCTTCTCGCGGTCGTAGTCCGAGTCGGAGTTCTCGATCTCGGCACGGATCTGGTTGACGCGACCCTGAACCTGGTCGGTGTCACCGGCGCCGTCGACGATCGTCGTCTCGTCCTTGGTGATGACGACCTTGCGGGCACGGCCCAGCAGGTCCAGGCCGGCGTTCTCGAGCTTGAGACCGACCTCCTCGGAGATGACGGTGCCACCGGTGAGGATGGCGATGTCGCCGAGCATGGCCTTGCGGCGGTCACCGAAGCCCGGGGCCTTGACGGCGACGGACTTGAAGGTGCCACGGATCTTGTTGACGACCAGGGTCGACAGGGCCTCGCCCTCGACGTCCTCGGCGATGATCAGCAGCGGCTTGCCGGACTGCATGACCTTCTCCAGCAGCGGAAGGAGGTCCTTCACGTTGCTGACCTTGGAGTTGACGATCAGGATGTACGGGTCGTCCAGGGACGACTCCATGCGCTCCATGTCGGTGGCGAAGTACGCCGAGATGTAGCCCTTGTCGAAGCGCATACCCTCGGTGAGCTCCAGCTCCAGACCGAAGGTCTGGGACTCCTCGACGGTGATGACGCCTTCCTTGCCGACCTTGTCCATCGCCTCGGCGATGAGCTCGCCGATCTGGGTGTCGGCGGCGGAGATGGAGGCCGTCGAAGCGATCTGCTCCTTGGTCTCCACGTCCTTGGCCTGCTCCAGCAGAGCGGCGGAGACGGCCTCGACGGCCTTCTCGATGCCTCGCTTGAGGGCCATCGGGTTGGCACCCGCGGCGACGTTGCGCAGGCCCTCACGGACGAGCGCCTGGGCGAGAACGGTGGCGGTGGTCGTACCGTCGCCGGCGACGTCGTCCGTCTTCTTGGCGACTTCCTTGACCAGCTCGGCGCCGATCTTCTCGTACGGGTCCTCGAGCTCGATCTCCTTGGCGATGGAAACACCATCGTTGGTGATCGTGGGCGCGCCCCACTTCTTCTCGAGGACGACGTTGCGGCCCTTGGGGCCAAGGGTGACCTTGACGGCGTCGGCGAGCTGGTTCATCCCGCGCTCGAGACCGCGCCGTGCCTCCTCGTCGAACGCGATGATCTTGGCCATGTGAAGTGGTCCTCCCGGACAGGGGTGGATTTCTCCGGACCGAGTGGCGCCCGCGACGGACGGCCTGCGCGCCCGGTGGTTCCTTGCCCCACCAAGCTTGCGGGCCTCACCGGCCCGGTCCAAGTTCTGTCACTCTCACCTGGAGAGTGCTAACGCCAATGATTAGCACTCGACCCCCCCGAGTGCAAGCGCCCCCGGCGGTTGCGGACAACCCGGAAGCCGGGCGACGGCGCGCGGAGTGCCGGGGGGCGCGACGGGCGGGGGCACGCACGAAGGGCCCGCCCCCCGGTGGGTACGGGCCCTTCGTGCGTGAGTGGTGTCGTTGGCCGACCGCGCCGAGCTCAGCCGACGGCGAGCTTGACCATGTCCGCCTGCGGCCCCTTCTGGCCCTGCGAGATCTCGAATTCAACTCGCTGACCCTCTTCGAGGGTGCGGTACCCGTCCATCTGGATCGCGCTGTAGTGGACGAAAACATCCGCACCACCGTCGACCGCGATGAAGCCGTACCCCTTCTCCGCGTTGAACCACTTGACGGTGCCCTGAGCCATGCCTAACTCCCCTATTACTGGCCCCTGCACAGGACCGCACTTCGCGGACCCGGGTCAGAACTCACCCTCCGACAGGAGAGGGTGCGTGCGCCGGAACGCGTCGACCGCGGCCGAATGTATCTGCCCAACTGCCCTCTGCAACAGGTCAATCGGACGAGAATTCTGGGCAGCGCCGAACGCCCGAATATGGGGAATTTATGTGATTCCAGGGCAAGTCGGGCCGGACAAAGGCCACTTACGGCGCAAGGAGTTGGAACACTTTGGCTGCATCTTGTCGCGGGCGGGCGCATTCTCATATGCGGTCGGCACGGGCAGCGGAGGGGACTTCCCAACTCTACCGCGCTCAACCATGCAGAATTGCCCCCTCCGCTCAGCTCGCAGAGGGGGCAATTCCGGTAACGCTGCGGAGTCGGCCGCAGAGGCCGACTACACGTCAGCAGCCGCCCGCGACCGCCGGGATGATGGAGATGCCCGCGCCGTCCGGGGTCACCGTCTCCAGACCGCCTTCGAAGCGCACGTCGTCGTCGTTGACGTACACGTTCACGAAGCGGCGGAGCTTGCCCTGGTCGTCCAGGACACGCGCGGCGATGCCCGGGTGGTTCTGCTCCAGCGATTCGATGACCTGGGAGAGGGTCGAGCCCTCGGCCGGGACCTCGGCCTGGCCGCCCGTGTAGGTGCGCAGGATGGTGGGGATACGGACCTTGACGCTCATGTGGGTGCCTTCCTTACGTCTCGGGTGGTCGGGTCAGCCGTTGGCGAGGCCGGCGTCGCGGAACGCGTCCAGGCTGGGCCGGATGGTCGCGGTCGGGCCGGTCGTCGGGGCGACCGCGTCCAGAGTCTTCAGACCGTCACCGGTGTTCAGGACGACCGTGGTGAGCGTCGGGTCCAGCAGACCCGCCTCGATCAGCTTCCTCGTCACGCCGACCGTCACCCCGCCCGCCGTCTCGGCGAAGATGCCCTCGGTGCGGGCCAGCAGCTTGATCGCGTCGACGATCTGTTCGTCGTTGACGTCCTCGACCGCGCCGCCGGTGCGGCGGGCGATGTCCAGGACGTACGGACCGTCGGCCGGATTGCCGATCGCCAGGGACTTGGCGATCGTGTTCGGCTTCTGCGGGCGCACGACGTCGTGACCGGCCTTGAAGGCCGTGGAGACCGGGGAGCAGCCCTCGGCCTGGGCGCCGAAGATCTTGTACGGCTTGTCCTCGACGAGACCGAGCTTGATCAGCTCCTGAAGACCCTTGTCGATCTTCGTGAGCTGCGAGCCGGACGCGATCGGGATGACGAGCTGGTCGGGCAGCTGCCAGCCGAGCTGTTCGCAGATCTCGTAGGCGAGCGTCTTGGAACCCTCGCCGTAGTACGGGCGCAGGTTGACGTTGACGAAGCCCCAGCCCTCACCGAGCGGGTCGCCGATGAGCTCCGAGCAGAAGCGGTTGACGTCGTCGTAGTTGCCCTCGATGCCGACCAGCTCACCGCCGTACACCGCGGCCATGACGACCTTGCCCTGCTCCAGGTCGTGCGGGATGAACACGCAGGACCGGAAGCCGGCCCGGGCGGCGGCCGCGCCCACCGCACCGGCGAGGTTGCCGGTGGAGGAGCAGGAGAGGGTGGTGAAACCGAAGGCGCGGGCGGCCTCGACGGCGATCGCGACGACGCGGTCCTTGAAGGAGTGCGTCGGGTTGCCGGAGTCGTCCTTGACGTACAGCCCGCCGGTGACGCCCAGCTCACGGGCGAGGTTGTCGGCCTTGACCAGCTTGGTGAAACCGGGGTTGATGTTGGGCTTGTCCGCGACATCGGCGGGGACGGGCAGCAGCGGCGCGTAGCGCCAGATGTTGTTCGGTCCGGCCTCGATGCGCTTCTTCAGCTCGTCCGGGGAGCCGCTCGGCAGGTCGTACGCCACTTCGAGCGGCCCGAAACAGGACGCGCAGGCGAAAAGGGGACCGAGCTCGAAACGCTCTCCGCACTCGCGGCAGGAGAGTGCCGCTGCGGGGCCGAGGTCGACGGCGTCGGTGGAAGAATCGGTGCTTACTGCAACAGTCTGCGCAGCCATGATGGCGAGGCCCTTTCTCCTCATCTTCCTCGCGGCGCATTTCGCCACGAGCCGGAATTGGCACCTTCCCCACCTGACCTCGCGGTCGGCGGGAGGGTTGCCGGGACTTCAACGGGCCGTTCCCTCAGTCCCTCTGGATGAGCGCTATGGCACTGGATCATCGACCCAGGCATTTATTGGCGGAGGACCCCGACATGCGCCGGTCATCCGCGTTGTTCAAGACTGTAACCGAAGCATCGGACGGTTGAGATAGTCGTCCGAACCGCGAGATGGATCACATACAGGGAGTATCGACCGTGCTGGAAGAGGTCGAACGCTGGCTGGCCAGGCGTTCCTGGTCGGCAGCCGACCGCCCGTTGGACCGGCTCGTCGCCGCCAAGGGCCGGGACCCGCGGCGCGGGAGCGTGAGCGTGGTGCTGCCCGCCCTGAACGAGGAGGCGACGGTCGGCGCCATCGTCGAGACGATCCGGGTCGAGCTGATGGAGAAGGTGCCGCTGGTCGACGAGCTGCTGGTGATCGACTCCGGCTCGACGGACGGCACGGCGGAAGTCGCCCGGAAGGCGGGCGCCCGAGTGGTGCACCGCGACGCGATACTCCCGCGCATGCCCGCGCTCCCCGGCAAGGGCGAGGTCCTGTGGCGCTCGCTCCTGGTCACCAGCGGTGACATCGTCTGCTTCATAGACGCCGACCTGAGGGACTTCTCCGCCGACTTCGTCTCCGGCATCGTCGGCCCGCTGCTCACCGACCCCGGGGTGCAGTTCGTCAAGGCGATGTACGACCGCCCCCTGGGCGACACCGCGGGTCAGGGCGGCCGCGTCACGGAACTGGTGGCCCGCCCGCTGCTCAATCTGCACTGGCCACAGCTGGCCGGCTTCGTCCAGCCGCTCGGCGGTGAATACGCGGTACGGCGCTCGCTCCTGGAGCGGCTTCCGTTCCCCGTCGGCTACGGAGTGGAACTCGGCCTGCTGGTGGACGCCCTGCACACCGTCGGGCTGGACGCGCTGGCGCAGGTCGACGTGGGGGTGCGCAGACACCGCCACCAGGACGGCCAGGCGCTGGGACGGATGGCTGCGGCGATCTATCGCACCGCTCAACTCCGACTTTCCCGAGGTCACTTGGTACGTCCGGCCCTGACCCAGTTCGAGCGCGGCGAGGACGGCTTCGTACCGCGCACCCATCCGGTGGACACGGAGGAGCGGCCCCCGATGTGCGAGATCACGGAGTACGTTTCACGCCGCGCGGCCTGACGCGGCCTGACTTCGCACGTTTGGGTGGTTCGCGATCGGGCTAGATTCCGCAACATGGTCTCCGAGCACGCGGTCACGTCGGCTGCCCAGGTACTCGTCGCGTCCAACCGCGGCCCCGTCTCGTACGCGCTGCGCGCGGACGGTTCGATCGGCGCCAGACGGGGCGGCGGCGGGCTCGTCTCCGGCCTGAGCGCGGTCGAGGACAAGCTGTGGGTCTGCGCGGCGCTCGGCGACGGGGACAGGGCGGCGGTCCGGCACAAGATCGCCGAGCCGGGCGTACGGATGCTCGACATCGACGCCGACGTCCACGCCGACGCCTACAACGGCATCGCGAACTCGGTGCTCTGGTTCGTCCACCACATGCTGTACCAGACACCGCTGGATCCGGTCTTCGACGCGGAGTTCCGCCGGCAGTGGGCGTCATTCGAAACGTACAACCTGGCCTTCGCGCAGGCGCTCGCCGAGGAGGCCGGCGAGGGCGCCGCGGTGCTGGTGCAGGACTACCACCTGGCGCTGGTCCCGGGCATGCTCCGCGAGCTGCGGCCCGACCTGCGGATCGGCCACTTCTCGCACACCCCGTGGGCCCCGGTCGACTACTTCCGGCTGCTGCCCGACGACATCGCGGAGCAGCTGCTGCGCGGCATGCTCGGCGCGGACCGGGCGGGCTTCCTGACCCGGCGGTGGGCGGACGCGTTCATCGGCTGCTGCACGGAGATCCTGGGCGGCACGGGCCGGACGAGGATCGGCGTGCACGGTCTGGGCGCGGACGCGGACTTCCTGCGCCGCCGCGCACACGAGGCGGACGTGGACGAGCGGATGGCGGTGCTGCGGGAGCAGGTGGGCGGCACCGGCCGGAAGACGATCGTGCGGGTGGACCGTACGGAGCTGTCCAAGAACATCGTGCGCGGGCTGCTGGCGTACCGGGAGCTGCTGAGCACCCGCCCGCAGTGGCGCGAGCGGGTGGTGCATGTGGCGTTCGCGTACCCGTCGCGGCAGGACCTGACGGTGTACCGGGAGTACACGGCCGAGGTGCAGAGGCTGGCGGACGACATCAACTCGGCGTACGGGACACCCGATTGGACCCCGGTCCTGCTCCATGTGAACGACGACTTCGCGCGCTCGCTGGGGGCGTACCGGCTGGCGGACGTGGCGCTCGTCAACCCGATCCGCGACGGCATGAACCTCGTCGCCAAGGAGGTCCCGGTGGTCTCCGACGCGGGCTGCGCGCTGGTGCTGTCACGGGAGGCGGGGGCGTACGAGGAGCTGGGCGCCGACGCGATCGTGGTCAACCCCTACGACGTGTCCGCGACGGCGGCCGCCCTGCACGAGGCTCTGACGATGCCGGACGGGGAACGGGCTGAGCGCTCGAAGCGGCTGGCCGCTGCGGCGACGGCGCTGCCGCCGCAGCAGTGGTTCCTGGAGCAGCTGGAGGCGCTGCGGCAGGGGTGACGCGCCCGTCACACCTCGATGGGACCCGACCGGAGGCGGTGCGCCAAGGCCGAGAGAAACTCCACGACGGCTCCCGGTCCCGGCAGCAACAGGTCGGCGCGTTCGGCCAGTTCGGGTACTTCGGCGCTGCCGCTGCAGACCAGTAGGCCCGGGATGCCGTCGGGGCCCTCGGCGCGGAGCTTCTCCACGGCCGCGTAGGCCGCGAGGTCGCCCAGGTCGTCGCCGGCGAAGAGAACGGACTCGGCGTCCGTCTCCCGGACGAACTCCGTGAGCGCCACACCCTTGTCCATGCCGGGCGGTCGCAGCTCCAGGACGAGACGGCCCGGTTCGACGATCAGCCCGTGCCGGGCGGCGAGCGCACCGAGCGGGCCGCGCAGCGCGTCGAACGCGGCCTGCGGGTCGGCGGCACGGCGGGTGTGGACCGCGAGCGCCCGGCCCTTCTCCTCGATCCAGGTACCGCGCCAGGAGGCGAACCGTTCGAGCAGGCCGGGAAGTTCGGCGCGGACTGCGGCGACGCCCGGGTGCGGGGCGGGGGCGTGGACGGCGCCGGAGACGGCGTCCCAGCGTTCGGCGCCGTAGTGGCCGAGAACGACGAGGTGGTCAAGGCCCGGGACCCCGGCGAAGCCGCCGTGCCGGACCGCGACGTCGGCCGGGCGCCCGGTGATCACGGCGACGGAGGCGACCTTCGGAGCGAGCGCGGCCAGGGCCGGGACGGTGCCGGGGTGGGCGCGGGCCTGTTCCGGGTCCGGGACGATCTCGGCGAGGGTGCCGTCGAAATCGAGCGCGACGACCGCGCGCTCGGGGCGGGCGAGGAGAGCGGCGAGGCCTTCGCGGCCGGCCGGGGTGGTGGGGGTCGGCAGGGACTGTTCCGGAGTGCTGCCCATGGGTCGAGGGTATCGAGGGTGGTGCGGTGCGGCTACGGCCCGCGCCCGCGCTCGGCCTGTTCCCCCTGCCCACCCTGCCCGGAATCGGTGGCTCCGCACCGGGGCACCCGCTCCTGCGTCGCCGGAGGGGCTGGATGCGCGGCGATGCCGCAGCATCACCGCCGCCCCCGCCGAGCCTCCCGGATCCGTCGCAGCCGGTTCACCGTCACCGGGTCCTCCTCCAGTGCCCGCCGGTCGTCCAGGAGTGCGTTCAGCAGCTGGTAGTAGCGCGTCGGCGAGATGCCCAGGCCTTCCCGGATCTCCCGCTCCTTCGCCCCCGGGCCGGGCCACGAGCGCCGTTCCACGGCCAGGACCGCACGCTCCCGGTCGGAGAGCCCGGTGCCGGGGCGGTCGGCGGGGCTGTCGGCAGGGGGTTCCGCTTCGCTGGAGCCGTCGTCGGGGGCGGTCATATGAGCCAACCTATCGCCCGCCCCCGGACCCGCTACCCGGTCACCCGCCCCTCCGCGCCCGCCGCCTTCGACGCCTCCGCCGAGATCGAACCGAGCACGGCGGCCGTTTCGTTGAGTGTCTGTGTCCGCCCCGCGGTGAGCCGCATGAGAAACGTGTACGCAGGGATCGTCAGGCCCGCGAGCACGAAACCATGTGATCCCGTCTCCCCGAGCTCGGCAGAAGGCCCGGTCAAAGGCGTGCTCCGGAGCGCACTCCGAGGCTTTGCCACACTTTTGTATGGATCCTCAACAAACAGCAATAGTGGACTAGACCTATCGGGGGTCCTCGGGCGAAACTGTCTCCCGTGAAACACGTCATCGCCCTCGATGTGGGCGGCACCGGAATGAAGGCCGCACTGGTCGGGGCCGACGGCACTCTGCTGCACGAGGCCCGGCGCGCAACCGGCAGGGAGCGCGGACCCGACGCCGTCGTGGAGTCGATCCTCGCCTTTGCCGCGGAACTGCGCGCCCACGGGGAGGAACACTTCGGCGAGAGCGCCGTCGCGGCCGGTGTCGCCGTGCCCGGCATCGTCGACCCGGCGAACGGGATCGCGGTCTACGCCTCGAACCTGGGCTGGCGCGACGTCCCCCTGCGCACCCTGCTCGGCGAACGGCTCGGCGGCGTACCCGTCGCGCTCGGCCACGACGTCAGGACCGGCGGCCTCGCCGAGGGCAGGATCGGCGCGGGCAGGGGCGCCGACCGCTTCCTGTTCGTCCCGCTCGGCACCGGCATCGCCGGAGCCATCGGTATCGCGGGCACCATCGAGGCGGGCGCACACGGGTACGCGGGCGAGATCGGGCACATCGTGGTCCGGCCGGACGGACCGGACTGCGGGTGCGGACAGCGCGGCTGCCTGGAGACCCTCGCGTCCGCCTCCGCCGTCAGCCGCGCCTGGGCCGCCGCGTCGGGGGACCCGGAGGCCGACGCCGCGGACTGCGCGAAGGCCGTCGAATCGGGCGATCCCGCGGCCGTACGGGTATGGCAGGACGCGGTCGACGCGCTCGCCGCCGGGCTCGTCACCGCGCTGACCCTGCTGGACCCCCACACGCTCATCATCGGTGGCGGTCTCGCCGAGGCAGCGGAAACCTTGTTCGTACCACTCCGTGCGGCCGTCGAGGAACGTGTCACGTTCCAGAAGCTGCCCGACATCGTCCCCGCGGCCCTCGGGGACACCGCCGGATGCCTGGGTGCAGGGCTGCTCGCCTGGGATCTTCTCTCCACGGAGGTATCCGCCTGATGGCCGGACCCGCAGACAGCACGGTTCTCGCCGGGGCCCGGGTGGTTCTTCCCACCGGCACCGTCGAGAACAGCCGGGTGATCGTCGAGGGAACTCGGATCGCCGGGAGTCCGGCGGAGGGTGCTCGGACCATCGATCTGACCGGCCACTGGGTCGTCCCCGGCTTCGTCGACATGCACAACCACGGC
Organism: Streptomyces sp. NPDC057565; assembly: GCF_042801455.1. NCBI lineage: Bacteria > Bacillati > Actinomycetota > Actinomycetes > Kitasatosporales > Streptomycetaceae > Streptomyces > Streptomyces sp. NPDC057565. The sequence continues at coordinate 23,484 of NZ_JBHVFU010000046.1, read as the reverse complement.
GGCGGCGGTGCGTCCTTCACCTCCGGCACCGTGGACGAGGTCCTCACCGGCATCCGCACCCACCGCGAGCACGGCACCACCACCCTGGTCGCCTCCACCGTCACCGGCGAGATGGACTTCCTCGCCGAGCGGGCCGGCATCCTCTCCGAGCTGGTCGAGCAGGGCGACCTGGCCGGGATCCATTTCGAGGGCCCGTTCATCTCGCCGTGCCGCAAGGGCGCGCACAGCGAGAAGCTGCTGCGCCACCCGGACCCGGCCGAGGTCCGCAAGCTGATGGACGCGGCGCGCGGCACCGCGAAGATGTTCACGCTCGCCACCGAACTGCCGGGCGGCATCGAGTCGGTGCGGCTGCTCGCCGAGCACGGCGTGATCGCCGCGATCGGGCACACCGACGCGACGTACGAGCAGACCGTCGAGGCGATCGACGCGGGCGCCACCGTCGCCACCCACCTGTTCAACGCGATGCCGCCGCTCGCCCACCGCGAGCCCGGTCCGATCGCCGCCCTCCTGGAGGACGAGCGGATCACCGTCGAGCTGATCAACGACGGCACACATCTGCACCCGGCCGCCCTGGAGCTGGCGTACCACCACGCGGGCGCCGCCCGCGTCGCGCTGATCACGGACGCGATGGACGCGGCCGGGTTCGGCGACGGCCAGTACCAGCTGGGCCCGCTCGCCGTCGAGGTCAAGGACGGCGTCGCCCGGCTCGTCGAGGGCAACTCGATCGCGGGTTCCACGCTCACCCTGGACACCGCTTTCCGCCGGGCCGTCACGATCGACCGGATCCCGATCGAGGACGTCGTGCAGTCCATCTCCGCCAACCCGGCACGGCTGCTCGGCGTGTACGACAGGGTCGGCTCGCTCGACCCGGGCAAGGATGCGGACCTGGTCGTCCTGGACGCGGACTTCGCGCTCAAGGGCGTCATGCGCAAGGGCGAATGGGTTATTGAGCCCGAACTCGGGTGATTTCAGCCATTCTTGACAGTGGGCCGAATACGTAACGAAGAGACAGCGGTTGGCCCGGAGGTCTGGGCCGACCGCTTGCTCTTTGGCATGATCGCTTCCGTAAACAGCAGGGAAAGCGCGTTCTGGCAAGGGATCCGCGCTCCGGCACGGATCGAAGGGGTGACCGAGGTGATCCTCACGGTCACGCTGAACACGGCACTCGACCTGACGTACGGCGTACCGGCGCTGGTCCCGCACACCAGCCACCGCGTCGGTGACATCTCCGAACGCCCCGGCGGCAAAGGGCTCAACGTCGCCCGGGTGCTCTCCGCGCTCGGCCACGAGACCGTGGTCACCGGCTTCGCCGGAGGCGCAACCGGAGCCGTGCTCCGCGAGCTCCTGACGGACCTCCCGCCGCGCGACGCACTCGTCCCCGTCGCCGGGAACACCCGCCGCACCATCGCCGTCGTCGATGCGTCCACCGGCGACACCACCCAGCTCAACGAACCCGGCCCGCTCGTCAGCGCCGACGAGTGGGCCGACTTCCTCGCCACGTACGAGAAGCTCCTCGCCGACGCGGACGCGGTCGCACTCTGCGGCAGCCTGCCGCCCGGCATCCACGTCGGCGCCTACGCCGAACTGGTCCGCATCGCCCGCGCCGCCGAGGTCCCCGTTCTCCTCGACACCAGCGGCGAACCGCTGCGCCGGGGCATAGCCGCCCGCCCCGACCTGATCAAGCCGAACGCCGACGAGCTCGCCCAGCTCACCGGCTCCCGCGACCCGCTGCGCGCCACCCGTGACGCCCGCCGCCGGGGCGCGCACGGCGTGATCGCCTCGCTCGGCGCGGACGGCATGCTCGCCGTCACACCCGAGGGCGCCTGGCGGGCGGCGCCGCCGGACCGGGTCGCGGGCAACCCCACCGGAGCGGGCGACTCCGCGGTGGCCGGGCTGCTGTCCGGTCTCGTCGAGGGGCTGAGCTGGCCGGACCGGCTGCGCAGGGCGGTGGCACTGTCGACGGCGACGGTGCTGGCACCGGCAGCCGGGGAGTTCGACCGGGCGGCGTACGAGGAGCTGTTGCCGCGCGTCGGCATCGAGGAACAAGCACCGACGGTCTGAACGGCGCGGAACCAGCCCGCGTCGCGCGCCCGGCACCGTCCCGGACCACCCAGCACCATCCCGCACCGCACGAAGTCCCAGGGGGCAGCATGCCGCTCGTCAGCACCGGTGAACTCGTCTCGGCCGCCCAGGCCGACGGACGCTCAGTCGCCGCCTTCAACGTCATCACGCTGGAGCACGCGGAGGCCATCGCCGCGGGCGCGGAACGCGCCGGGGCGCCCGCCATCCTGCAGATCTCCGAGAACGCCGTGAAGTTCCACGGCGGCCGGCTCTCGGCCATCGCCGCCGCGGCCGCCGCCGTCGCCCGCGCCTCCCACGCACCGCTCGCGCTCCACCTCGACCACGTCGAGTCCGTGGAGCTGCTGCACCAGGCGCACGACGAGGGCTTCGGCTCGGTGATGTTCGACGCCTCGAAGCTGACCTACGAGGAGAACGTGCGGGCCACGGCCGACGCGGTCGCCTGGGGCCACGAGCGCGGGATCTGGATCGAGGCGGAGCTCGGCAAGGTCGGCGGCAAGGAGGGCGAGGCCCCGCTCGACGCCCACGCCCCCGGCGTCCGGACCGACCCGGCCGAGGCCGCCGCCTACGTCGCGGCGACCGGCGTCGACGCGCTGGCCGTCGCGGTCGGCTCCTCGCACGCGATGACGGAACGCACCGCCGCCCTCGACCACGCCCTCATCGGCCGGCTGCGCGACGCGGTCCCGGTCCCGCTGGTGCTGCACGGCTCCAGCGGCGTCCCGGACCAGGAGATCCGCCAGGCGGTCGCCTCCGGCATGCGCAAGATCAACGTGGGTACGGCGCTGAACACGGCGTTCACCGGCGCGGTGCGCGCGTACCTGGCCGACAACCCGACGGGCGTCGACCCGCGCAAGTACATCGTCCCGGGCCGCGAGGCGATGGCCACGACGGTGGCGGGGTTCCTGAGCCTGATGGGCTGACCCTCCCGGCACATACGAAAACCGGCCCCACCGCCCCTGTCGGGTGGTGGGGCCGGACCGCGTTCGGGGTTCAGCGTGTCTGGTGGCCGGCCTTCAGTGACAGCTGGTCCAGGTTGGCGTCGCACTGATCGCCCTCGTTGCACGAGATCATCAGCGTGTTCGATCCCTTGCTGAGGTTGACGTAGGCGTACGTCGTCGTCCAGCCCTTCTCCAGGTCGCCCTCCGGGGCCTTCGCGAAGTTCGTCATGTTGATCGAGCGGGGGGCCTCGGCGTTCACCGTCAGCGACGTCCTGGCGTCCTTGCCGGGCACGCCGTACGTCACGAACAGCGTGTACTCACCGGCCGCCGGCACGTCGACCGCCCAGGTCGCGGACCTGCCGACCTCGTTCAGATTGATGTACTGGCCGTTCGCGCTCTTCGCGCCCTTGACCGAGTTGTCGAGCGTGGCCGTGCCGCCGAGCTTCAGCGTCGCGGCGTCCTGCTTCGGCAGCTCCGCCGGGGGCTCGGAGGACGCCTCGGACTGCTTCGGCTTCGGGGACTCCTCGACCTGACCGGCGGGACCGGCCGAGGTGGCAGCCTCGTCCTTCTTGTTGCTGTCCTTGCCGTCGTTCGTGATCATCGCGACGCCGATGCCGACGAGCACGACCGCGACGACCGCGATCGCACCGATCAGCAGACCCTTGGTGTTCGGACCACCGCTGCCGGGACCGCCGCTGCGGCCATGGCCGCCCTGCGCCGGGACCTGCGTGGTGGGCCCGCCGCCGGGGTACGTCTCGGGGGCGGCGTACTGGGCGTTCGGCTGGCCGTACTGTGCCTGCTGCTGTCCGGCGTACGGCTGCTGCTGCGGCACCGGCTGCCCGTACTGGCGCTCGCCGACCGTCCGCACCTGGTTGTACGAGGTTCTGGGCACGCCGGGCTGAGAAGCGGGACCCGGATAGCCGTAGCCGCCCTGCCGTGGCGACTGGGCGCCGGACGCCTGTCCATCCTCGTACAGGTAGCCGAACGGATCGTCGTCCTCGGGTGTGTTTGCGCCGTTGTTCCCGGCCGTCATCCCTGGGTCACTCCTCACCATGTCGCCAGCCGTCGCCGAATATCGCCAGCCGTCGCCGACCGGCCGAGCCTACCTCGAACGGAGCACACCAAGAATTGCCGTCGGCCTTCGGGGTGCCGTGGCGAAACCTGGGCGGGGCACGGGAACGGGCCGTCCGTGAACGTCAGCCGGCCCTGCGGTGAACCTTCGACCGGGACCGCTTCTCCACATACATCCGCTGGTCGGCGGAGCGCAGCACCTCTTCGGCGGTCATGCCGCAGGCGGCCCAGCCGATCCCGAAGCTCGCCCCGACGCGCACGGCACGGCCATCCACCCGAATGGGGGGAATGATGGCGTTACGCAACCGTACGGCCAGGTCCGCGGCGTCCGCGGCGCCGAGCCCGTCCGCGAGGACGACGAATTCGTCACCCCCGAGCCGGGCGACGGTGTCGCCGTCACGCACACACGTGGTGAGCCGCCGGGCGACCTCGATCAGGACGGCGTCGCCGGTGTGGTGCCCGAAGCGGTCGTTGATGGACTTGAAGCCGTCGAGGTCGCAGAAGAGGACCGCGAGCCCCTTCGTCCCGTCGTCCTGCTCGCTGTCGGGCGCCACCGCGTGCACATGGTGGTCGTACGGCCCGCCGCCCGCCACCGCGTCCGCCTCGAAGCCGTCGGCCCGGAAGCCGTGCGTCCGGGCGGCGTCCCCGTCCTCGACGCCGCCGTACGCCGCGTCCAGCGCCTCCACGGCGGTGGCCGCCGTCGTCGAGTGCGGGCGCTCGCAGAGCCGGGCGCCGAGCCGGGCGCGCAGCTCCGCGCTGTTGGGCAGGCCGGTGAGCGCGTCGTGCGAGGCACGGTGCGCGAGGTGCAGCTCGTGGCGCTTGCGCTCCTCGATGTCCTCCACATGGGTGAGGAGGAAGCGGGGTCCGTCGGTGCTGTCCGCGACGACGGAGTTGCGCAGCGAGACCCAGAGGTAGGTGCCGTCCCGGCGCCCGAGCCGCAGCTCGGCGCGGCCGCCCTCGGCGGACGTGCGCAGCAGGGTGCCGATGTCCTCGGGGTGCACGAGGTCGGCGAAGGAGTAGCGGCGCAGGACGGAGGCGGGGCGGCCGAGGAGCCGGCACAGGGCGTCGTTGGTGCGCAGCAGCCGGCCGTGCTGGTCGCCGCCCACTTCGGCGATGGCCATGCCGCTGGGTGCGTACTCGAAGGCCTGGCGGAAGGATTCCTCGCTGGCCCGCAGCGCCTGCTGCTCCCGTTCGAGCCGGACCAGGGCACGCTGCATGTTTGCTCGGAGCCGGGCGTTGCTGATCGCAATGGCCGACTGGGACGCGTACATCTGGAGGGCCTCGCGCCCCCAGGCGCCGGGGCGGCGGCCGTTGCGCGGGCGGTCGACGGATATGACGCCGAGGAGGTCCCGGCCGCCGCCGGACGCGTACATCGGGGCGTAGAGCCGGTCCTCCGGATGCCACTCGTCCTCGAAGCGGGGCTCGGGACCTTCGGTGTGCCACTGCGGTACGTCGTCGTCGTGGAGGATCCAGCCGTCGGTGTGCGGTATGAAACAGAGCTCGTCCCAGCACTCACCCATGGAGAGCCTGCGCTCCCAGGAGGCGCGCGAGCCGACGCGGCCGGTGATCAGGGCTTCGGCGGCGGTGTTGCCCGCGAACGCGGCGACGACGAGGTCGCCGTCGGAGCGGACGAGGTTGACGCAGGCCAGCTCGTACCCGAGACCGGCGACGATTCCGTCGGCCACGGTCTGCAGTGTGTCGGCCAGGCTCCGCGCCGTGTTGAGATCGGCGACGGCCTGATGCAGTTGCCGCATCGTCGCTAGACGAACGTACGGCTCCGACTCGGCCTCCATTGCTCGCACTCCCCGAGACCTCGACAGCACTCCAGGTTTCATATCGACGTACTTGTTCTCAGTGTCACGGCCACTGAATCACAGTGAGCTGTGCACCCGGTACACAGGGTCAACAAATATTGCGCTCTGTGACTCAAGTCACAACAGATGGTGAAGGGTACCGAGTGGTCTACGGAAGCAGTCCGTCCTTTTCTTGAACGCAAATCCGTAGGTTGCACAGCGGCGCGCCCCGTTGCATTGTGCCGTGGCGGTGCACCCTCATGCGGCCGGAGTCCTAGGACCCGGCTGGTCCCCTGGCCCGATGCGACCGCGCGCGGGCAACGGCTAGCGTGCCCGTGTGTTGCAGACGAAACCCCCCACCCCGCGATCCGAGCCCATCCCCCATGCTGAAGGGGTGAGCAACGAGGAGTTCCGCGGCGCCCTCGCCCGGCTGGCCGCAGGCGTGGTCCTGATCACCGCCCAGGAGCCGCCGCTCGACGAGAACGGCCGCGGCGAGGACGTGGGAATGACGGCAACCGCCTTCATGTCCGTGTCACTGGACCCACCCCTGGTCCTGGTGAGCCTGCGCAACGGCTCCCGGATGGACGACCTGCTGGACGAGCAGCCGCTGTGGGCGGTCTCCGTGCTCGCGGAGAGCCAGCGGCACATCGCGGGACGGTTCTCGATGAAGGGCCGGATCAGCGATCGGCTGCTGTTCGACGACATCCCCTATGTACGGGGAGAGGTGTCCGGCGCCCCCCTGGTCGGCGGCGCCCTCGCCACCCTGGAGTGCCGCACGGAGCAGCGGGTACTCGCGGGTGACCACACCCTGGTGATCGGGCGGGTGGTGAGCGCGGCGCTGCCGAGCGCGGACGGCGGGCCGCTGACGTACTTCCGGGGGCGCTACCGGCAGCTGAGCTGACCCGGATTCACCGGCACCCGCCGGTCGGGGCCGGAGCGGATCACGGGTGCGGCCCACCCGCCACGGCCGGAGCGGCCGGAGCGGCCGGAGCGGCCGGAGCGGCCGGAGCGGCCGGAGCCACCGCCTACCAGTCGCGGCCGGAGCGGCCGCGCTTCGTGTCACCGCGCTGCTTCTTCTCGCGCAGCCGCCGCTCGTTGATCCCGCGCGGGATCCTGGTCCTGCGGCGCGGCTTGGGGGGCGGAGCGGTGGCTTCGGCCAGCAGGGCGGCGAGGCGGACGAGTGCGGTCTCGCGGTTGCGCCACTGGGAGCGGTGCTCCGACGCCCGTACGGTGACCACACCGCCCACCAGCCGGCTCTCCAGTCGCTGGAGCGCCCGCTCCTTCCACACCTCGGGAAGCGACTCGGTCGCCGCGAGGTCGAAGCGCAGCTCCACCTGGGTGTCGCTGGTGTTGACGTGCTGACCGCCGGGCCCGGAGGACCGCGAGAAACGCCACATGAGTTCGGCCTCCGGCAGGGAGACCGAACCGCGGATGACATAGGGCCCGGACATGACACCCATGTTCCCTGGCCCGGGACCCGTTCGTCACCTCTTTTTGCCGCGCCCGGCCGTCGACCGGCTGGGAATTCGGTAAAGAAAGCAAAGAGACCAGGAACCTCTCGGTCCTCCGCCTGCGTTAGGACGGGTGACGGTAGCTTCGTGAACGCATGAAGCCCGCACACGACGATGAAAGGGACTTCCCATGGCAGTAAGCCTGTCCAAGGGCGGCAACGTCTCGCTCACCAAGGAGGCCCCGGGCCTGACCGCCGTCACGGTCGGCCTCGGCTGGGACGTCCGCACCACCACCGGCACCGACTTCGACCTCGACGCCTCGGCGATCGCGGTGAACGCGGCGGGGAAGGTCGTCTCCGACGGCCACTTCGTCTTCTTCAACAACAAGTCGACGCCGGACCAGTCCATCGTCCACACCGGCGACAACGTCACGGGCCAGGGCGAGGGCGACGACGAGCAGATCAACGTCAACCTGGCGGGCCTCACTGCCGATGTCGACAAGATCGTCTTCCCGGTCTCCATCTACGACGCCGAGACGCGCAGCCAGAACTTCGGCCAGGTGCGCAACGCGTTCATCCGCATCCTCAACCAGGCCGGCGGCGCCGAGATCGCCCGCTACGACCTGAGTGAGGACGCCGCCACCGAGACCGCGATGGTCTTCGGCGAGCTGTACCGCAACGGCGCGGAGTGGAAGTTCCGCGCGGTGGGCCAGGGATACGCCTCGGGTCTGCGCGGCATCGCGCAGGACTTCGGCGTCAACATCTGACGCAGAGCCCCAGGGCCTGAAGGCCCGAACAGCGGGAGCCCCCGGCCGATTGTTTTCGGCCAAGGGCTCCCGTTCGTCTGTGTGCCGTCGGCCACCCGCCACGGCACCGACGGCCGTATGACGCATATCGGATGACGCTGCCTCACCAACGGACAAGATCCGGTCAAATCATTGACGCGCCCCTGCCAACAGGGGCGCGTCGGTGGCATTCTCACCGCGCCCCCCTCACAGAGCTCATGGACCGAGTGAAGGAGAACGAGTGAGAACCACTCTGCGTGCCGCCGCTCTTGCCGCAACCGCCGCCATGGTCGTCGTCGGCGTACAAGCAGGTCCGGCCGGTGCGGCCCAGGACCGCGAGTCCGGGGCCACCGCCCTGCCGCTCAGCGCGTCCCAGCGGGTCTCGGCCCTCAAGGAGGCCCAGGCCGGGGCCGCCTCGACCGCCGCGAAGATCAAGCTCGGCGGCAAGGAAAAGCTCGTCGTCCGCGATGTGATCAAGGACGCCGACGGCACGGTTCACACCCGGTACGAGCGCACCTACGACGGACTGCCCGTCCTCGGCGGCGACCTCGTCACCCACACCCGCAAGGACGGTTCGCTCAAGGGGGTTTCCAAGGCCACCGCCGCCGACATCGCCGTCCCGTCGACGACCGCCGCACTCACCGCCGAGGCCGGTGCACGGAAGGTGATCTGGGCCGCCACCGGCAAGCCGACGCTCGCGTACGAGAACGTGGTCAAGGGCGTCCAGGACGACGGGACTCCCAGCGAACGCCACGTCATCACCGACGCCGCGAGCGGCAAGGAGCTCTACGCGTACGAGGCCATCGACACCGGGTCCGGCACCAGCCAGTACAGCGGCACGGTGAACCTGGGCACCACGGCCTCCGGTTCCGGCTACAACCTGACCGACGGCGGTCGCGGCGGCCACAACACGTACGACCTGAACGGCGGCACCTCCGGCACCGGGACCCTCTTCACCGACGCCGACGACATCTGGGGCAACGGTCTCGCGACCAACCGTCAGACCGCCGCCGTCGACGCCCACTACGGCGCCGCCGTGACCTGGGACTTCTACAAGAACGTCCTGGCACGCAACGGCATCGCGGGCGACGGCAAGGCCGCTTACTCCCGGGTCCACTACGGCAACGCGTACGTCAACGCGTTCTGGTCGGACAGCTGCTTCTGCATGACGTACGGCGACGGCTCGGGCAACCTCAAGCCGCTCACCTCGCTGGACGTCGCCGGACACGAGATGAGCCACGGTCTGACCGCGGCCACCGCGAGGCTCAACTACAGCCGCGAGTCCGGTGGTCTCAACGAGGCGACGAGCGACATCTTCGGCTCCTCGGTCGAGTTCTACGCGGCCAACAGCAGCGACGTCGGCGACTACCTCATCGGCGAGAAGATCGACATCAGGGGCAACGGCACCCCGCTGCGCTACATGGACAAGCCGAGCAAGGACGGCGCTTCCGCCGACTCCTGGTCGAAGACCGTCGGCCGGCTCGACGTCCACTACTCGTCCGGGCCCGCCAACCACTTCTTCTACCTGCTGTCCGAGGGCAGCGGCGCGAAGACCATCAATGGGGTCTCCTACAACTCGCCGACCTCCAACAACTCCACGGTCACGGGGATCGGGCGCGACAAGGCCATTCAGATCTGGTACCGGGCCCTGTCCACCTACATGACGTCGACCACCGACTACGCCGGGGCACGGACCGCGACCCTGAAGGCCGCGACCGATCTGTACGGAGCGGGGGGCGCGGAGTACGCGGCCGTCGCCGCCGCCTGGTCCGGAATCAACGTGAAGTAGCTCTGCCTCTGCGGTTCCAGGAGCCGGTCAGTCCTTCGCGGCGGGCCGGCTCCTGCCGTACAGCCAGGTGTTCCACAGGTTCGTCAGATCCAGGCCGGTCGTCTTCTCCACATAGGCGGTGAAGTCGGCCGTCGACACGTTGCCGTGCCGGTGCGCCTTCGTCCAGCCCCTGACAAGGGCGAAGAACCGCTTGTCGTCGCCCATCGCCTGCCGGATTTTGTGGATCACCATCGCCCCGTGCCCGTACACCGGCGGCTGAGAGATGTCCGCGGCCGTCGGCGGATCGGCCGGCGGGAACGCCCAGTTGGCATCGCTCGCGAAGGCGCGGTCGAAGCTGTCCTGGACGGGGACGCCCTCCTTGTCCGCCTGCCACAGCCACTCCGCGTACGTCGCGAAACCCTCGTTGAGCCACATGTCCCGCCAGCTCTCGGGCGTGACGGAGTCCCCGAACCACTGGTGGGACATCTCGTGGACGAGGAGCCCGACGTCCGGCGGGCCGGGGAAGAACGGACGGTTCTGGGTCTCCAGCGCATACCCGGCGTCGTTCGGGCGGTCGACGATCGCGCCGGTCGAGGAGAACGGATACGGCCCGAAGCGCTCGGCCTCCCACCGCACGACCTCGGGGATCCGGGCCAGGGTCCGGGCGCCGGCCGCCGCCGACTTCGGGTCCACGGCCGTGAACACCTTGATGCCGTCAGGGGTAGTCGACGCCTTCGTGTCGAAGCGTCCGATGGCGAGCGTCGCGAGATAGGTCGCCATGGGCGCGGCGGTGTGCCAGTGGTACGTGGTGGTGCCCCCGGAGGTCCTGCGGGACGTCAGCTCGCCGTTGGACACGGCGGTCAGGCCCTTGGGAACGGTGACCGTGAGGTCGTAGGACGCCTTGTCGCTCGGGTGGTTGTTGCCGGGGAACCAGGCCATCGCCCCGGCCGGCTCACCGAGCGCCACCGATCCGTCCGCCGTCCTCAGCCAGCCCTCCTTCGAGTTGTCCGGGTCGGTGAGGGTCAGCGGAGAGCCGGAGTAGCGGACGACCGTGCGGAACGTCCTGCCCTTGTGGAGGTGGCTCTCCACCTCGGCATCGGGGCGCAGCGTCAGTTCGTGGGCCGCCCGGTTGACGGCGGCCCGGCGGCCCTCGACCTGCGCGGAATCGACGGTCAGCCCGGCCAGGTCGAGATTGAAGGCGCTGAGGTCCTGGGTGGCGCGCGCGGTGATCACGGCAGTGCCGCGCAGGTGCTGGGTGGCCGGATCGACGTCGAAGGTGAGGTCGTAATGGGTGACGTCGTACCCGCCGTTACCGGCCTTCGGGAAGTACGGGTCGCGCAGACCGGCGGCGCCGGGGGTGCCCTCCACACCGCCGGAGCAGCCGGCGGTGAGGGAGACGACGGTGGTCGTGACGAGGGCCAGGATCAGAGCGGTGGGGCGCACACCGATGATCCTATGTGCGGAATGTCGGTTTGGCGGATCAGCGGATGCTCACCTCGGGTCCCGGTTCCGCAGCAGCGCCGCGATCTCCGCGAACCCGCGCCGCTCCGCGTGTTCCAGCGCCGTCACCCCGTCGCCGTCCGGCAGACCGGGGGTCGCGCCCGCAGCCAGCAGCAGTTCGACGATCTCCTGGTGCGCCCGGCCGCCGTCGCCCAGGATCACGGCCTCCAGCAGGGCGGTCCAGCCGAGCCGGTTGACGTGGTCGACGTCGATGTCCGTGACGCGGAGCAGCTCCCGTACGTAACCGACATGGCCGCGCTCGCTCGCCGGGATCAGCGCGATGCCGCCGAACCGGTTGCGGAGCTTCAGGTCGGGTCCGGCCGGCAGCAGGGTGTGCAGCATCGCGACGCTGCCGGTGACACCGGTCGCCAGCCAGGGACTGTCCTCGCGCCGGTCCTGCGCATCGGGGTCCGCACCCGCCTCGACGAGCAGCCGTGCGAGCTCGACGTGATCGCCGTGGACGGCGAGGAGCAGCGGGGTACGCCGCTCCTCGTCGCGGGCGTCGACGCGGGCGCCGCCCTCGATCGCGGTGCGTGCGGCATCGGCGTCACCGGTGCGCGCGGCTCGGAGCAGGTCGTGATCGAGGGCGTTCATCCGTGGTCTCTCCCGGGCTGTTGAGGGCTGTCCTACTTCGCGAGTGCGGCGACGCCCGCCTGGGCGAACTTCTCGTCGAGGTCGCCGCTGGGGGCACCGGCCACGCCGATGCCGGCCACCGGTGCACCCTTGACCTGCACCGGGGCGCCGCCCGCGAGGAACAGGGTGCCAGGGATGTCCTTCAGGTTCGGAGCCTGGGCCAGACGACCGGCGAGCACGGAGGTGGGGGCGTTCCAGGAGACGGCGGTGTACGCCTTCTTCTCGGCGGACTCGTACGCCTGCGGGCCGGAGCCGTCGCCGCGCAGCGTCACGATGGTGTTGCCGTTCCGGTCGACGACGGCGACCGAGACACGCTGGTTCTCCTTCTCGGCGGCGTCGAGGGCGGCGCGCGCGGCCTCGGTGGCGGCGGCGACGGTCAGATGGGTGGTCTGCTGGAGGTTCCGGTTCGCCGTGTCGGCCGTGACGGCGGCGGCAGGAGCAGCGGCGGGGGCGGAGGCGCTCGCGGACACGGCACCGAAGGTTCCGGCACCGAGCGCGGCGGCGGCGACAGCACCGGTGAGGACACGGGTGCGCAGCGACATCTTCTTCATGGTGGGGCTCCTCGACGATTCGACGGTGTTTCCGCCCGGCGGTGTTCCGGTCGGGCGGTGTCCGGCTCTGTGTTCGATCCTCCGGCCGGATCCGGTCCCGTAACGTCGACGTACCGGCTCGACACCGCGGTCAGGACGGCTGACGGCCCCATCGGCCGATCGGTTGATGCGGGGGTGGCCCCACCGGGTCACCATGGATGTATCTGCGCAGGTCAGCATCAGCTTTTCGGCAGTAGGCAGGGAGTACGAGGTACGAGGTGGAGCACCCGACCGAAGCCGCCGACCCGGATGTCCGGTGGCTCGCGCTGCTCATGCACGCCGCGTTCTTCCTGCTGCTCGGCGCCTCCCTGGCCCGCTTCCTGCTCCGCCACCCGGGCGAGGACCGCACCCCGTGGATCATCGCGCTGTCCGTCACGCTCGCCGCGCTGTATCTGCTGGGCCCGGTGCTCGGCTCACGCCCCACCCCGCGTCGGCTCGCCTGGCTCGCCGTGCTCGTGGCCGTGTGGATGGTGCTCGTCGTCCTCGCGCCGAGCTTCGCCTGGTGCGCGGTGCCGCTCTTCTACACCGGGCTGCGGCTGCTCCCGCCGCGCGCCGCGCTCGCCCTCGTCGCACTGCTCACCGTGTTCGTCGTGGCCGCGCAGCTGCGGCTGGCCCACGGCTTCGACCCGAACCTGGTGCTCGCGCCCCCCGCCGTGGCGGCCATCGCGACCGCGGTCTTCGTCCATATGCAGCGCCAGGCCGTGCACCAGCGCGAACTGATCGACGATCTACTGCGTACCCGCCGCGAACTCGCCGCCACCGAACGCCGCGAAGGCACCCTCGCCGAACGCCAGCGGCTCTCCATGGAGATCCACGACACCCTCGCGCAGGGCCTGTCCAGCCAGCAGATGCTGCTCCAGGCCGCGGACCGCACCTGGGACGCGGACCAGGCGACCGCCCGCCGCCACGTCCGTACGGCCACGGGCATCGCCGAACGCAACCTCGCCGAAGCCCGCCGCTTCGTCCACGACCTGGCACCGGCGGATCTCGCGGAGGGCGGCGGCCTGGAGGCGGCGCTGCACGCACTGGCCGCCCGCGAAACGGCGCAGGCCCAGGGGCTGCTCACGGTCCGCTGCCATGTGGAGGGGACGCCGCACGCGGCGCTGCCCGACCGGGTGCAGTCCGCACTGCTGCGCATCGCCCAGGGCGCGCTGGCCAATGTGAGGGAGCACGCGGACGCCACGGAGGCCGCGCTGACACTGACCCACCTGGACGACCGGACCGTCCTGGACATCGCCGACAACGGCCGCGGCTTCACCCCGCCCGCACCGGCCGCTCTGCGTCCGGCAGCGGGCGTGCGCGGCCACGGGCTGCCCGCGATACGCGCCCGGCTGCACCAGCTCGGCGGCACGCTCACGATCGAATCGGCACCGGGCGAGGGAACCGTCGTCTCCGCCGCGGTCCCCCTGCCCGCCCCCGCCCCGTCGCCCTCGTCGGAGGAACCCTCATGACCTCACCCGCCGTACGGATCCTGCTCTGCGACGACCACGCCGTCGTACGCGCCGGACTGCTCGCCCTCCTCGGCAGCGAACCGGACATCGAGGTCGCCGGCGAGGCGGGCAGCGGCGAGGAGGCCGTCGCCCTGGCCGCCAGGCTCACCCCCGACGTCGTCCTGATGGACCTCCAACTGGGCGAAGGAATCGACGGCGTCGAGGCCACCCGTCGCATCGCGGCCACGGGCGTCCACGTCCTCGTCCTCACGACGTACGACACGGACGCCGACATCACCCGCGCCATCGAGGCGGGCGCCACCGGCTATCTGCTGAAGGCGGAACGCCCGGAGGAACTATTCGCCGCGATCCGCTCGGCGGCCCAGGGCCGCACCACGCTCTCCCCACCGGTCGCCAGCCGTGTCATGGCCCGCATGCGCCGTCCACTGCCCACGCTCACCGACCGCGAACGCGACATCCTGGGCCAGCTGTCCCAGGGCCTGGGCAACCGGGACATCGCCCGGGCCCTGTTCATCAGCGAGGCCACGGTCAAGACGCACCTGGGCCGCATCTACGACAAACTCGGCGTCGACACCCGCGCGGGCGCCGTGGCCGTGGCGAAGGAGCAGCGGCTGCTGCCGTGAGCCGGGCCGCCTGCGGCGAGGACCGCCGCAGCGCCACGCGCCCGCGGTCCCCCGGGCAGCGGGGCAACCCACCGATCCGGCGTTGACGCACCCCCGGGCATGACACCATCGAACTGTGCTCGACATCGGCTACTCCCTCTCCCGACGCTTCCCCGATCCCCCGCAGACCGACTACCGCCGCGCGGACGTCCACGCCCTGCGGCACGACCTGTTCTCCGGGGACGTCTACCTCGCGGACACCAAGGCGGACCGCGAGGTATCCACAGCCTGGGGATGGGTGCCCGTGCTCGACTTCGCCTGGGCGCTCTGCGACATCGTCGAGCAGATCGACCAGGACCCCCGCGGCAGCCGCTCGCACCGGCGGCAGTTCGCCGAGCTGGACTTCACCGAGTCGTCCGACCGGATGCTCTTCGAGCGCCGCTTCGGCTGGGTCGATGTCGAAGCCGACTGGATGCCCGGCGACGAGCCCCCGCTCACCTTCAGCCACTCCCTGCTGCGCCGCGAGGCCCGCGACTTCCTGCACGACCTGATCGCGGACCTCGCCGACATGCATGAGGGGCTCGCCGACAACCCTGTGATCTGGGACCTCCAGGCCCGCTTCCCCCGGGTCTGACGAGCGGATCCGGACACCTCTCCTACGCCTCCACCCGCACCCCGATCTGCGCCGCGAACGCCGGGGCCAGTTCCATCAGCTGCACCGGGCTGATCACCGCCCCTGCCAGCCGCTCCACCCCACGCGCGATGTCCAGCTCGGCGGCCGCCCGCAGGTCCACCGACTCCATCTGTGCGGAACTGAAGTCGGCCCGCTTCAGCACACAGTCCCGGAACTCCACCCGCACCAGTTGCGCGTCCCCGAAGTCCGGCTCCGACAGCACACAGCCCTCGAAGACCACGTCCTTCAGCCGTGCCGTGCGCAGGTTCAGATAATCGATCTTCCCGCCGCGCACATGGACCCGCTCCAGCACCGCACCGTGCAGCTGCACCCCGCCCAGCCGCGCGTCCACCACCTCCACATCGCGCAGCGACGCCCCCGCGAGATCGGTGCCCACCCCCCGCACCCCCGTCAGGACCGAGTCGATGAAGCGGGCCCTGATCAGCTCCGTACGGTCGAGCGCGCATCCCTCCAGCGCACAGTCCATGAACCGGGCGCCCGGACCCGACTCGTCCGCGAAGTCCGTCCCCTCGAACCGCACACCGTCGTAGTCCCCGTCCGGCTCCAGCCCCTCCCCGTCGTACGGAACGAGCGGCGGCAACCGCACCTCCGGCCGTCGCGCCGCCGCCACGGCATCCTTCCCGCCACCACTCCTGCTGTTACGTGCCATGGCCCCATCGTGACCCACGCCACTGACAACGCCCCCGCGCCGATGTCACACCCAGGCCCTCTCCGGACGTCACCTCTTTGTCATCGTTCACGACGACGAGGAGACAGGGACGCATGCAGCGCATCCACATCATCGGCGGCGGACTCGCCGGGTTCACCGCAGCGATCACAGCCGCCGAGTCCGGCGCCCCGGTGACCGTCCACGAGGCCCACCACACGCTCGGCGGCCGCGCCAGGACCACCGAGGGCCCCTACCGCACCAACGAAGGACCCCACGCCCTCTACCGCCACGGACCGCACTGGGCCTGGCTCGCACAGCGCGATCTCCTCGGCCCGGTCGCCACGGCGCCGCTCCTCCGAGCCACCCGGCTCCGTTTCCGGCTGGGCGGCACCCTGCGCCGCACCCCGCCCCCCGGCCTCTTCCGGCTCATCCGCCGCCGCGCCGGACACGCCCCCGTCGACACCGACTTCCGTACCTGGGCCACCGGCCGGGCCGACGAGGAGACCGCCCGCGCGGCCGCGCACTACGCCGCCGTCGCGCTCTTCCACCACGACCCCGGTTCGCTCTCCGCCGCGTTCGTCCAGGAACGGCTGCGCCGCGCCGCCGCACTGCCGCCCGAGGCGCGCCACCCGGTCGGCGGCTGGGCGCAGATCATCGACCGGATGGCAGCCCGCGCCTGGAACATGAGCGTCCGGATCGAGACGGCGACCCGGATCGGCCCGGGCACCCTCGACGCCCTGGCCCGGACCGGCCCGGTCGTCGTCGCCACCTCCCTCGACGCCGCCCGCGGCCTGCTCAACGACCCCACCCTGACCTGGGACAGCGGCAGGACCGCCCTCATCGACCTGGCCCTGCGCACCCGGCGCGGCGACGCGTCCGCCGTCTGTGACCTGGACGCCCCCGGCTGGATCGAACAGGAGGTCCCGGGGCGTCCACCGGGAAAGCACAGCAGCGCCCAGGAGCGCACCCTCGCCCCGGCGGGCCGACGGCTCGTCCAGGGCCAGTTCCCCGTCGCCCCCGGCGAGTCGAAGGCCACCGGAATCGCCCGCGCCGAAGAGCTCCTCGACCTCGGCCACCCGGGCTGGCGCGACCGCACCGAGTGGCGGCGCGAGGCCCTTGCCGTCGGCCGTACGGGCGCGGTCGACCGGCCCGGCACCACCTGGCGGGACCGTCCCGCCATCGACCGCGGCGACGGCATCTACCTCGCGGGAGACCAGGTCGCCGCGCCCGGACTGCTCAGCGAGGTGTCGTTCAACAGCGGGCTGGAGGCCGCCCTGCTCGCCGTCGGAGCGAGCGCACGGTCCCGGACGTCCCGACCCGCCCTTGACCTCGAGCAGGGTTGAGGTCGGAGGGTGATCCCCAAGAGCCAGCCGACCCGGGGAGCCCGCCATGCATGCCGTCCGCCTCCACACCTTCGGACCCGCCGAGAACCTCACGTACGAGACGGCCGACGACCCGGTGCCCGGCCCCGGCCAGGTCCGGATCGCCGTCGCCGCGGCCGGTGTGCACCTCCTGGACACCGCCCTGCGCGAGGGCATGACAGGGCCGTTCCCGGCCCCCGCCGAGCTGCCCACCGTCCCCGGCCGCGAAGTCGCCGGAACGGTCGACGCGCTCGGTGAGGGCACCGACCCCGACTGGCTGGGCAGGCGCGTCGTCGTCCACCTCGGCATGGCCCCCGGCGGCTACGCCGAACTCGCCGTCACCGACGCGGACAAGCTCCACCCGATCCCGCCCGGCCTCGACGAGGCCGAGGCCGTCGCCATGATCGGCACCGGCCGCACCGCCCTGGGCATCCTGCAGTTCACCGAGCTCGGCCCCGACTCGGTCGCCGTCGTCCCCGCCGCGGCGGGCGGCATCGGCACCCTGCTCGTCCAGTACGCCAAGCACGCCGGAGCCACCGTCATCGGCCTCGCCGGCGGACCCGCCAAGGTCGCGGCGGTGAAGGAAAACGGCGCCGACCTCGCCGTCGACTACACCCTTCCCGACTGGCCGGCCCGGGTCCGTACCTACCTCGACGGCCTCGGCCGCCGCGCCACCGTCGTCTACGACTCCGTCGGCGGCGTCACCGCGCGCGCCGCCGTCGACCTCCTCGGCAAGGGCGGGCAGCACATCGTCTTCGGCTGGTCCGGCGAAGGACTTCACGACGGGTCGCCGCTCACCTTCACCGACGAGGAGCTCGCCGAACGCGGTATCACCTCCCGAGGCGTCCTCGGCCCGGCGATGATGCAGAAGGCGGGCGGCCTGCGCGTCCTCGAAGAACGCTCGCTCGCCGAAGCCGCCGCGGGCCGCCTGCGTCCCGCCGTCCAGCGCTTCCCGCTCGCCGAGGCGGCCGCCGCCCACCGCGCCCTGGAGACGCGCGGCACGATGGGCAAGGTCGTCCTCGTCCCCTGAGGGAAGGTCAGCCGCCGAGCTCCGCCAGCGCCCCGTCCGTCAGCCGGTACACCGTCCACTCGTCCTGCGGCCGCGCGCCCAGCGACTCGTAGAACGCGATGGACGGGGCGTTCCAGTTCAGCACCGACCACTCCAGACGCTCGTACCCCCGCTCCACACAGATCCGCGCCAGCTCCCTCAGCAGCGCCTTGCCGTGCCCACCGCCGCGCCGGTCGGGGCGTACGTACAGGTCCTCCAGGTAAATGCCGTGCACCCCGCGCCACGTCGAGAAGTTCAGGAACCAGAGCGCGAAGCCCACGATCTCCCCGTCCTCGTCCGACTCGGCGATGTGCGCATACGCGGCGGGCCGCTCGCCGAACAACGCCTCGTGCAGCTGCTCCTCGGTGGCGTTCGCCTCGTGGAGCGCCTTCTCGTAATCGGCGAGTTCGCGGACCATGGAATGGATGACAGGGACATCGGCAGCAGTAGCGGTACGAATCATGGGGGCAGCGTAAGCAGCCACCCCCCACCGGCTTCCCTCTACCCCCGGCCCAGCAGCTGCCGGGCGATCTCCGCCTGCTCCGGCCCCAAGCGTCTCTCCCCGTCCGTCACGTCCCAGATGCTGTTCTGCAGCGCCCGCCCCAGCGTCCAGGCACGCGCCCGCTCCCGGTCGAGACCGAGGGCCTCCGTCATCAGATCGAACCGCCACCGCACCGTCGACGCGTCGAACCGGTTGTGCAGGGCGGGCATCAGATCGAAGCCGGGGTCCCCTGCGAGCGGTTTCGGGTCCAGCGCGACCCACTCGTGCGCCCGGCCCTCCTCCGCCCGTCCGGCCAGGACGTTCTCGTAGTGCAGGTCCCAGTGGAGCAGCCGGTCCCCCGGCTCGCCGGCCACCTCCCGTACGGCCGCCGCACAGTCCACCAGGAGTCGCCGCTCCTCCGCGTCCGCCAGCCCCGCCACCGCCCGCTCCACCCCGTCCAGCATCTGCTCCACGGCATCCCCCAGCCGTCGCAGCCCGTCCGGCGCCGGCACGGATGTCAGCCGGGCCAACAGCCCCGCGAGCACCTCGACCGCCGTCCGCTCGTCCGCCACCGCCGACAGCGGCCGCCGCTCGTCCAGCCGTTCCAGCAGCATCGTGCCGGTCCCGGCGTCGTGGCCGAGCAGTCCCACCGCCCCGGCGCCCGCCTCGCCCCACGCACGCAGAGCGACCGGCTCCCCCGCCGTCTCCTCGTCCGCCGCCTGGAGCTTCAGCGCCGCCCGTCGGCTGTCCGACGCGCGGACCACCGGCAGCACCAGCGCGCACATTCCGTGCATCGCGGCCCCGTCCGGCCGCAGCCCCCACTCGCCCAGGAACCGGTCCGCGAGCCCCGGGAGCGCGGCCAGGAACGCCCGACCGGTCTCGCCGCTGTACTTGGACCGGGTGGCGATCAGCGCGTCCGGAATGTCAATCACGTACCCGATCGTAGGCCCGTGCGTCAATCGGTTATGCCCCCCAGCAGCCCGGCCCCGCCCACGAACCCGCTCCCCCTCCCGACGCGCACCCTGCGCGCCGTCCTCCTCTGGATCCGCAGCGCGCCCGGCACGTACATCTGGCTGGCGATCCTCTTCGTCACCACCGTCGTGGTGCATCAGATGTCCCCCGACTTCGAGGAGGACTTCCTGCGTCAACACTCGACCAACATCCACGAGCTGGTCCGCGACCCGGTACGCGTCCTCATCTCCAGCGCCTTCTGGATCGACGGCGGCAAGTGGTTCCCGTACGCCTTCCTCTTCACGGTCTTCCACGCCCCCGCCGAACGCTGGCTCGGCACACTGCGCTGGTTCGCGGTTGCCGCGCTCGCGCACGTCCTGGCCACCCTCGTCAGCGAGGGCGTCCTCGCCTGGGCCGTCCGCCACGGACAGGCACCCGTGTCCGCGGTCAATACCCTGGACGTCGGGGTCAGTTACGCACTCGCGGGCGTCGTCGCCGTTCTCACGTACCACGCCCCCCAACCCTGGCGGTACGCGTACCTCTTCGCCGTCCTCGTCGTCTACGGCATCCCCCTCCTCACCGACCGCACCTTCACCGACCTCGGCCACATCACCGCCGTCCTCATCGGCCTCGCGTGCTATCCGCTCACCCGGGGGAGGACGGAACCGCCTCCGCGCAGTAACGTCCCGCCCCACAGGAACTCGGCTTCACACGGACAAGCAGGGGCAACATGAGCACGGTCAACGGCGGAATATCGTTCTGGTACGCGGACCAAGGCACGCCCGTCCCGCGCGAGCCCCTGCCCGGCGACACCGCCACAGACGTCTGCATCGTCGGCGGCGGATACACCGGACTCTGGACTGCGTACTACCTCAAGAAGGCCGTCCCCTTCCTGAACATCACCGTCCTCGAGGCGAAGTTCTGCGGCTACGGCGCCTCCGGCCGCAACGGCGGCTGGCTCTACAACGGCATCGCGGGCCGCGACCGCTACGCGAAACTCCACGGCCACGACGCCGCCGTCCGCCTCCAGAAGGCGATGAACGACACCGTCGACGAGGTCGTACGCGTCGCCGCCGAAGAGAACATCGACGCCGACATCCACCAGGGCGGCGTCCTCGAAGTGGCCTACACACCGGCCCAGCTGGCCCGCCTCAAGGACTTCCACTCCGTCGAGATCGCCTTCGGCGAGACCGACCGGGTCCTGCGCGGCGCCCGCGAGACCGCCGAACGCATCCGCGTCACCGGAGCCGTCGGCTCCTCCTGGACGCCGCACGGCGCCCGCCTGCACCCGGTCAAACTCGTCAAGGGGCTCGCCGACGCCGTCGAGGCGCTCGGCGTCACCATCCACGAGTCGACCCCCGTCACCGAGATCAAACCCAAGCACGCCCACACCCCGTACGGCACCGTCCGTGCCCCGTACATCCTGCGCTGCACCGAGGGCTTCACGGCCAACCTCAAGGGCCTGAAGCGCACCTGGCTCCCGATGAACTCCTCGATGATCGCCACCGAACCGCTCCCGAAGTCGGTCTGGGACACCATCGGCTGGGACGGCCGCGAGACGCTCGGCGACATGGCCCACGCCTACATGTACGCCCAGCGCACCGCCGACGACCGCATCGCACTCGGCGGCCGGGGCGTCCCGTACCGCTTCGGCTCGGGTGCCGCCCACTTCAACGACACAGCGCGCACCCAGCCCGCCACCATCGAGGCCCTCCGCGAGATCCTGGTCCGCTTCTTCCCCACCACCGCGGGCGCCCGCATCGACCACGCCTGGTCCGGCGTCCTCGGCGTCCCCCGCGACTGGTGCGCCACGGTCACCCTCGACCGCTCCACCGGACTCGGCTGGGCCGGCGGCTACGTCGGCTCCGGCGTCGCCACCACCAACCTCGCCGCCCGCACCCTGCGCGACCTGATCCAACAGGACTCCGGGCAGTCGGGCCCCACCGACCTGACCACCCTCCCCTGGGTCGACCACAAGGTCCGCCGCTGGGAACCGGAACCCTTCCGCTGGATCGGCGTCCACAGCATGTACGCGGCCTACCGCACCGCGGACCGCCGCGAACTCACCTCGGCCGAAGCCACCACCGACCCGATCGCCAAGGCGGCGGACCGGCTGGCGGGACGGCACTGAAATACATTCGTTCGCCGATGTCCTTGTTCGGACGCATTGGGTCCCCGCAGATCTGTCATGCGTTGGTCACAGCGGGGCCCCTCGGTTGCACCGCCGGGCCGGGGTTCGCAAGGATGGCGTTCCATGGGATCAGTTGGTGTGACGGGGGGAAGCGAATGAAGTTCGACATGGGGGCGCAGGTCCTGTCGACTCTGACGTCGAAGTCGCGTGGTTCGAGTGATGACTTGGGCACGTTGATCCGTCAGTTGGTGCAGGCGGCTGCGCCGTTGGAGGGGAAGTTCAACGGTGCGGGGCGGGTGGCGTTCGACTCGTTCAAGAACCGTTCGGACGAGATCACGGCGGCGTTGAACGGTTCGCTGTCGGCGCTGCTGGGTGGCCAGTCGGGCATGGAGCAGGCGTTCGGCTCGGGTGACCAGGAGCAGGGTGACAACGCCCGGCAGCAGCAGGGTGCGGCGAACTTCGACGCGGCCCGCTTCGGCGGACGCTGATCTTTCGAGGGGCAGGGGTTTGTGATGGCTGGTGGCAGTGACCGTCGTGCGTACGACACGGGTGCGTCGGCGGATGCGCAGGGCAACATCCAGGTCGTGATCGCGCGTCTGGAGGAAGTGATCGCGGCGCGGGACGGGCAGGTCAAGGCGGCGATGGCGGACTTCGCCGCGGACGGCGTCTCGGACGAGTACCACGGCAAGGAACTGCGGTGGAACCGGGCCTCGCAGGAGGTCAAGAACATCATCCAGCTGCTGAAGACGACGCTGGAGAAGAACGACGGCACCGCGCAGCACACCATCACGCGCGCGAAGGCCGCGGTCGACAACATCGGCTGACCTGGGCGGGCGCCAGGCAGTAACGGGGAGCATGAGGTAGCGCATGACCGGGTGGGATCTGAAGCCGCAGGGTATTCAGGGCGTGCTGAAGACGACGGGTGAGACGGCGGGGAAGATCGAGACGTACGCGAAGTCGTACGGCGAGCATCTGACGTCGGCGGCGACGAGTGCGGGCACGATCACCGCCGAGGGTGGCGACGGCGGGGGCAAGGACGGCGAGAAGGCGGCCGGTGGTCTCGTCGCGCTGGCGTTGTCGCAGTACGCCGAACACGCCACGAGCGACCTGAAGTTCATCGCGGCGCGGGCCGGGAAGTCGCTGACCGGTGCGGTCGACGCGACGACCGCCTACCTCAACGGCGACCTGGAGATGGCCGCCGAGTCCCAGCGCAAGGCGCTCGGTGTGCCCGATCTGGATCTCACCAAGCCCGGAGTGCAGACCAAGTGATCAAGCCGGAGGCGATCCCGCAGTTCACCGGTGATCTGGGCCAGCTGGAGAAGGACTACGCGGGACTGAAGGCGGACGCCGGGCACATCCGCAGCACCGGCTCGGACGTCCACACCCAGTTCCAGGGCCTGTCCGCCTATTACATAGCCCCCGAGGCCGAGAAACTCTTCGACTCCACCAAACCCGTCCAGGACCGCGCCGACACCTTCGGCGACGACCTGGAAAAAGTCTCCACCGCCC
>NZ_JBHVFU010000045.1:0-61772 GCF_042801455.1 Streptomyces sp. NPDC057565 | reverse complement strand
GGCAGTGGGCCGAGCTAGGCGGCAAGCACAAGAACCCGGATCGCGAACCGCGCCGACGGCGCCGAGCGACCTACAACCGTTATGGCGGGGTGCGGCACCTGTTCGCTGCCCTGGACCTGTCCAAGGACAAGCTCTACGGCCACATCAAACCGGTCAAGCGGCGCACCCAGTTCCTGGAATTCTGCCGCTACCTGCGCAGCCTCTACCCGGCCGACATCAGGATCGCGATCGTGGCCGACAACTTCTCCCCGCACCTGACCACGAAAAGGTGCCGGCGGGTCGGTACCTGGGCTGACGCGAACAACGTCGAGATCGCCTACACACCGACCAACAGCTCCTGGCTCAACCGCATCGAGGCCCAGTTCACGGCCCTGCGCTACTTCACGCTCGACGGCACGGACCACGCCGACCACAAGACGCAGGGCAGCATGATCCGCCGCTACATCATCTGGCGAAACCGCCATGCCGAGGACCAACGCCTACAAGCCCTCGTCAACAGGGCAAACGTTGCCTGATGCGGCACTAGTGCCTGCGGCCACGCTGGCGCTCTGGGAGCATTGGGCCCCCATCGCCTACCCGACGAGTGGAGCGGGGGAAGAGAACCAGGCCGTGGGGGAGGAGCCGGAACTGGCCCACCCAGCGGAATTCGGCGCGTTCACACTTTTTCGTCGTCGCGTAGGAGGGCGCACGGCGGTTGCTCGCAAAGGCGTGGTGGTCGCCGAGCTCCTGGACCCCGACGAGGCGCACTGGCTCCAGGAGAAGGCCCGCAATGTCCGCCAAGGCTTCATGGATCCGAAGCAGAAGGCGGCGTTCGAGGAGTTCCTTGCCCGGCAGCCATCCCTCGATGAGCAGTGACGCGCCGACTCATGCCTCGTGGCTTTGTGATTGATTTTCTGGCCCTGGTCCGGTTCGTGTGGTGACGCTCGGTCACGCCAACGGGACACGTTTGCGGGGGAGTTGGGAACCCCGCGCGGCCGAACATCTGGCGCTTGAGCATCTTGATGCGGTGGACGTGGCCTTCCACGACACCGGAGTTCCAGGGCAGGGTCAGGTCGGCGACGGCGTCAAGGTCGCGTTCGAGGTGTTGGGCGACTGCGGCTACGTCCACGACAAGTACCGCCGCCTGCGGATCCGCTGGGAGATCCGCGACGACATCCACGAAGCATTCCTCATCCTGGGATGCGCGCTCATCTGCTGGCGACGCGTGAAATCGCCGCGACAGGTGTTCCCAGGTCGACCTGGATCCGTCAGGAGGGCAACCTGTTGACGCACATCGCAGTCAGTGATCCGCAGCCCGCTGCGGTCGGGAGAGCCATGAAGATGCTGTCCTTGGGAGTGCGCTTGACCGTGTCAGCGGGCGACCTCGACCGGGCTCACCCCTCCCGCCGTTCCAAGAGCGAACCGCTCCGATCCTGGCATGATCTCGTTGCGATTATGCGATACAGGTGTCCAGAGCGACTGGGGGGTTGTCGTGAGCGGCAGATCGAAGGATTCAGTACGACGGCGCAGACGCGTCGGCATGGTGTGGCTGGTCGTCTCCGCCGTGCTGGTGGGCGTGGTCGCGACGTTGGGCGCCATGGCCGGAAACACCGAGCGGGTCACCATGATGTGGGTCGGCGCCGAAATCAACAAGGACGGCAGCGCCCGTATCACCGAGGTGATCGACTACGACTTGGGAGTCGGCATCGAGGCACGGCACGGCATCTACCGTGACGTCCCCGGTCTCGGCTACGAGGACGAGGCCAAGCCCCGGGTCACCATGGATGGTGACCTGGTGCCATACGAGGTCACCATCCCCGACAACAGGGACCTGTGGGACAAGGATGTCCGGAGCTTCCGCGTGGGCGACCCGCACGACACGGTCACCGGCGTCCACCGCTACTACGTCCAGTACACGCTCCAGAACCTCGCCCCCGGCGGCAAGCTCGCCTGGGACGCGATCGGCACTGGCTGGAACGTCGACATCGACAACGTTCAGGTCCACGTTGTGGCCCCGTACGACCTCGCCGACGCGCGCTGCGTACACGGCACCGAGGGTTCCCAGCAGCGCTGCGCGCTCTCAAAGCCCGGGCCGGGCCTCCTCTTCGTCGACCCCGGCAAGCTCGACGCGGGCAAGGGTGCCACGCTGTACGCGACCCGCACCGGCGGCACACTCACCGACAGGGCGGCCGTGCCCGTACCGCCCTTGGGTCCGGCGACCGGCAACGACGTGCGCGTCGGCACGCCGGTGCCCGGCCTGCTGGCCACCGCGATCGTCCTGCTCTCCGCGCTGGTGACGACGCTGGTGATGCGCCTCATGGGACGCGACCGGGTCACGGCGGGCGGCGGGGACGGCAGGGAGAAACGTGTCGACATCCAGAAGCTCAAGCGATCCCTGACCCCGGTCTCGGCCCCTCCGACCGAACTCACGCCGGCGCAGGGCGGCATTCTGCTCGCCGAATCCGTCCTTCCCCGGCACCAGGTGGCATGGCTGATGAGCACCGCCCTCGACGGCCACCTCGACATCGACGACAACCAGCACCATCCGACGCTGACCCGACGTACACCTGCGGACGGTGGAGAAGTCGACCCGACGGTCAAGGAAGTATTCGACCGTATGTTTCCCGGCCGTGACAGTGTGACTCTGGGTGCGTACGACCCGTGGTTCAGGACGGGCTGGGTCGCTCTCCAGGGGCACTTGGATGCCTGGCGGCGCACTTCCGGACTGTGGGATCCGGCCGGCGTCGACCGCCGCTTCTGGGCGCAGATGGGCGGGGGCATCGTCGCCGTGTTGGGCGTGATCGCCGTTGTCGTTGGCAGCGTACTGAGCGACAACAAGGTGGGCCCTGCCTGGTGGGTGGTCCTGGTGTCCGGCGCTGTCGCTGCGGGTGGCGGCCTGGCAGGTGCGATCCGCGGCTGGGAGTTGGAGGTCCGCTCCGCCCGCGGTACGGCCCTGTGGAGTCAGGTGGAGTCGTTCCGGCGCTACCTGTCCGACCCCGCTCCGCTTCCGGTGGACGAGGTCGCGGATGCCGGGAGGCTGGACCTGTACACCGCGTGGGCAGTGGCCCTCGGCGTGAACGATCTCTGGTCGCAGGCGATGACCGACTCGACGGCCACTGCGACCGCCGCCCGCTCCGCCCGCCGCGCGCAACACATGTCCCTGTTCGGCCCGGCCGTCGCCGTGGCCCTGGTCACCTCGGCGGCGGCATCGGCGGCGTCCCCCTCCTCCGGCAATGCCAGCTCCGGAGGCAGTGGGGTCGGCGGCGGGGAGGGAGGCGGTGGCGGCGGCTCCTGGTGAGCGCCGGACCGCTACCCCCGCCGTGTGCACGGCCGCGTGATCCAAATCGGCCGCGAGGCGTTACGGTGCCTGCCCGCCCGCCGTGGGATCACCTTCCAGCGCACCAAGACGTGGAAGGAGTCGCCCGACCCCGACACCAAGCTCGACCGCATCGAGGAGGTCCTGGAGCGGTTCCCGGACCGGGTGTTCGCGTTCGACGAGTTCGGCCCACTCGGCATCCGGCCCACCGCCGGGTCGTGCTGGGCCTCCGCCGGTCACCCCGAGCGGCACGCCGCGACCTACCACCGCACTCACGGGGTGCGCTACTTCCACGGCCGCTACTGCATCGGCGACGACACCCTGTGGGGCGTCAACCGCCGCAAGAAGGGCACCGCGAACACCCTCGCCGTGCTGAAGTCGATCCGGGCCGCCCGCCCGGACGGCGCCCCGATCTACGTCATCCTGGACAATCTCTCCGCCGACAAAGGCGATACCATCCGGCGCTGGGCGAAGAAGAAGCGGGTCGAGCTGTGCTTCACCCCGACCTACGCCTCTTGGGCCAACCCGATCGAGGCCCACCTTCGGACTGCTGCGGCAGTTCACCGTCGCCAACTCCAACCACCGCAACCACACCACACAGACCAGGGCCCTGCACGCCTACCTGCGGTGGCGAAACGCCAATGCCCGCCACCGCGACGTCCTGGCTGCCGAACGCAAAGAACGCGCCCGCGTCCGAAGGGCATCCGCTGGGGCGGACGCCTGCTTACGACGGCGGCCTGACCAATAACGGTCCGGGCGGTCAGACCATCAGCGCTGCGTGCAGCGCACTGAATGTCTCACGGAGTTCTTCTGTGGCGATCGGATCGATCTCCATCTGCAAATGACACACGTCGTCGTCGCCGTTGGGAGTCAGGCGCACGAAAAAGGCGAAACCGTCCCCGGCTGGCTCCGCCTTCAGCGTCAGCGGGTTGTTCCGACCGGGAGTCACCGCTGCCGAAAAGCGCACACCCGACGGCGCGCGCAGGCGAGAGAGCATCCGCGCCACGAAGTCCATGATCTCCGCAGCGCTGAGATCCGCAGTGAAGTCAGCTGTCAGCCAGCAACACCAATCCGCCGTGATCTGCCAGCTGTCCGCACTGGTCCGAGCCAGCTCCAGCCACACATCATCGTTGCCGAGGCGTATCCGCGGCTGTTCCATCTCGCCCTCCGACATCCGTGCCTGGGCTCAAGATCCTATTGGGCAGATCTCCGTCGTCGCACGCCATCCACCCTCCAGTAACCCGGCGAACCTTCCCGGTCAGAGCACTAGGCATGCCCTTCTGGCTCGCTCTTCTCGATTCCTGATGGACCCGGCCACGCTCGGCGTTCGCGCGTCCCTGTCACGGTCAACGCTCCGCGCAGCAGCCGGGGCGGGGCGCTAGCCGGCCGGACATTCCGGTGCGAGTCGACGACGCGTGCTTTCTCCGTCGGAAGACATGAGCGGTCCGGTGCGGGAGCCTGACCGAGACAGAGGGATGGATGTACCCGGCCCGAAAACCGATCCCGTCGCCCTGGTGGTCAGGGATGCCGCAGACGGTGGGGACTGGATCGCGCACCCGCGACGTCGGTGTGCACCGCCTTGAGCCGCGACGCCGATGCCCGTGACCAGCCACGGGCCTCGCGGGCGGTGAGGACCTGACGCGCCGACAGTCGCTGCCCGCCGCTCCTGGCGCTCGATGTCAAACGGGCGCAATAGCAGTGGTTCCCCTGAACGCGATCAGAGTCCTTCGCGCTTGCCTGGTCAGAGGGTTGTGAGCTGCTGTCGGTTTGCTGAGCTGAAGTGAGTGGTGGTGTGTGGGAGTGAGTCCTGTCGGTGGGTTTGTGGGGGTGGGAACGGGGGTTCTGTGGTCGAATGGGTGACCTTGGTGGCTGTTGCTCGTTGGGCTGGATGGCGGGTGGCTGGCCTTGCGGGCGGGGGTGACGCGGTGGGTGGTGTGCGGGAGCTGGCCGCGCCCTTCGTGGTGCCCGGGCCGTCCGGCGTGGCGGTCCGGGACCGGCTCAAGCACCTCACCTCCCAGGACGAGAGGGTGCTGCGTGCGGTCGGTGAGCATCAGGGCCGTCTGGCTTCCCGTGATCTCAAGGCCCGCTGTGCGGACGGTCTGGAGCACAGCGCGGACACCTGGGCGTCGCGCAAGCGGGACCTGACGAAGGAGTCGTCGTCCAGGATCGCCGGGGCCATCACCAAGGCCACCCATGATCAGTGGGCGCTGGCGCGCCGTTGCCAGGCGGCACACATCCAGACGCTGGAGGCCGGGATCAGGACGCTGCGACACCGCCTGTCCCTCCCGGTCGGTGAACCCGGAACGAAGCGGGCCGCGGGAGGCTACCGCTCCCGGAGTGAGTGGTTCCGCAAGTCCCGCCGCCTGGCTGCACTGGAGGCGCGGCATGCGGCCGTTGTCGCCGACCGGCAGGCCGGACGCGTGCGGGTCGTACGGGGCGGCAGACGTCTGCTCAACACCCGCCACCACCTGGCCGAGGCCGGGCTCACCGAGGACCAGTGGCGGCAACGGTGGGAGGCGGAGCGCTGGTTCATCGCGGCCGACGGTGAGTCGGGGAAGCGGTTCGGGAACGAGACGATCCGCGTCACCCCGGACGGCGAGGTCAGCATCAGACTGCCTGCCCCGCTCGCGCACCTGGCCAACGCCGGGCACGGCCGGTACGTCCTCGCCTCCCGGATCGCGTTCGCGCACCGGGGTGCGGAGTGGGCCGACCGCATCGCCGCGAACCGGGCCGTCGCCTACCGCATCCACCTGAACGTGGACCGCGGCCGCTGGTACCTCACCGCATCCTGGCAACGCCCCGTCGTGAAGACCATGACGCTGTCCGCCGCCCGCGCCCGGGGCATGATCGGTGTCGACACCAACGCCGACCACTTCGCCGCCTACCGGCTCGACCGGCACGGCAACCCCATCGGAGACCCGCACCACTTCCCCTACGACCTGTCCGGAACCGCCGGTCACCGCGACGCACAGCTCCGCCACGCGCTGACCCGCCTGATCCACTGGGCCAGGCAGGCCGGTGTCGCCGCGATCGGCATCGAAGACCTCGACTTCACCACCGAGAAGACCCGGGAGAAGCACGGCCGCAGGAAACGGTTCCGGCAGCTGATCTCCGGTATTCCGACCGGGAAACTGAAGGCCCGGCTGGTGTCGATGGCCGCCGAACACGGCCTTGCGATCGTCGCGGTCGACCCCGCCTACACCTCCCTGTGGGGTGCCCAGCACTGGCAGAAACCACTGGCCACCCCCCGTCGCACCATGTCCCGTCACGATGCCGCCGGCATCGCGATCGGACGACGCGCCCTCGGGCACCCGGTCCGGCGTCGGACGGCACCGCCCCCGCACGACCGGAGCGATCGTGCGGGGCATCGGACCGCCCAGGCCGAACCAGGCACCCGGGGGCGTGAGGGAACCCGCCCACCCGCAACGGACCGGCCCCCCGCAGGGCCGTCACCGAACGGGACGCGAACGCGGGAACCCAGCGCATCCAACACCGCTCGGGATGCGCCCGGTACGCAACAGTGGGTCCAGGACTCACTCACGCACACTGGCTAGGAACGGTCTGTCGCTTTCGGGAGGCGTAGGAGCGGGATTTGTTGCGGTTGCCGCACACCTTCATTGAGCACCAGCGGCGGCTGCGGTTCTTCGACACGTCCCAGAACGCCCATGCGCAGGTGTGTTCCGCGCAGCGTTTGAGCCGGGCCGCGTCGCCGGTGGTTACCAGTTCGTTCCAGGCGATCGCCAGGGTGGCCAGGGGCTCACGTTCCGGGGGCAGTCCTGAGGCGGTGGTGAGTGGGCCGTGTGCTGTGATCAGCACGGGGTGTGCGGCGAGCACCCGGTCGGCTGCGGCGAGCAGTTGCGGGTCGGGGGTGTCGCCGACGTGCGCGCCCAGTACCTCCCGGAGCCCCGCACGCAGGGTGAGGTAGTCCGCGTGGACGTCGGCTGTGATCTGGTCCGGGTTGTCGAGCAGGCCGCGTCCCTTGAGCCAGGCGGACAGGCCGGCGGGGGTGGCGATCTCGTCGCTCGCTTCCTCCACGTCGACCGTGTTGACGAAGGCCTCCACCAGGACGGCCGAGGCCGGCGGCTCCAGCATGCGTGTCACCTCTTCCACATCGCAGCCATTCTACCGTCTAAACGTTTTACCGG
Organism: Streptomyces sp. NPDC057565; assembly: GCF_042801455.1. Taxonomy (NCBI): domain Bacteria; kingdom Bacillati; phylum Actinomycetota; class Actinomycetes; order Kitasatosporales; family Streptomycetaceae; genus Streptomyces; species Streptomyces sp. NPDC057565. The sequence continues at coordinate 54,332 of NZ_JBHVFU010000045.1, read as the reverse complement.
TTGCGCAGTGGAGGTGGTGTGCGGCAGGGTTCTCTCACCGGCTAACACGTTAGACGGTGAGAGGCTGAGTTGCTGAGACGAACAGGGGACGGCCATGACCACAACAGCGCCCGAGCAAATGAACTCCGGCAGGACCACGCGCACGGCGACGGAGAGGAAGCGTCCGTTATTGGGCCCCGGGCGCCACAACACCGCTGTCCTGGTCGGTTTCACCGCCGTGACCAATCTTGCCGACGGCGTCATGAAGATGGCGCTCCCGCTGCTGGCCGCCCAGCTCACCGGCTCGCCCGCAAAGGTCACCGCCGTCTCGCTGACCCTCACGCTGCCCTGGCTGCTCGTCGCTCTGCACATCGGTGTCCTCGTCGACCGCTTCGACCGCCGCCGACTGCTCTGGGCCGCGAACGCAATGCGTCTGGCCGCGATGGCCTGGCTCACCTTTTCCGCTCTGGCGGGTGGCGTCACGCTCGCGGAGCTCTTCTCCGCCGGGGTGGTCCTCGGTGTCGCCGATGTGGTGGCCTCGACCTCGGCCTCCGCCCTGGTCCCGGCCGCAGTGCCACCCGCCGGGCGGGAACGCGCCAACGCCTGGATGGTGGGCGCCGAGACCGTGGGACAGGAATTCGCCGGGCCCTTCATCGGAGGACTGCTGCTGGCCGCGGGAACCGGCCTCGCACTGGGCCTGATCGGCGTCTCCTACGCCGCCGCCGCCCTCGCTCTGCTCCTGCTCGTGGGCCGCTTCCGCCCCGCCGGGCCCGCCCCGGACGCGGCTCCCGCATCGGTCAACAGCCGCATCGCCGAGGGCGTGCGCTTCCTGTGGCACGACCGGCTGCTGCGTACCCTGTCACTGATCGTCGCCGTACTCTCCGCCGTCTGGGGCGCCTGGCTCGTACTCATGCCGCTCTACGCCCAGCAGACCATGGGCCTCGGATCCAGGGAGTACGGCATCCTCCTCAGCGCCCTCGGCATCGGCGGCCTGGCCGGCGCACTGACCGTGACCTGGGTGAACCGGATCCTCGGCGCGCGCCGGGCAATGTTCGCCGACCTGATCGGCACCACAACGATGGTGGCACTGCCCGCCCTGACCACCAGCCTCTGGGCGGTGGCAGCCGGTGCCTTCCTCGGCGGCATGGGCGGCACACTCTGGTCGGTCAACGCACGCACCCTCACCCAGCACAGAGTGCCGGACGAGATGCTCGGCCGGTATGGTGCGGCGACCCGCGTCTTCAACTTCGGTGCCATGCCTCTGGGCACAGCCCTGGCCGGCCTGCTGGCCGAACTTGGCGGCATGCGCCTCGCGTTCGGGATCTTCGCGGCAGCCACGGCGGTCACGCCGGTGCTGTTCGTCAGGAACGTTCCCCGCACCCCGGCAGCCACCCGCTAGGCCCTGTCCGATGGGTCGAGTGACCTGGACATCGCCACGGCGGCCACCTGTTTCGGGGTTCTGCTCGGCAGGCTCAGGGGTAGAGGCCGGCTCGGAAGGTGAACGAGACGAGTTGCGCTCGATCACGTGCGCCGACCTTCGTCATGGCCCGCACCGCATGCGTCTTCACGGTGAACGGCGACACGGACATCTGGGCCGCGATCTCGTGGTTGCCGAGACCGCTCGCGACGAGAACGACCACGTCCCGCTCCCTGGGTGTCAGAGCATCGAAGCGTCGCAGCAGTTCCTGGTCGATCACCGGGGGCGGATTGTCGGTCATGTGACCGATGAGCGCGGCCGTCGCGGCGGCCGACAGGGCACCGCCACCGCCAACGACCTCGGTGATTCCGGCGACGAGTTCAGCGGGGCTCACGGTCTTGCTCAGGAAACCGTTGGCGCCCGCGCGAAGGGCGGCGAGAACGATGTGGTCCTGGTCAAAAGTGGTGAGCACGATCACCCGCATCTTTTCGGGTGGGTGCTCTTTGCGGATCCGGCGGGTGGCTTCGACACCGTCGATGCCGGGCATCCGGATGTCCATCAGGACCAGGTCGACGGGGTGGTCCCTGAGGAAGGGGACGACCTGGAGTCCATCGGAGAGATCACCCGCAACAACGAGACTTGGGTCGAGCCGGAGCATCGCTTTGATGCCGGCTCTTATCTCGTCCTGGTCGTCGACGATCAGAATCCGCGTGATCATACGACGGCTCCCAGGGGGCTGAACTCCGCATGGACCCGGAATCGCCCGTCATCACTGTCGATCGTCAGCCGCCCGCTGGAGGACTCGACGCGTTCGCGCATCCCCACGAGTCCGAGTCCGCTGCCCGAGTCGGAGCCGCGCAGTGAGTGACCGACGCGGTTCTCCACGGTGACGCAGATCCTGCCGTCGCGCTCGCGCACATCCACCGTTGCCGCCCCCTCTCCATGCCGGTAGGCATTCGTGAGTGCTTCCTGAACGACCCGGTAGACCGTCACGCCGACGCTGGGCTCCACGAAACCGGCGGGGATGTCGATGGCGGGCCGGACGTCGAGGCCGATGCTTTCGAAAGAGGCGATAAGGCCTTCCAGGCCGCTCAGCGCCGGGGTCGGCCGGAGCGCCTCGTCGTCGGAGATATCGTCTCCGAGGCGGAGGAGCGCGAGGATCCGTTGCGTTTCGACGACGACGGTGCGGGCGCTGGACCTGGCTGAGACGAGGGCTTGCCGGGAGGACTCGGCGTCTTCGGGCAGCCCGATCTCCGCGGCACCGAGATGCATACTCAGCATCGCGACCTGGTGGCCGATGACGTCGTGGAGGTCCCGGGCGATGCGGAGTCGTTCCTCGGTCACTCGTCGGGTGGCTTCGATTTCGCGGGTGGCGATGGCGCTTTCGGCCCGTTCGTCCAGGGTGCGCCAGTGCTCTCGATGGATGCGCAGCGCGGCCCCTGTCGCACCTCCTGCGATGGCTGAGAAGAGTGCGGCGGCTCCCACGATCGCGCCGCCACGGAATCCTCCCAGCGTCATGAACGCCCCCAGGAAGAACGCCGCCACGATGCCGGTTCCGGCCAGCGGCTGCTTCCCCCTGAGGTTGAGCGAGAACAGCACGAGCACTGCCATCATCCACACCGACAGGGGGTCGTGGCCCACCGCTGTGACGGCGAAGGACGTCGCGCTCGCCACGACCAGTCCTGCCCACGGCCTCCACCATGAGAGGGCGACACCGCCACCGGCGAGGAGCACGGAGAGGGCCGTCGGCCAATCCGACCCTCGCAGGATCACTGCCACGATCTGGCCGGTGAACACCAGCGCGGCCACCGAATAGGCGGCGAGGTGCAGCGCCTCGGGGCGGCGGACCCACAGCGGTGCCACGGGCCCGTCCTGATTGTTCTGCGCCTTGACCATGGGCTGATTCTCGCCCACGTGTGCCGCGGCCGTGTACTTCGAATGATGTAGACGGCGAGCCCGGTCCGGGCGATGGGGACGGCAGAACTCATTCGATTCGAAGTGGATGGCAGAACTACTTCGTTCGAAGTACACGGCCCCTCCCGAGGCCGCTGAGACTCCTCATCGAGGCGACCGTCTCACACCATCACGATCACAAAACGGGACACCCGATGACTCAGACCACCGTGACTTCGAGCACGACCACGACCACGACGACGCCCTCCGGGCTCCGATCGCTCTACCTGATCCGAGTCGCCTTCTCCCTGATCTGGGTGGCACTCGTCGTCACGACCTCCGCCTCGCTCATGTCGACGGACAGGCCCACGGTGATCGCGGCCGTGCTGCTCGTCATCTACCCCCTGTGGGACGTCATCGCCACGCTCCTCGAGCGTCGCATGGCCGGCACCGGCTCCACGGACCGCGTCGGTACCACCAACGTGGCTCTCGGCCTCGCCACCGCCGCCGGGATGATCATCGCCGTCTTCTCCACCATCGGGACGGCCCTGTTCGTGTTCGGCATCTGGGCCCTCCTTTCCGGAGCGATCCAGCTCGTCGTGGCGATCCGGCGCCGACGCACCGTCGGTGCCCAGTGGCCCATGGTCATCAGCGGTGGACTGTCCGTCCTCGCCGGTGCCTCCTTCGCTGCCATGTCCGCCTCGGCGACGGGCAGCCTGTCCACCGTCGCCGGATACTCAGCCTTCGGTGCCTTCTGGTTCCTTGTCTCCGTCATCGCCCTGAGTATCCGCAGCCGACGCGAAAAGCGTTGACCACCGCCGTCGGAGCCACCGCCTCTCTCGGAGGCGCGGCATCTTCACCAGAAGTACGACCACCTGAGGAGAGACATGACCATCGACATTCAGCTGTACAACGGAATCACGATGCCCGCCAGAGCCCACCCGACGAAACCACCGCCGCAGTCGCGGCCGCGCTTCACACCGACAACCGGCAGATCGATACCGCGGGTGCGTACTTCAACGAGAAGCCGGTCGGCGAAGGGCTACGCCGCTCCGGCCCTGACCGCAGCGAAGTGTTCATCGAGACCACGTTCTGGGTGCCCGACTTCGGCAGAAGACCCTCCAGGCGTTTGACAAGAGCGCCCGCAAACCCGGCGTCGAGCAGATCGACCTGCTGATCCTGAACCGGCCCGCGCCGGACCGCTTCGAGAAGACCATCGCCGCGTACCAGGCTCTCAAGGCGGTGATCAGCGGTCGTGCGCGATCAGGGATCGGGTGTCCGGGGCGCTGGTCCTGCGGTTGTGCCAGGTCGCCGCAGTCATCGTTGGGATGCGCTGGGCGACCCGGATGGCGACGCCCTCGAAGGTCCGGCCGCCGTGTTGTTCCAGGTCGAGCCGGCCTTTGAGGGAGTCGTTGACAGATTCGATGAGCTGGCGGACCTTCTTGAGCATGGGTTCGCCATAGCGGTCCTTCTCCCGCTTGCGGGACGGCCGCAGTAGCTCGATGCCCTGCCCGGCGAGGTCCTGCTCGAACACCTTGCCTGCGAAGCCCTTGTCCGAGATGAGCAGGATGCCCTCGCGTTCGGCGACCAGGCCGGCGTCCGTCTCCAGCATCGAGGCCAGGACTTCGCGTTCGCCGATCTTCGGGTTGGCGCCCACACGAGGGCATACCGGTCAGGTGCTTGCGGGCGAAGCGCAGCCAGCGCGCCTCGGAGCGGTGGCCGAGCAGGGCTTGCGGCACGGCAAGGCAGACGAGCCCAGAGCCGGTCGGTAGCGGCGGCCGTCCCATCCGCCGGGTCCCTCCGATCTCGTCGTCGATCTTCACGTACAGCGCGGTCAAGAGGGTGTTCAGGTCTTGCGTCACAACATGATCTTGAGCGCCCTCTCTTCAAGCTCGCGCACCGGCCCCGACAGCGGACTCATTCGTCCAGGGGACAGTCCGGACCGCGCGCCGGCGGGGGCGTTCACCCGCCGCATCCCGCAGAGCGCCCAGGCGCAGATGAAGTACCTGGTCAAGCAGTTCAAGGGCACCAAGGCCGCCGCCCAGGCGCTCGGGATCTCCCAGCGCACGGTGGAGCGGTACGTCTCGGGCAAGCTCAAGCGGCTCCGCCAGGAGCTGCGCGGCCGCCTGGAGCGCGAGGTCAAGAAGCGGTGGCAGCCGCAGATCCGCGCGAAGGCGAGGAAGAAGGCGGCGCCCACGGACGGGCTGGTCGTCTCCACCCGCGCCCGCTTCGGATTCACCGCCGCCGCGGGCACGACCGACGACGCCCGCATCCGCGACATCACCCAGGCCCTGCCGCCCCGGTGGGCCGACCGACTGTTCACCGCCCACGAGCAGGGCGCCAACGAGCAGCAGCTCCAGCAGATCGCGGCCGACGGTCTCGTGCAGATGTACTTCCGCGCGAACAACTCCCGGGCCACGACCTCGGGATGGAGTTCACCGACGTGGAGCGGCTCGACATCGAGCTGTGATCACCCGCCCGTGACAAGGGGCCCGAACCGCGCGTGCGACTGAGCACTTCACTCGGCGGATGAGTGCTTGACTTGGCGGAGGCTGGGCGTCCGAGGCGGTGGGGAAAAGTCGGACGTGCAGGCGGTAAGCGACACACCCGACCCGGCCGCCCCGAATACGATCACCTGCGTGACTGACGGGATAGTGGGAGCGATCACCGGTCTGTTCCGGGGACGCAGGCGCAAGGATGAACTCGCCCAGGTCGATGCGGAGATCACCGCGTTCGGGGAGGCGCTCGCCGGGCATTCCTTCGAACCAGGCGACCACAAGGACGTTCCCGCTCTCCTCGCTGACTACCAGCGGGTGCTTGACGCGTACGAGCAGGCCAAGCAGAACTTCGTCGGCGATCGGAACCTCCGGGACGCCGCCGATGTGCTGCGCACCCTCGACGAGGGGCGTCATGCGCTGGCCTGTGTGGACGCCGCAATCGAAGGACGGCCACGCCCGCAGCGGCGTCCGCTGTGCTTCTTCGACCGTTCCTAGCCAGTGTGCGTGAGTGAGTCCTGGACCCACTGCTGCGTACTGGGCGCATCCCGACTCGAGCGGTGAGTCACAGCACGGAAGGCGTCACAAAGGCAGGTTGTTGTCACTCGGGGTCGTTGACCGGCGTGTGCGGGGTGCCGGACCGAGGCGTCTGTGTGGTCAGGCGGTCTGCCGGAGTGCGTTGACCAGTACGCGTGGGTCGTCGGCGTGGAAGCGGATGGTGTGGGCCTCTTCCATTACGCCGAGCGGGCGGGTGAAGGGGAGCGGCCGATTCAGCTCCAGGGTCACGGAAGTCTGGCTGCCCACGATCAGGTCGAGGACCCCGTCCTCGGAAAGGGTGATCAAGCGGCCTTCGGGGTAACGCCGGTCGACCCGGACCGAGGCGACCGCGTCCGGCGGCACGGCGAGGTCGAAGAGGGCTCCGTAGCGGATCCGCAGAGAGCCGTCGGGGTGCACGACGTGCGGCCGAGTGACGCAGGCGGCGTGCAGGGCCAATACGAGGACGACGCCGTACAGGTCGAGTACCAGGATCACCCGGTGGACCGCCGGCCAAGGGATGAGAAAGGCCAGGCCCATCGTCTCGATGACCAACACGAAGAGCAGCCCGTACATCATCGCGGTCTGGGGCCCGGTGTACGCGGCAGTGAGATCCCCGGGGCGCACCCCGTGCGTGCCGCGTCGGACCCACCGCCCCAGGGAGGCGAGGGCGCGCAGCTCGTGGAGGACCAGGCGGCGGACCTTCATCGGCACTGCCTCCCGTATGGCGGCCCGCCACGCTGTCCTGCGGTCCGCGCCGCGGGCGCGCGCGGCAACGTACAGCGAGCGCAGCATGCAAGCCTCCAGCAGCAGCGCCGCGAGCACCAGCGCCTCGGCACCCACCAGCGCCCACCCGGGCAGCCGGACCCCGGCCACCAGGCAGACCACCAGGGCCAGTTCCCCCGGCAGCACGGCAACCACCGTGACCCGTGCCACCTGTACGCCCCGGGGTCCGCCACTCATCCCCGGCCCCTCTCCATGAACGCGTCCATGAGTCGGCCCACTACTTTCGCCTGCGCGGGGGCGTACTCGGCGAGCAGCGCCTGTTGGCATCCTGGCGGGCCAGGTCGGCGTCGAGCTCCTCCAATACCTGGGCCGGCTCGCGTCCGGCATCGTCGGCGAGGGCGTCGCGCACTTCATCGAGGATGAGGCCGAGGTCGGTGAGCCGACGCACCCTGGCGAGCAGGACGGCGTCGCGGACGCTGTAGGCCCGGTAGCCGTTGGGACGCCGCTTCGGTTCCGGGAGCAGTCCGACGTGGTGGTAGTGCCGGATCGCCCGGGGTTGAGCCCGACGAGCGCGGCGATCTCTCCGATTCGCATGCCTTCAGTAGAAACCTTGCCGTTGCGTCAAGGTCAAGCTCTGTGTCGTCGGGCGCAGAACGACTCAAGCAAGGCTGCACATGGGAGTTGTCGGTACAACTACGGGTGCCGCGAGTTGTTGAACACCTTTGGCGGACGCTGGAAGCGGGCTCCGGCCCGGCGTGTCGACGTCCGGGTGCCGTTGTCCCAGAACGGATCGGTTGATGGACAGGTACCGTCCCGGCTCTGTGGCTGGCCGGGCTCGGGGAGCTTGCGGTCCTGCGCGCGTGAGAGCCCTTGGGTGGTACCGGGGTGTACTCCAGGGTTCGAAGCCCTGAGCCGTCCGTCAGGTGGTGCCGGGCGATCGCCCCAACCCCGTCCTGGTCGGGGGTACTCCATGAACTCCCTCGTGAGCGCTGCCCACCACGCACACGAGAGGGGCTCCCGCAGCCATGGGAACTGGCCGCGGGAGCCCTTTGCCGCGAGTGGTGCCAGGGACCTTAGCCTGTCCCAACGCCCCGTCAGTCGTCGTACCACCACTTGCTGCCGTCGGGACCAGTCCTGTTACCGTTGGTGGCGCACTGTGTGTAGCCGTCAACGTTCACACACACGCGCATCCACTTGTACTTGTGGTAGGCGAAATATGTCCGGTCCCGGTAGTACGGCCCGCATTGGGTCCAGGACTTTCCCTGGTTAACAGAGATGTCGACCCACACCTTGTCCCCGGACTGGTAACCGGAAGCGATGTTGCCCTGGCTGTAGTCGAAGGCCGGCTCTGTGCGCAGTTGGAAGACACGGCCACGGAAGGACGTAAGGCCGTTGTTGTAGGCGGGAGTACCCGCACCCTTGTGAGTGACTGTCGGATCTATCGATACGGTGGTGTACCCACAAGACTCCGCGGCTGAGGCTGACCCCCCGGTGCCCACGGTCACTGCGCTGGAAACTATGAGAAGTGCTGCTGCCCCGATGGCGGTCCGTTTCATCCATCCACTCCCAGGTTCGCGTCTGCTCCGGTTCATGTGATTGGGCGTTGGTGGTTCTGTAGTACATATACCAAACCGTTCCGTTGAGTTGGTGAGATCAGGCGAGGCGGGACAGCAGCGGGTCGGCGCACTGGCGACGTAGTTGATCGCTCTCCGCGGCACGCCCGGCCGCGAGGGTGCCGGCGTGAGGAGAGGCCCGTGGCCGGGAGTGGCTGCAGGCCTCCGTCGGGCCGGGGTCGGCGTCGGGTCCTGCTCAGGATCACGTCCCAAGGTGACCGGCCCCGCCTCCCTCGTCGAAGCCCTCCTCGACGACACGGACCTTGAGGCAGTACGGCCGCCCTGGGCCACCTCACCCAGATCACCACCGCGTACCCATGCCATATGCGACGCGGCGACACCGAACCGAGCACCGAAGTTGTCTCTGCGGGCCATCTGTCGTGCTCAGTCACACGAATTGTGACTGAGTGCTGAAGTTGGCCATTGAGCGTTCTGGTTGGCCAGACGGGCGCTCAGGGTGGTCAGTTTGGCCGGCGGCAGCTCGGTCGCCTCCGCTGTCACTGGCTCCGCGTACGGTCTGCGCATGGTTGATCAGAGACCCCCGTTGTCTTCGGTAAACGACTTTGCGACCTGGGAGCCCGTGCTGAGGCTCATGCTGGCCGGCGGCACGGAGAGGAACGCCGCCCGGTCCGTCCATGTGGCGGGACGCATCAGTCAGTTCGGCTGGAGTCTGGCCCTGCCGAGACGCATGTCGTCGACGGAACGGATCGCGGTGGAGGACATACAGAGGGCGCTTTCCCGCGGCGGATTCACGGAGATCGCGTTCAGGGCGGAGGTCCAACCGGACGGGAGGGCCACGCTCGGCCTGGTCTGGCCCAGCCCGGTCGTGGAAGCCGCCGTCGGCTACCCGGACCTGGGGGTGCTCGTCTTGGTCGACGGTTCTCTCGCCGAGCCCTGGCGCCGCATTCCCGAATCGGGCCTCGGGGCCGCTTCGGCCCCTTCGGCGGACCTGGAGTTGCTGGAGCGGACGCTGCGCGAGCGGTTGCCCGACGCCATCGGCGCGACGGAGGACGAGATCGCCGCCGTCGAAGCGCGCCTGGGTATCGTGCTGTCCGACGAGCTCAAGGTGCTCTACGGGGTGACGCGGGCACGGTGGGAGGACTGGGGCGAGGACTACGAGGCGGCGGATCGCGTCAGTTCGGCGGTGGGTTGTGAGCTCTTCGGCTTGGACGACCTGTACAGCATCGACGCGGAGGTCCGTCACCCCGGCTGGAAGCACGCATCGATGGAGGCAGGCAGCACTCCGTCCGACGCCAGAGTACAGAGCCTGGCCGGCTCGACCGGCTGGATCGCCTTCGGAACCAACGGCGGCGACGAGTTCGCGGTCGACCTGACTCCCGGTCCGGCCGGACATACTGGGCAGGTCATCCTGGTCGACCACGAACAGAGCATCGGCGCCGAACTCATCGCCAGCTCCCTCACCGACTTCGTCCTGGACCGGATGAGAGCGGAAGGTGGCAACCGCCGCCAGGATCAGCTGCCGGTCGTAGCCCGAGTTGGCAACGACGGCCTGCAGACCATCCAGGCCGCCGCCCACCCCGCCGTGGAAGTCCTGTCCATCGGTGCCTGTGACGGCGCGCCGTTCAGCCTTGCCCCAGTCACCGGACTGCCCCGCCTGCGTACTCTCACCGCCTTCCCCGGCACGCTGGTCGATCCCCTGGAGGTTGCTGGACTCGCCGAACTGGAGTTCCTGGAACTCGGTATACAGGAATGGCGCGCCCTCCTGGACGCCGGAGCCGTCCCGAGCACCCTGAAGGCCGCAGCCATCAAGGTGCCCGATCAGAACCACCTGCCCGTCGTGGCCGTCGCCAACGAGATCCTGGCTCTCTGGGACCGGCCCCAGATCGTTCAGACGCTCCTCGAAGGAAACCTCGGCCCCGCGGTATGACCGGCAGGCCACCACGGGGCGAGGCTTTCCATGTCCCGTTGGAAGCTGAGCGCTGTGGTTGGCCCGCCCGGCCAACTACAGTGCTCGGCCACGCGAATCCCCTCTGCCGGAGACCTCATCGGTAAGACCGACTGAAACCCGAAGGCATTTTCCGGCAGTTTCCTTCGCCTCAGATCGCTTCGGCCTCGGGGCGGACGACCTGCTCGGCAAAGTTGCCGAGTCGCGTGGCCAACTGCTCGAGCGCGGTGGCCGCGTAGTGGTCGGGGCTCCAGCATGCGTGAATGGGGAGCTGGACGGGAGCGCCATCGGTGTCGAGGACGAGCAGGGGACGGGTGCCGAACTGCGGCAACTCGGTCCCGATCGCGACGCCACGCCGCCCTGCCGCCAGGGCGTGGCGCATCTGCTCCCACGGGACCTCGGTGTGGCGTTGATACCGGAGTCGGGCCGCGATGACAGCTGCGTCGAGAACGGTGCGCGTCGGGTCCGTTCGGCCCGGAAGGAGAAGAGGCTGCTCCATCAGCTCGTCCAGCGTGACGCTGGTGTCGCCGGCCCAGGGGTGGCCCGGGTCGACGTAGGCATGGAGCGGCACGCGGGTGAGGCGTTGCCAGGCAAGGCCGCCCGCGGGGGGCACGTTCGCGGCGATGCCGAAGTCGTGCCCGGCGGCGACCGCCTCGTGCACCTCGTCGCCGAGGACCGAGACGACGGCGATGAACGGGTCGTCGTCGTCGAGGGTGGCGACGAACGGAGCGAGGACGTAGTCCAGCGTGGTGGGGGCGGCCACGCAGGAGATCCGGGTCAGCTGTCCGTCGGCCAGCTGACCCGCGACCGTCGTCAGCCGGTCGGCCCGGGTGAGCAGGTCGTGCGCCACGTCGAGCGTGTGGCGGCCCGCATCGGTGAGGGACAGCCGATGGCCGTTGCGGCGGAAGAGCGTGACGCCGAGATCGCGCTCCAGGCGCTGGATCTGGCGGGACACCGCGGGCTGAGCGATGTGCAGTTGGTCGGCGGCGGCCGTGACGGTACCGAGTTGCGCGACAGTCAGAAAGCACCGAAGGTGGCGTAGCTCCATGCCTCATCATGCCGAAACGGCATCATGATGGGTAGTAGTTAGGTCTTGGACAGGAGTTGGTGGCCGGGATCACCATCTCTTCCATGACCTCCTCCGACATTTCGTTCGGCAACTGGCTCACCCCACCTCACCACCGACTCGGTCTGCACCGGGTCGAGGACGTGGTCCCCTGCACGACCATTGCTCGCGGCGAGGCGCCGGTACGCATGCTGGTGCCCGCGAGTGAGCCCTTGGACTGGGACCTTCTGACCGTGCCGAGCCCCGGTGGGCGGCCGATCAGCGCAGAGGAGTTCCTCGCTCGCACGCACACCGACGGCATCCTCGTGCTGCGCGGCGACACGATCCTCAAAGAGCGCTACTTCGGCGGGTTCACCTCCGCTTCTCGCCACATCGTGATGTCCATCTCGAAGTCGTTCGCCGGCATGCTGGCCGGGGTGCTGGCCGCCGCCGACCTTCTCGACCTCGAGGCGACGGTCCCGACGTACGTCCCGGAGCTGGCTGCGGGTTCCTACGCCGGCGCCACCGTGGGGCAGCTGCTCGACATGACCGCGGCGCCGCACTACGACATGTCGTACCTGGAGCCCACCGCCGAGGTTCACGCGGGCGACCGCGCTGCCGGATGGCGGCCGCGGCAGCCCGAGGACGTGGTCGGCACCCGGCCGTTCCTGGCCCAGTTGCGCGGCGCCGGCCGGCACGGCGCCGACTTCCAGTACTGCTCGGGGACCACCGACGTCCTCGCGTGGGTGCTCGAACGCGCCGGCGGCGCGGGCTACGGCGAGCTGATGCGGCGACATCTCTGGTCGCGGATCGGCGCCGAGGACGACGCCTTCGTCACGGTCGACGACCACGGAACGCCCTATGCGTGTGCCGGGATGGGGATGCGACTGCGCGATCTCGCGCGATTCGGGCGCCTGGTTCTCGACGACGGGTGGCGCGAGGGCACACCAGTGGTGCCGGCTGACTGGATCGCGCGGACGCGCCGCGGAGGGCACTTCGCGACCACGGCCGAGTCCGACTCGGCGGCGGGTGGCACCTACAAGAACCAGTGGTGGATCCCGGGCGACGACCACGGGTCCTTCTACGGTGTCGGCATCTTCGGCCAGTACCTCTGGCTCGACCCGCAGACCGACGTCGTCATCGCGAAGTTCTCCGCCACCGACCAGCCGGTCGCCGACACCCCCGCTCACCTGGACGCGCTGGGCGCCATCGCCCGTGCGGCCGCCCTGACCCCGCAGGAGGCATGAGATGGGCAGCAACCGATCACACGGCGAGTCGATCGAGCAGCACTCGATCGACTACGTCCCGCCCGAGGAGCGCTACGGCAAGCCGTGGCACCTGTTCACGGTCTGGTTCTCCAGCAACGTGCAGATCACCGGGTTCGTCACCGGCGTCCTGGCGGTCACCCTCGGACTCGACCTTCCCTGGGCCGTCGCCACCATCCTGGTCGGCAACCTCGTCGGTGCCGTGTTCATGGCCTACCACTCGATCCAGGGTCCCCGTCTGGGCGTGCCGCAGATGATCCAGAGCCGTGCGCAGTTCGGATTCCTCGGCACGCTGCTGCCGGTCGTGATCGTCCTGTGCATGTACATCGGATTCGGCATCGAAGGTGGCGTCATCACCGGGCAGGCCTTCGCGAACTGGGCCCACATCTCGTTCACCTGGTCGGTGATCATCCAGGGCGCGGTCCCGGCGGTCATCGCGATCGTCGGGTACAAGGTCATCCACCTGTCGACCCGGGTCGTCAGCGTGGTCTCGGGGCTGCTGTTCCTCGCCCTCACGATCGCGTTGGCCGGTCACTTGCCGGAGCACCTGCCGAGCGGTCCGGCTCCGTCGTTCGGCACCGTCCTGCTCGTCATGTCGATCTTCGTCTCGTGGCAGCTGACCTGGGCGCCGTACGTCTCGGACTACTCTCGCTACCTCCCCGAGGACACCCCGTCGCGGACCACGTTCCTGTGGACCTATGCAGGCTCGGCACTCGGCTCCTCGTGGGTGATGATCCTCGGCGCGTTCGCCGCCACGATCAGCGCCGAGGCGGTGGGCGACGATGCCATCGGCATGCTCAGCCGGCAGATCCCGGCGCTGAGCTCGGTCATCCTGCTCGCCATCGTCATAGGCATCGTCCCTGCCGGCGTGTACGGCTACTACGGCATGTACCTCACCGCGATCAGCGCCTTCTCGGCCAAGGGCCACGGCTCGGCGACGCCGCTGGTGCGCGCCGTCTTCATCGTGGTGAGCGCCACGCTCACGATCGCAGCCACTCTGATGGCAAGCGGCCACATCCTGAGTACTGTCGAGAACATCACGCTGTTCCTGCTGTACCTGCTGGTGCCGTGGACCGCCATCAACCTCACCGACTACTACGTCGTACGGCGCGGCCACTACGACGTCGGCGAGCTCTTCCGGCCTCGGGGCGAGTACGGCTTGGTGAACTGGCCGGCCGTCCTTGTCTACTTGGTCGCCATTGCGGCGCAGATCCCCTTCATCAGCAGCAGCCTCTACACCGGGCCGCTGGTCGACTACCTGGGCGGCGCCGACATCTCCTGGATCGTCGGCCTGCTGGTGGCGACGGTGCTGTACCTGGCCTATGCGCGGCGTACCCGAGAGGTCGCGCAACCCGTCGGCGCGCGAGCATCGGCACCCGGCTCGGACGCGCCGCTTTCGGTCGACTGAGCGTTCAAGGTCGGCGCAAGCCGCGACCGGGATGCTCGCCGGCGAGGTCAGGGGAAGGCGGGGGCAGGGTCCTTGGCGGTCCGGTCGCCGTCGAAGAGGGCGGCGACGAGGCGTTCATGCTCAGGGTCGAGCTGCCCGGCGCGGTGCTTGGTGCGCATCTTGGCGAACCAGGGGCCGATCCTGACGGTGTCGCCATCGACGGTGATCGCCTCCCGGGCCGCGGGGGCGCGGCGCTCGCGATGAAGAAACAGCTCGAGGAGCTGGACGGCCTCGGCGAAGGTGCGGCGAGTGGCGGGGCGAGGGGTCAGGGTGCTGGGGGCGAGGGTGAGGTCCAGAGCGGCCACGAGTTGGCGCCGGCCGTCCTCCAGGGCCTTCCAGCGGGTGACTTGGCGGGTGCCCCAGCTGCCGAGGTTGATGCTGCCGGCTACGCCTTCGGCGGCCAGCCGGTCCAGGTTCGCATCTTTCACCCTCACGTCGCTTCGGCCGATGCCCTATGCATACGCCCGGATCGCCTGCGGACCGGGGCAGACGCTCCTTCACCCGCCAGAAGGCTGGCGACCGCGCGGTGGCTCGATGCCAGGCGGGCGTGAACTGCGTTCCGGGTCCGAGTCCGCCACGGCAACGCGTGCGGGTGAGCCGATGGAGGGGCCCACCCGCCTCGTCACCTTCCGTGCCTGCTGCCTGCTGTCAGTGAGACTGCCGCTTGCCGTGGTAGCGCTGTGCGAGCCGGGCGAGGGCGACCGCGCCGAGCAGAAGGCCGAAGTCGCGCAGCGCGACGTCATAGTGACCGGGGATGGTCAGCAGGTTGACGATGATGCCGGCGAGCCATCCGGCCACCAACCAGCCCCCGACGCGCGGGGCGAGCGCGACGGCAAGGCCCGCGACGATCTCGATCACTCCCACTGCGTACATGACCGCCTGGGCGTTGCCCGGAACGACATCGTTGATCCACGGCGCGAGGTAGGTGGGCCAGTCCACGAGCAGGTTGGCGAACTTGTCCAGCCCGAACAGGATCGGCGCCACGGTGAATCCGGTGCGCAGGATGACGAACGCCTGGTAGCCGGGGTCGGTGAGCGCGGCCCGCCGGGAGGCGGCGGATGTGGTGGTTGCGGGTGCGGACGCCATGATGCCCTTCCTTCTATCGACAACTCTCACTAACGATAGAAGCGCGCGAACCTTCTTTAGTCAATTGCTATTGGTTTTACACTGGTGTTCGTGGACCACTCGAAGGAAGCACCCCGCCCCGATGTCTCCGCCGTCGCCGCGCTCGACGAGCCGACCCGCAGGAGGCTCTACGACCACGTCGTGCGCCAGCCGGGACCGGTCAGCCGCGATGAAGCCGCCGAGGCGCTCGGCCTTGCCCGGCAGACCGCGGCCTTCCACCTGGACCGGCTGGCTGACGAATCACTGCTCGACGTCGTCTACGAACGGCGCAGCGGACGTACCGGCCCGGGAGCGGGCAGGCCCGCCAAGCTCTACAAGCGCTCCAGCAAGCAGGTCACCGTCAGCCTGCCCGAGCGGCACTACGAGTTGGCCGGACGGCTCCTCGCCCAGGCGCTGGAGGAATCTGAAGCCACCGGTGAACCGGTCCGTTCGGTCCTGCACCGAAAGGCCCACGAGCTGGGCACACAGCTCGCCGGACCGGGCCAGGCAGATGTGTTGGCCGTGCTGGAGGAGAACGGCTTCGAACCCCGCTGTGAGGGTGACGCCATCGTCCTGGGCAACTGCCCCTTCCACGCGCTCGCCCGCGAACACACCCAGACGGTGTGCGGCATGAACCTCCACCTGCTTCGCGGCGTGCTGGAAGGGCTCGCCGAAAGCGGCCTCCAGGCGTGCCTGGCGCCCAGACCCGGTCACTGTTGCGTCCGTCTGGAGTCGGCTGCCTGAACGTCCACCGGCGTGCGCCGATTCTGAGGCGTAACACCACCCGCCGCCCGCAGTTCGACACCCCACGAGGAGTACGTCATCGCACCGATCACGGCCTCGTAGCTCGTCAGGACTGCCATGACAGTGCCGAGTTCTCACGCGGACAACTGGCCGGACAGGGCCAGGAGGCGGTCTGAGGGCGAGTCGGCAATGGGCCACAGAGCGAAGTCGGAGGCCTTGTAGGTTTCCAGCACGGCATCCATGATCAGCACGTCTTCAGTGTCGTTCGTCAGATGCTGTGGACGCCTCGCCATTTCTGCGGAGGGCCCGAGTTCTCACGCCTCCCGGGCCGAGCCCGGAGCTTGTCGAGGCGGGATATCGACCCGGCGCCGGACACGGCTACGCCGCCTCGTCCGCGGCTTCGTGTGCGTGCTCCAGCGCCAACCGCGCTGCCACCGCACCGCTGTTGAGGGTCGCCCAGTACGGGTGCATCGCCACTTCGGTGGTCAGCCGGAGCAGCTCCGCGTGGTACCGGGCCACCCCTGCGGTCTGCTCGGCGGAGTAGCCGGGGCCATTCGGTCTGACGACCGATGCCTGCCCATGGCACTGCCGCGTCCGCACTCCGGTGCCGGACCCCGTAACCGCGGAGTTCCGTTCCGACGCCGCCGTCAGCGGGGCCCGCCCTCCAGCACGGCCAGACACTCCGCCACCGGCCCCAGCGTGATCAGCCCGCTCCCGGCCCCGGCGACCTCGTCCGCGGCCGGCAGCAACTGCGTGCGCGCCCGCTCCATGACATCCCGGTCGCCGACGGCGACCGCCGCCCGCGCTGTCAGACACCACAGTGCCTCGAACATCAGGTCACGCGGCGGCGACGAGACGGCGCGCAGCGCCGCGCGCGCCTCCCCGGCTCGGCCCCCCTCGGCCAGCAGCAGGGGCCGGACCCACCGTTCGTACGGTCCCCAGTCGGCTCCCTCGTCCACACCGTCGAGCGGGGCCCCGTGCCGCAGCCGGACGCAGAGCCGGGCCAGCGGCAGCAGACCGCGCTCCAGTCCGGGCATACCCGCGCCGCGCAGTGCCCCGGCTGCCTCCTCGTAGGCGCCCTCCGCAGCCGCAAGCGAGCTGGTCGTTGCCGTCCGCAGCGCGCGATACCAGGTCGTGAACACCGACACCAGGGGCAGATCGTGGCGGGTGGCCAACTCGTCCACCGCTGTAGCGTGCCGGTCGGCCCCCGCCAGATCCGCCAGCGCGCACCGCGCCTGGATCCGGATCAGGTGGCCCAACACCTCGTACCGGACCAGGCCGTGGTGGGCGGAGAGCGCCTCGATCTCCCCGCCGATCGCGTCGCGGCGCCCGGCGAGTCCGGCCCGCCGGAACGACTGCATGAACGTCCCGTTCAGGGCGAACGCCAGCAGCCCGGCGTCGTCGAGGCGCCGGGCGATCTCCTCCGCTTGGCCCGCGGCCTGGAGCGGACGCGCCGGCGCCCCGGACGGTGCCTCGCCCACGGGAAGGGCGCCACGCGACTCCACGGCGATCGTCGCCAGCAGACGGCAGCGTGCCGCCTCGTGCGCCCCCGGGGGCAGCGAGCGCAGAGTACGCTCCGCGGCCTCCACCAGCCACCGCGCCTGTTCCGGATCGTCGGAGCGAGTCCAGATCGCGGGGACGTCGTAGACGCCGATCACGCGGGCGGTCAGGTCCGGGTCGTCGAGCTGCTCGGCCGCGGCGACGGCAGCCACCCGATGTCGGCGGGCCGCCTCCAGACCGCCCCCGCCGGTGACCGCTAGGTCCCGCATGAGGCCGACTGTCGACTCCAGCCGAGTGCGGGCCCGGGAGCCCAGGACGCCTTCGTAGGCGGCCGTTGCCTCCGCCCACACCCGGTCCACGGAGGCGGCCGCGGCATCCGGGTCCAGATGGTCGGCCTGCCGCAGGACGTCCTCCTCAAGCCGCCGCAGCCGTGGCCCGGGGTCCACGCCGAGCTGGTCGCGGAGCATGCTGCGGGCCCGGCGCAGCACGGACAGCGCGTCGGCCTGCCGCCCCGACCGGTACAGGGCCAGTGCCAGCAGCCACCAGGCGTCCTCGCGCCACGGGTGGTCGGTCACGTGTGCGTCGAGATCGGGCACGGCCTCGGCTGCGCGGCCCAGGGAGATCCGGGCGTTCGCGAGGCGCTCGACGGCGTGCAGACGCAGCTCGCTCAGTCGGGAGCGCTCCGAGCGCAGCCAGCGCTCGTCACCGAAGTCGGCGAACGCGGGCCCGCGCCACCAGCCGAGCGCCTCGCACAGCCGGTCGGCCGCCCGGGCGGGACCGGCCTCCGCGAGGGAGTCCACCGCCTGCTCGAACCGCCACGCGTCGACGTCGTCCTTGGGCACTCGCAGTACGTATCCGGAGCCCTCGGTGATCAGCAGGCGCGGCGGCGTCCGGGGCGGCCGGTCGGGCTCCAGGGCGCGCCGCAGATCACCGACGAAGGTGCGCAGCGAGCCGACAGCGTTGCCGGGCGGCTCGTCCCACAGGTCCTCGGCGAGCCGGGTGACCGGGACGACCCGGCGCCGGGCGAGGATCAGCCGGGCCAGCACGGCCCGGTGCCGCGGTCCCTTGAGGGGCAGCGGTTGCCCGGCCTCGTCCCAGGCGGTCACCGCACCCAGTACCCCGAACTCCACGCGCACCTCGCCGACCGCTCCTCTCAACCCCCTGACCAGGACAAACCTACAGGCGTTCATTCGCTGCTGATCCGCAGCCCGCAGGCTGAGGACATCGGCCGGAGCGCACCACCGCGAGGGCCGACGGCATGCGGGACATGCCAAACGGCTCGGTTGCCGTCCCCGGAAGCCGAACCGCCAGATACAGAAGCGGGCCCGCCGAGCGGGCGGGCCCGATCAGCGAAGGGCGCACAGACCATGACACCGAGCATCCCCGGATTCGACTACCAGCGGGTGGACGTGGCGGATGGCGTCGAACTGAACGTCGCTGTGGGCGGCTCCGGCACCCCCCTCGTGCTGCTGCACGGCTTCCCGCAGACGCACCTGATGTGGCGGCACGTGGCCGCGGACCTGGCCACCGACCACACCGTCATCTGCCCCGACCTGCGCGGATACGGCGACAGTGACAAACCGGCCGAGGACGGGCCGGACGTCTACTCCAAGCGGACCATGGCCGAGGACACCCTCGCGCTGGCCCACACCCTGGGCCACGAGCGGATCGCGCTCGCCGGGCACGACCGGGGTGCCCTGGTCGCCTTCCGGGCCGGTCTGGACCACCCGGACGCCATCACGCACCTGGCCTGCCTGGACGTGCTGCCGACCCTGAACATGTGGGAGGCGCTGCACGGGGTGCAGGCCGCCGTGGGCTTCCACCTCTACCTGATGGCCCAGCCGCCCGGTCTGGCGGAGCAGATGATCCAGAACAGCTCGGACGCCTTCTTCTCCTACTTCCTGGACATCTGGGCCAACGACTCCGAGGCCGTGCCGCCCGCCGTCCGGCAGGTCTACCTCGACGCGTGCCGCGCGGCCGTGCCGTCCATCGTCGCGGACTACCGGGCCTCGGCGGGCATCGACATCGAGCACGACCGGGCCGACCGCGCGGCAGGCCGCAAGCTGACCATGCCGGTCTCCGTCCTCCAGCAGGACTGGGGCGCCGCCCTCGGCTACGAGGCCGCCGCCCTGTGGGGCGCCTGGGCCGACGACCTGAACCATTCCACGGTCTCCTGCGGACACTTCATGGCCGAGGAGGCACCCGAGACGATCGCGAAGGCGCTGCGCGACCTACTGGCACGCTGAGTCCGGAACGCCCGCCGAGCGCCGTGGCCCCGGTCCCACAGGACCGGGGCCACGGTCGTGTCCGTGCGGCGGCGTCCGGCCGTATCAAGGCTTCCGGCCGGGCTGCCGTGGACGGTTGGTGCCGCCGGCTCAGTCGAAGGTGAAGTCGTACTTGACGACCACGCCCGCCATCGCCTTGACATCCGCCTCGGACAGGGGCCGACATCCCCGCGCGTCCCGGGGGCCCCTATCCCGGTGAACATGCCGTCCATCCCGCCCAGCGCGTGCAGGAAGTAGATGCGGGCGGGCTTGGTCTGGCTGAGGTTGGCGCGCACCCTTCGGCACGTAGACCACCCCGCCCGCCTCGACCTCGTACTACCGCCTCGTCAGCACCCGGGCACGAGCCGAAGAACCCGCTTGATGGTGCTGAACTGTCTCTTCCATAGTTGCGGCCTGCAATCAGGCAGGACGTTACCTACAGGAGGGCACGCGCTCATGCGCACTCTGTACGTCGTCACTCATCCGGAGGCGACGCACCACGTCGAGGGAGTCGTCGGCGGATGGCACGATTCGCAGCTGACGCCCGCCGGCGTCCGTGCGGCGGTCTCCATTGCCCAGGCGTTGCGGTCCCAGGTCCCGGACGGCGCCGAGGTGGAGCTGTTCTCCTCGGATCTGCAGCGCACCCTGCGGACGGCCGAGGAGGTAGCCGAAGTGTTCGACGTGAAGCCGATCCTGGATCGCAGGCTGCGGGAGAAGTCCTACGGGCAGGCGGGGGGAAGGCCGCAGGAGTGGCTGGACCGGCGCTTCGTCCCACCGCCGGCTGTCGGGGAGCGGATGGAACACGACGAGGGTGTGGACGGTGCAGAGACCAAGGCGGCGTGGGCGCAGCGCATCTACGCGGCCATGGACGAGATTCTGCAGAACCCTTGCGAGCACCAGATCATCGTGACGCACGGCGGCTCCCTGACGTGCGTCGTGGCGTCCTGGATCAAGATGCCGATCGAGTCGGTCGGCTATGCCAGTTTCCGGGCGCCCTCCGGCAGCATCACCACACTGCGCGAAGACGACTTCTTCCACAACCGCCAAGTCGTCAGCCTCGGTGACACCCGTCATCTCGATTCCGTCAAAGCTGGCTGACCTCAAGGTCCTGCTCATCGTCTCGACCGCGGCGGCGCACTCGTCGACGCGGCCACGGTGCTGACCGGCGGCGACGGGGACGAACCGGCGGCGAACGAACGGTTTCTGCTGGACTGCCTCCGGCTTATGGTCTCGACGCCCGCGCTGCGGGCCCGGCACCTGGACAGCCCATACGCGCTACAACAGGCCGTCGTCGATGCCCTCGGGGACGACGCGACCACTCCCGACGCCGCGTTCCGCGCCCAGGCGGCGACCAGCGCCTGCCTGGCCGCGATGCACACGGCGCTGACGCGATGGGCCGAGGACGACGGGCAGGCGAAGAATTGGGGTTGCTGCCGCTGACCTCGGAAAAGCTGCGGCCGAACTCGGCTACCCCGATGCGCTGCAACCCACCGTTGATCTGGCTCGAAGAATCGACCTGCTGAACGATCAGCCTCCGGAACGGCAGCACATCGACCAGGTCACCTCCGCGGTGCGAGACTTTCTCGCCACAGACACGCACCTGAGCACCAGCCTTTGAACGGCGTCGCATGACCCACCGTGACCGGCTCACGGAAAATGAGCCAGAACCACTACTGCTCGACAAAGCCACGAGGCGCCGGCGCATCGGGATCGAAACCCCTTTTGCAATCGGGGTGTGCCGTCTGCAGTTGAGGTCGAGGGCTGACTACACACCGGTGTTCATCGTGGTCTTCTGCTCAGCAGCGGCCGGACGGATGCGTCTGCGGCCCTCCGCTGTTGGCGGGAGGGCCGCAGACGCATCCAGAACGTACCTGCTGAGGACATCAGTAGCCGCGGGTGATCCAGTCGTCCAAGTGTGCTGCCTCGTCGGCGATGGTGGTGGAGGGGCCGTGGCCGGTGAGCACTGTGGTGTGCGGTGGGAGTGTGAGGAGTCGGTCCCTGATGGAGCGGATGATGGTGGGGAAGTCGGAGAAGGACCGGCCGGTGGCGCCCGGGCCGCCGGCGAAGAGCGTGTCGCCGGTGAGGACGGTGTCGAGTTCCGGTATGTACAGGCTGATGGCACCGGGGGTGTGGCCGGGGGTGTGCAGTACCTGGATCTCGGTGTCGGCGACGGTGAGCCGGCGCTGGTCGCAGAGGTAGGCGGGGGAGTGCTCGGGATGGGTCTGTGACCACAGGAGACGGTCATCGAGGTGGAGGAAGACGGGAGCGCCGGTTTTCTCGGCCACGGCGGGGGCCGCGTTGATGTGGTCGTTGTGCGCGTGTGTGCACACCACCGCTGTCAGCCTCCGGTTGCCGAGTGCCGCCAGGATCGCATCGGCGTCGTGCGCGGCGTCGACGACGAGGGCTTCGTCGTCGTTGCCGATGATCCAGACGTTGTTGTCGACGTCCCAGGATCCGCCGTCGAGGCTGAAGGTCCCTGAGGTGACGACCTGTTCGATGCGGACGCCCACTCAGAACACCACCACGGAGCGCAGTACCTCGCCCGAGTGCATCTTGGCGAACGCCTTCTCCACCTCGCTCAGCGCGATGGTCTCCGTGACGAAGGAGTCCAGGTCGAGGCGTCCTTGCCGGTAGAGGTCGATGAGCATGGGGAAGTCGCGTGAGGGCAGGCAGTCGCCGTACCAGGAGGACTTCAAGGCTCCGCCGCGGCCGAAGACGTCCAGGAGCGGCAGCTCGACGGTGGTGCCGGGAGCGGGGACACCCACCAGGACGACGACGCCGGCCAGGTCCCGCGCCTCGAAGGCCTGCAGGTAGGTTTCGGGGCGGCCGACCGCGTCGATCACCACGTCTGCCCCGAACCCGTCCGTGAGGGCGCGGATCCCGGCCACCGGGTCGTCGGTGCGGGAATTGAGGGTGTGCGTGGCGCCGAAGGTCCTGGTCAGCTCCAGCTTCCGGTCGTCGATGTCCACGGCGATGATGCGTGCGGCGCCCGCGAGGTGGGCGCCGGCGATCGCGGCGTCCCCGACGCCGCCGCAGCCGATGACCGCGACGCTCTGTCCGCGGCGCACCGGAGCCGTGTTGAGCGCGGCGCCCAGGCCCGCCATCAGACCACAGCCGAGCAGCCCGGCCGCCTCGGGGCGCACCTCGGGCACCTTGGTGCACTGTCCGGCGGCGACGAGGGTCTTCTCGGCGAAGGCGCCGATGCCCAGTGCCGGGGTGAGCGGGGTGCCGTCCGTCAGCCGCATCTTCTGCGTGGCGTTGTGGGTGTCGAAGCAGTACCAGGGCTCGCCCCGGCGGCAGGCCCGACATCGGCCGCACACGGCACGCCAGTTGAGGATGACGAAGTCCCCGGGTGCGACATCCTGTACGTCGGGTCCGACCGCTTCGACGATGCCGGCGGCCTCGTGGCCGAGCAGGAAGGGGAAGTCGTTGCCGATGGCCCCTTCCCGGTAGTGCAGGTCCGTGTGGCAGACGCCGCAGGCCAGTACCTTCACCAGGGCCTCTCCCGGTCCCGGGTCGGGCACCAGAATGGTCTCCACGGAGACGGGCGCACCTGTGTGGCGTGCGACGACGCCCTGGACTTCATGGGTCATGTGTGTGTTTCCCTCGTGCTGATTGCTGATTGCTGATTGCTGGAGGCGGACGTGATGCGTCGAGACCTGTCACGTCCGGCGGGGGACTGGGACCACGGCGCAGCTCCGGAGGGCCGACGCGGAACGCCACCACAGATGAGGTACACGTTCCGGAGCCGGCCCGACGACGGGGCAGCTCGCCCGCTCCGCCGCTCCATCCTCCTGCCACATCGGGTAGGCCGCACCCAACGTTCCGGGCCTTCCACCCACCCGTTCGGGTAGGTCGGCGCGGTAGATTCCTCCCATGGTTTTTCTCATGCCCCGTCCGGACCCTGCCCTGGTGGCCGAACGGCTGGGAGCTGTGGCGACCGCCCCGCTGCACATGGTGGCCGCACGGCTTCACGAAGTGATCGACGAGGTGCTGCCGCACCGGGCGCTGGCCGTGTTCACGGAGGACTGCACCGGACGACCGCAGAAGAAGGCCGGCGATCCGGTGATCACCGAGCGGATCACGATCGCGGAACTCGACACGGTCCGCCGGCTCGTGGCAGGGGGAGAACCCCCCGGCTCCGCTGTGATCGCCGGCACGGAACATCCGGTTCGCGTGTACGACGCGCCGACCGGGGCCGTCCTGGTGCTCTGCGAGCCCGGCGATCCCACGTACCCGGGTGCCGAGGCCTATGTGCGCGCGGTCTGGACGACGGCCGCGACCCGCATCCAGCAGCAGGTCGCCGAGGCCCGCCCCGACTACCTGCGCGAGTCGCGCGCCGCGTCCAGCGAACGGCTGCAGGTCACGGCCGAACTGACGGCCCGCCACGAAACCGACCTGGAGACCCTGCTGGCCACCCTGCGCGGCCGCGACCTGGACGACGCGCGGGCCAGGGTGCTGGCGACCGACATGGCGGCCGCCGCTCTGGTCCGGGTCAGGGCCGGCAGTGATCTCGTGGCCTCACTCGCCGAGGAGGCCGTCTCGCAGGCGTTCAGGCGGCTGCGGGACGACTTGCGTCCTCTCAGCCGGTACGGCGGGATTCAGGTCCAGTTCATCGAGCCTCCCGCGGACGGGCGAGCCCTGCCGGGAGAGGTCGCCCATGCGGCCCGGGCCATCGTCCGCAGTGCGGTTCTGCTCATGCGGGAGCAGGAGGACGTGACTCGCATCCGGGTCCAGTGGAACTGCGACGGCACGAACCTGCTCATCTCGATGCGCGACGACGGCCCTGGCTTTCTGGACCAGGGACGTCCGGCACTGCGACAGCTGGCGGCCCGGGCGACCGCGCTCGGCGGGCATCTCACCGTGGAGGCCGTAGAGACGTGGGGCTCGGAGATCGACGTACGCATTCCGCTCGATCCGCCGGACACCTCGGGCACAGCCATGCACATGTGGGACCTCGGACCGCGCGAGACCGAGGTGCTGCACTTGCTCGTCGCCGGACAGCGCAACCGTCAGATCGCCGCGGAGCTCGGCATCAGTGAGAACACCGTCAAGTTCCACACCAGCCAGGTCTACCGCAAGCTGGGCGTCACCTCACGGGCTGCAGCCGCCGCCCTTGCCGTAGACGCCGGCCTCGGTTTCTCCGACAGCGCATCCGTTCACGTCGCGCGTCGGTGACGGCGTCGTACGGCGGAGCGGCAGACGAGCGTGCGGCGTGGGCACGGCCGGTACATCGAACGAGACGCTGCCCCGCCTCAACTCTCTGCTCGCCGCAGCAGAGTCGGCGTCGGCGGGGCAGCGTGGACGAGGCGTGGCGCGTGCGGTCCTGGTCGCGGTGGCTGACAGACCGCGGCTTGATCACCGGCCCTCGCCCGGGGAGGGCAGCGGATCGGCTGCCATATTCTTCTGCCATGGCGAACTGGCGGCGGCCTCTGGGCGATGCTTTCTGGACCCTGGATCGGGCCCTGGGTGGGCAGCGGCGTCCGACTCGGATCCAGAAGTGGGTGGCCCGACACCCGATCGGCACCGGTCTCTGCGTGGCCGTTCCCTTCACACTCTTCTTCTTGATGTTGTCGCGTGAGGAGGAACCCGACGACCCCATGTTCGCTGTGGTCTTCGGGCTGGCTCTGGGTCTTGTCTTCGTCCTCACGGCTGTCTCGGAGCGCTTCCGGCAGCGCCGGCTCAAGCATCTGGGGGACGGATCCTGATCAGGGCCAGGCGTGGCACGGGCGGAGACTGGGAGAGCAAGAGGAGGGTGGGGATGTCACGAAATCCGAGTCGAGTTCTTCGCCGGCCCGGGTGGGATGTGCTTGAGCATTGTGTTCTATGGGTGGACAGCAGCCAGTAGCAGCAGTGCCCCTTGGTTGAGGGTTGTCGTGGCGCTCTTTCTGGTGGTCTGGGTGATGTTGCTCGTGAGGCACCTCTTGCGACGGGCCCGTGGCCGCACGTCAGCGGAGCACCCGGATGAATCGGCGTCTTGAAGGGAGCGATGCTGCGGACGACCCGCCGTCTGTGAGGGGGCGGGGGAGGCGGGCCGTCGAGGTCGGGGAGGCAGGTTCAGGCGGCCTTGGCGGGTTCCTCGGTTCGGGCACGGGTGGTGGCGAGGCGGTAGACAGCCCACCTCGCTAGGGCGTCAAGCGGCAGCAGTGAGTTCTTCCGTCGGGGGCTGGTGTGGGAATGCCTTCGATTCGTCGTAGGGCTGGTGGTGCTGGAGGCGGAGGAACAGCATTCCCATGAAGCGGTTGGATGCGTGGTCGGCATCATCGGCCGTGAGGCCCTCGATCACGTCCTGGTCCTGGGTGAGAGACACGCCAGGTGGGTTCTGACTGATTATCAGGATCACTGCAACGGACACCGTTCGGACCGATCCCGCAAGCAGTTACCGCTCAGCGCGACCGAGCGGCCGGAACGTCTCGACGGGCGTCACCATGCCGACGGCGGCCACCGCGGTGCCCATCGCGCCGCGGATCGGGGCCGTCAGCCCGGCCGTCTCCGGCGAGATGGTGCCGACGGTCACCGCATAGGACTGCCGCCTGATCTTCGCCGGGGAGTGCTGCAACTCCGCGCTCCTCAGGCCGATGACCGGCTGGTCCGCCGGTCCCGTGTCATCGAATCCGACCGGGTCGAAGGAGCCCACGGGCCACGGACCCTGCATGTAGTGCTGGTCACCGCACAGGTGACACCGTCCGGCGGGGCGTGGCTCATCCACGGCCGTGCCTGCCTACCGTACGGGGGAGTACACCACCTGCCCGGGAGGTCACGTGCCCCGTAAGCATCCGAAGAGTTTCACGCATCCCTTCGAGGCCATCGAACCACCGCGCGACGCCGATGTCATGATTGGCGTGGTGTCAGTGACGGTCCTGGTGGTGGCCCTCGCTGCCGTCTCCGAGTCCCCGGTGTGGCTTCTCGGGCTCCTTGTGTTCCTGCCGGGGACCGCGTCCGCGCTGTGCACCGTACGCCAGACGAAATTCGTGGCTGCATGGACCACGTTGGTGGTCATCGTCACCGTGCTGGCCCGGCACGGTGAGGAGCGGTGGTTCGACAGGATCCTCATGATGCTGCTCACCCTCGCCCTGGGCGCGGCCTCCGTCTATGCGTGCCGCAGCCGTATCCACCGCGAGAACGAGATGCTGCGGCTGCGCTCCACCGCCGCCGCAATGCAGCGCCACATCCTGCGCCCCCTGCCTCTGCTCACCGACGACGTCCTGGTCGACGGCGTGTACGAGCCCGTCCAGGAGGACCGGCTCGTCGGCGGCGACATCTACGACGTCGTCGTCTCTCCGTGGGGTACCCGGGTTCTGATCGGCGATGTCCAGGGCAAGGGCCTGCCCGCGGTCGGCGCCGCGTTCGCCGTCATCGGCGCCTTCCGGGCGACGGCCCACCGAGAGCCCACCCTGACCGCCCTCGTCGACGCCCTCGACGCCTCTGTCGTACGGCACAACTCCTACGCCGCACAGACCGGCGACGACGAACGGTTCGTCACAGCGCTCATCGTCAACGTCGACGCGCACGAAGAGGTGCAAGTCATTAACTGTGGGCACATTCCGCCGCAGCTGGTGCACGACGCCACCGTCATCACGCCGGCTCTCGGCTCCGGCGTCCCGCTCGGTCTCGCCGAACTCGCCGCCGAACCCGCGACCGTCGACTGGTTCGCCTTCCCACCCGGTGCGACGCTGCTGCTGACCACGGATGGGCTCACCGAGACCCGCTCTGCCGACGGCACGTTCTACCCCGTCGCCGAACGCCTCGCCAAGCACGCATCTTTCTCCCCCACCGATCTGCCGCGCGCCCTCTACGACGACGCGCGCGCGTTCGCCGGGGAGGGCGCCCAGCACGACGACGTGGCGGTCCTGTCCGTCCGACGGTCACCGCACCGCTGAGCGCATCGCGGTGCACGTCCATGCGACCGACGGCAGGCTCGAGGAGTACCCGGTGACCCTCGTGCGGGGTGGGGTGCCGGTCTTGCGGGAGTCCGCAGTGCGGGCAACCCGGCGGTTCGGGTGGCGCAGGCGCGGTGGCGCCCACCCCGTGCGATGCCACGCGCGGGTGTCATGCCCGGTGGGCTCCAGGTCCGCCGCCAGGTCTTCGCTTCGCGGATCAGGTCAGCCGGGCTCTGACCGTCTCCAGCAGTTCGTCGGAGAAGGCCTCGTCGGCCACGGCCCGGGCCATGAGTACGGCACCGACCAGGGCGCTGAGGGTGAGTATCGCCTCCGCCCGGGCGTCCTCGGAGTCTTTGTCGAGTCCCGCGATCAGGTCCAGATATGTGCGGACCTGCTTCTCGTAGGCCTCTTTGAGGTGCCGGTCATCACGTCCGGCGACGGCGCCCAGGGTGACCAGCGCGCAGCCCGTTGCCGGATCATCTCGGTGTTTCTTCGCCAGATAGGCGCCGATGAGGCCGGCCTGCGGATCCCGGGCGTTCTCCTGTGCGGAGCGCTCCATCTTCGCCGTGCCCTCCGCCAGCGCGGCGGCGGCAGCCTGTGTGATCAGGTCGTCGCGTGAGTCGAAGTGCTTGTAGAAGCCGCCGTGTGTGAGCCCGGCCTCGTTCATGAGGTCGGCGATACCGAGGCGGGCGATGTCCTCGGAGCGAATCTTGCGGGAGGCGATCTGCAGGACCCGTTCGCGGGTCGCAGCCTTCTCGGCCTGCGAGTGGCCCATGTCGACCTGCCTTTCCTTGGGGCGGCGCAGTAGGGCCACCACATAACTGGATGATGATCATCATACACCCATGTCTTGTATGGGGCTTTTGTGGTTTTCGTTTGACATTCTGGATGACCAACGTAATCTAGTTTGTGGATGATGATTGTCATCCAGATTGGAGATGTGACCATGTCCCACAGCTACGACCCTCGTCGTACGGCCGTTCTGCTGGTCGACCCTTACAACGACTTCCTGTCCGAGGGCGGCAAGATCTGGCCGCGCCTGGAGCAGATGGCGCAGGAAGTCGGACTGCTTGACCACCTGCATTCGGTGGTGGCCTCCGCCCGTGAGGCTGGTGTCCGCGTCGTGTTCGTCCCACATCGCCGATGGGAGCCGGGTGACTACGAAACGTGGAACCATCCCAACCCCACGCAGCTGAGCATCATGGAGCGTCACAGCTTCGCCCGCGGGACGTGGGGCGGCGAGTTCCATCCCGACTTCCAGCCGCAGCCCGGTGATGTAGTCGTCCGGGAGCACTGGGCGCAGAGCGGCTTCGCCAACACCGATCTCGACTTCCAGCTCAAGCAGCACGGCATCACGCATGTGGTGGCCGTGGGTCTGCTGGCGAACACCTGCATCGAGTCCACCGGCCGCTTCGCCATGGAACTGGGCTACCACGTGACGCTGGTGCGTGACGCCACCGCGGCGTTCCTTCCGGAGATGATGCACGCCGCTCACGACCTGAACGGCCCGACGTACGCCCACGCCATCATCACCACCGACGAGCTCACCGCCGCATTCAAGGGAGAGCGCGCATGACACTGACCGGAGCCTTGCTGATCGGAGCGTCCCGAGTGGCCGCCACCGCGGGGGCCATGAAGGCGCTCAACCCCGCCACCGGTGAGCTCATCGAGCCCGAGTTCGCTTTCGGTGGCCCGGCCGAGGCCGACCACGCGGTCCGCCTGGCGGACGAGGCCTTCGACAGCTACAGCCACACCGGCCTGGCCGAGCGGGCCGCGTTCCTTGACCTCATCGCGGACAAGCTCGAGGCGGTCAAGGACGAGCTCGCGGAGCGTGTTGCCCTGGAAACCGGCCTGCCCGCGGCGCAGCTCGAGGGTGAGGCCGTGCGGAGCGCCGGTGTGTTCCGCAAGTTCGCCACCGTCGTCCGTCAGGGCCGCTTTCTGCAGGCGACCATCGATCCCGCGCAGCCGGACCGGCAGCCCGCACCACGTCTGGACCACCGGCTGCAGAAGGCAGCCCTGGGTCCTGTGGTGATCTTCGGCGCGAGCAACTTCCCGATCTCCTACTCCGTGGCGGGCGGTGACACCGCCTCCGCCCTCGCGGCCGGCTGCCCCGTGATCGTCAAGGCGCACAACGCACACCCCGGCGCCTCGGAAATACAGGGCCGCGTCATCCAGGAAGCCGTCGCGGAGGCGGGACTGCACGAAGGCGTCTTCTCTCTCGTCCGGGGCGCCGGCAACGAGATTGGTGAGGAGCTCGTGGACCATCCGCTGGTCCGGGCAGTCACGTTCACCGGCTCCGAGGGCGGCGGCATGGCCCTCTACCGGCGGGCGCAGAAGCGTCCTGACCCCATCCCCGTGTTCACCGAGATGACCAGCGTCAACCCGACCTTCGTGCTGCCCGCCGCACTCGCGGCCCGTGGCGCGGAGATCGGCACCAGCCTGGTGCAGCGCGCCATGTACAACGTCGGACAGGCCTGCCTCAAGCCCGCGATCCTCCTCGCGGCCGACGGACCCGGCTTCGCGGAGCTGCGTGTGGCAGCGGCCGCCGAGGTGAAGAAGGCTGCCGCGCAAACCATGCTCACACCCGGCATCCACGACGCCTACACCCGCAACGCGCAGCGCCTGGAGGACGACGGCGCCGTCCGGATCGCCGAGGGCGACACCCCCACACACGCCGGGTCCGGCCAGTCCCTGCTGTACGAGGTCACCGGCGAGCAGCTACTGGCCGAGCCCGCCCTGCGCGAGGAGGTTTTCGGCCCGGCCGTTCTGCTGGTCAGGGTGACTGGACCGGAACAACTGCTCGAGGCGGCCCGAGCCTTCCGCGGGCAGCTCTCGACCACCCTGCACGCCGAGGTCGCGGACCGCGGCATTGCCGAACGGCTTCTGCCGGTTCTGGAACGCCGCACGGGACGGATCGTGTTCAACGCCTTCTCCATCCCGCAGGAGGTCTCCTACGCATCCACCCACGGCGGTCCCTTCCCGGCGACCTCCGACAGTCGTTTCACGTCCGTGGGTATGGGCGCGATCGAGCGGTTCGTCCGCCCGGTCACGTACCAGAACTTCCCCGACGAGCTCCTGCCGCAGCCACTGCGCGAGGCGAACCCGCTGCACCTGTGGCGACTGGTGGACGGCGAAATCACGCAGCGGTGAACCGTTCTCCCGGGCCCCGTCCGCCGCTACGGACGGGCCCCCTCTCCTGGAATGGAAGGAGCCCCCTTTCCGTGAACGCCACCGAAGGCACCGCTGCGGACGCCGAACGCCAGGCCCGCGACGAGGTACGCGGGAAACTGCTCGGCGCCTGGCGTCTCGTGTCCTACACCGCCACGAGTACTGACGGGGACGTGATCGAGCCCCTCGGCCCCAACCCGAACGGACTGATCCTCTACACCCCGCAGGGATACATGTCCGCCCAGCTGGGACGTAGCGATCGCCCACTTCTGAGCTCCGCACGGCTCGAGGACGCCATGCCCGAGGAACTGGCCCGGACGACGGTCGGCTACCTCGCGTACGGCGGACCGTTCGAGGTCGTCGACGCCGCCACTGTCGAGCATCACGTCACCACCAGCCTCTTCCCGAACTGGACCGGACATCCCCAGACACGAAAGGTGCGCTTCGACGGCCCACTGCTCACCCTTGCCGTCCCCACCCCCACCCGTCTGTGGGGCGCGCAGCGCACGGCCGAACTCGTGTGGGAGAGGCCGGCCTGACCACGGGCCGCGCCCTGCCGTGCCTGTCGCCCCCGTAGTTGAATGCGTATTCCTTCCTGGCCCTTCGGTGAATGCGGACCTGCGGCGTGGCCCAGTGGGCCGCACTGCTCGGGCGCGTCCTCGCCAAGCAGCCCTGCACGGAACCTCCCCACGACCCCGGCCGGCACGGCTGCGGTCGTCCGACCGCCTCCTGCCACGCAGGAACGCAGGCAGCGGCGCACGGACGAACGCCCGCTTCGCACCGGAGAGTTCATGGCGCTGAATCACCACCCGGCCGTGATCCATCAAAACGAAATCCTTGGAAGACACTGCTCAGCCGGCCGAGGCACCGAAGCGCAGGAGCGAAAGCCTGCAAGGACGCCGCGGTACGCCCCAGGGGCCGCAGTGCGACCGGGCCTCGGCCACCACCGGCGCGGCGCTCAAGGTCGAAGGAGGCACCCTCACCTCCCTCGCCCCGTGACGCGAAAGAACCGGCACACCTGGTGGGCCCCTACCGGGTGTCCGGCTGAGGCAGAGGCAGAACCGACCGCGCATGGACGGGAATTCTCCGGTGGGCCCCATGCGCGGCGGCATCGAACCTGCCCCGTCAGAGCCCACCCCACTGCGCTGCCGCCTCGATGAGCCGGTCGCGTACGACGGTGGTGGCCGGGTTGGCCGGTGCGCCGCGGCGTGTGGCGAGGTAGAGGGTGTTGAGCGGCGCGACTTCGGGGGTGTGGAGCTGGACGACGCTGCCCGCCGCCAGGGCCGGTTCGACGAGGTAGTGCGGCAGGACGGAGACGCCTGCTCCCGCTTCGACGGCGGCCAGGACCGCGCGGAGGTCGGGGACGACGAGAGCTACGGGGTTGGTGGGGCGCTGCCCGAACTCGCTGCGCCAGTAGCGGCGCACGATGGGGAGGTCCTCCGCGTAGGCGACGAGCGGCAGGGCGGCGAGTGCGTCCGCGGGGGCAGTTCGGAGCCTGTCGGCGTCCACGGTGTGGGCGGTGGCCGGCGCGCCGACAAGGAGGAACTCCTCGTCCACGAGCGGCACGGCCAGCACCGCCGGGTGCGTCGGGCGGACGGCGGAGACGACCAGGTCGAGCCGGCCCTCGGCCAGCTCGGCGAGAAGGTCCTGGGCCAGACCGAGCGTCACGTGGAGGTAGAGCCCGCGGGCGGTCAGCGGGGCGAGCGCGGGCAGCACCCGGACGGTCATGGCCTCGGCCGCACCGCCGATCCGTACCGTTCCGCGCAGTGCTGGTTCGGTCTCCGTGGAGCCCAGGACGTCGCGGAGTCCGTCCAGGTGCAGGCTCACACGGGTTGCGAGGGCGGCGGCTCGAGGCGTGGGGGCGACGCCCTGGCGGGAGCGGACGAACAGCCGCTCGCCGATCTGCTCCTCGAGCCGGGCGAGTTGGCCGGTGACGGCGGGCTGGGTCACGCCAAGCCGCTGAGCTGCGGCGGAGAGGGAACCCGCGCGGTAGATCTCCAGGAATGTGGCCAGCAGGTCCAGGCTCGGCACGCGGTCTTCCTTCCATCACTTGTCCAGGGGTGCCGGTTACCCGGTCCGTGCGGCGTGGCAGCTCAGTGTAGGGATGACGTCGCGCCCCTCAGGAGAGCGTGCCGGGCTCGGCGGTGTCTTCCTGTCACCGGTTGGCGTCCGGGTAGAGCCAGGTGAGGGGGAAGGCCAGAGCGCGCAGGGGAGGCGCCAGGCGGTGATCTGCGGGCCGAGGAGCCATTTGATGCCGTACGCCACGGGGTAGGCGCCCAGCATCGTCACAAGGGTCGCCTTCCACTTCGGTGGCGTCGTGACCGGTTGCTCGGGCAGGCTGAACCAGGTTTCGGTTCTGGTGGTCTGCGGGGGCGCGGGAGAGACTTCGTGGGCGATGCCGTGCAGGCGCCTGAGCCACTTCGCACGCTGCGGGAGCCGAACCCGCGCCACGAGGCGCTTCTCGCCGGTGAAGAGAAGGGCACTGTGGTAAATCCCCTGGCCCGCTCGGGGCACAGCCACATCACACCGTTGTGGCCGCAGAACTCCCCGGCGCAGGAGGCGATTTCATGGGTGTCGTGGACACGGATGGCGATGTGGTCGACCTCCGTTGAGGACCGGGGTGGTCGCATGCATTCCCCTTTCATCATCGGTGCTCTGGTGTCGAACGGGCCGGGCCGTCGGCCGGGAGTGAGCGGCATGCCGACGCTCACTCCCGGCCGATGATCTGCGCGAGGTGCTCGGTTCAGCCGGCGAGGGTCTTCAGGACGGCATCGGCCGTACTGGTGCTCGACTGCGGGTTCTGACCGGTGATCAGGTTGCCGTCCACGACGACGGTGTTGCTCCAGGCCGCACCGGTCTGCAGGACTGCGCCCTCGGCCCGCAGCCGGTTCTCGACCAGGAACGGCGCGTTCTCGCCCAGCCCGCCCTGGCTCTCCTCCTCATCCGTGAACGATGTCAGGGCCCGGCCGGCGAACGTGAAGCTGCCGTCGTCCGCGGTCGCGCTCAGCAGGCCGGCGGCACCGTGGCACAGGGCGGCCACTGTCTTGCCCTGCGCGTCGGCCTCGTTCAGCAGGCGGCCGAGGTCGGCGTCCTGCACCAGGTCGGCCATCGGGGCGTGGCCGCCGGGAATGTAGATCGCGTCGTAGTCGCCCACCGTCACCTCGGACAGGACGAGCGGCGTCGAGAGCTCCTCCGCGATGCCTGCGAGGTAGGTGCGGAACTCCTCGGCGTCGGCCTCGGAGACGCCGCCCTGCTCGCTGAGGCTGAGGGCGTCGACCGTGGGGCGCGCGCCGGCCGGGGTGGCGATGTCGACGTCCGCGCCGGCGGCCTTGAGGACCTTGTGCGAGGCGGCGACCTCCTCGGCCCAGTAGCCCGTGGGGTGGGTGGATCCGTCGGCCAGCTTCAGGCTGGTGGCGGCGGAGATGACCATCAGAATCTTCGACATGGGTGTGCCTGGCCTTGTTGGTAGTGGAAGTGATGCAACGAGGTGTGCCGCGACTTGTGGAGCGGCACTCGGACAACCCCAGAATCCATCACCGATCATCCATTCACGCATCGGCTTCCATAAAATTTCTTATGGCTCCGGCAAGGCCCTCGACGGTGTGGCCACGCCTCAAGGTGTGGCGCAACCGAACCCGGTAGGGATGCGCAAGCCGGTCGGCGGGGAGCAGCCCGTCCCAGACGACGAAGGCACCCCCTGCGATCAAGGCGTCGCGTGCGGGGCCACATGCCGCGGTCTGCACGCCGAGCATGTCGCCGAGGTCGTCGCGGGTCACGCCTCGGCCTGGTGGCAAGAAGGCGGCTGATGGAGCATCTGTGACACGTAGCCCGCCTCCCAGGTGACAACTAGGCTGCTTCGGCCCGATTTTTCATTGCGGACCGGGAGCAGTTGAGCACCAGGCAGGGACTGTCCGGCGGCTGGCTGTGGCCCCCGGATCCGGGATCGGGACGCGAGAGACGGTGGCGACCGAAGGGTGTTCGCCCTTGTTCCTGCCCGAGGCGATGACAAGCTTCTGCGCGATCTGCGGCACGGGGACCCCGTTGGCCCGCAGGGATCGTGCGTAGGCGGCCATGTCGTCGTCGACCACGTTCGGGCGTCCTCCGTGCCGTCCGCGCTCACGGGCGGAGGCTTGGCCTTCGAGGGACTTCTCCCGGATGTACCCGATATCCCGCGAGTTCCGCGCCGCTGTCTCGGGAGCCGCTGCTCAGGACTATTCCCGCTCCGAGCGGGGCCCGACGGAACCCACGGGATATCGCACAGGTCTCAGGCCGCTGTCTGCGCGGGGGCCGGGGTGACGCTGCGGGCCGGACGGCCGCGCCGGGCCAGGGGGACCAGTGTGATCGCGGTGGCGCCGAGTACGGCCGCCACGGCGAAGGTGGTGAAGCCGAGGCCCGCGTTGCCGCCCGCGACGACTGCGCCGCCGAGCGAGGGGCCGACGACCGCGCCGATGCGGCCGATGCCGGTGACCCAGCCCAGGCCGGTGGCCCGTTCGGCGGGTGCGTAGACGCGGGCGGTGGCCGCGTAGACCATCGTCTGGGCGCTGAACAGCCAGACGCCGGTCAGGAAGACGACGGCGTACGCGACGCCCAGCGGCAGGTGGGTCCTGAGGAGGAAGGCGCCGCAGGCGGTCAGTACGAACCAGATCGCGGAGACCTTGACCGGGCCGAACCGGTCCGCGGTGCGGCCCGCGACGAGCATGCCGACGATGCCGCCGGCGTTGATGACCATGAGGAAGGTGACGGAGGAGGTCAGTGAATAGCCGGAGGCGCGCATCAGTTCCGGCAGCCAGGTGGAGACCCCGTAGACGAGGAGCAGACCCGCGAACGAGGCGATCCACAGAAGCGGCGTCGCCCACCGGGTGCCCGGTGCGAACAGCGCGCCGATCGCCGACATGCGGCCCTTGGCCCCGGCCTGCGGGGCCTCGGTGGTGCCCGGCCGGTCGAGGCCGAAGCGGTCGGCGACGGCATACGCGGCGTCGGTGCGGCCCTTCGCGTAGAGGACGCCCGGCGATTCCGGCAGCCACTTCAGGACCAGCGGCACCGCGATCACGGCGGGGATCACGCCCGCCCAGAACACCCAGCGCCAGCCGTGCTCGGGTGCGACGGCCAGGCCGATGCCCGTGGCCGCCATGCCGCCGGCGTGGTACGAGGTCATCAGCAGGCCGGTGGCGAGCGCGGCCCGGCGCGGCGGCGCGAACTCGGCCACGATCGCGAGGCCGATCGGCATCAGACCGCCGAGGCCGAGCCCCGAGACGAAGCGCCCGGCGCCGAACACGCCCGCCGACGGGGCGAGCGCGCACACCGCGGACCCCAGGGAGAACAGTACGACGCTTGCGGTGACCAGTGGCTTGCGGCCCAGCCAGTCGGTGAGCGTGCCCGCGAGCAGGGCGCCGATCAGCATGCCGAACGTGGTCCAGCTGCCCACGGTGCCGGCGATGCCGGGGCTGAAGCCGAGGCCGTCGTCGGCCAGCAGGTGGGGCATGGTCGCGCCGTAGATGTTGACATCCATGCCGTCGAAGAAGACGGCCAGCCAGCACAGGGCGATGACAGCAGCGACGGATCTGAACGACCGGGACTGCACAGATGTCTGCGATGTCTGCGAAGAAGCCATAGGGGACTCGCTCACGCGGGAAGGGACGGGGGGCGGGTGGGCGGACCGGTGCCAGGGATTGCGTGGAAGGGAGCGGCTCCCCACGCAGCACTTGTCCGCCTGCTGAACTATGGTTCAGAATTCGATTCCCGAGAGTGTGGGACCACCCCCGCGCCGATGTCAACGGTTGAAAGACGGTTCCATGTCCGATGACTCCGTACGTCCCCTGCAGCGCGGTCTCGCCGTGCTGCGCGCGCTCGCCGCGGCCCGTGAACCCGAGCAGGTGCGCGCCGGCGATCTGGTGCGCGTCACGGGGCTCGCCCGTTCCACGGTCGACCGGGTCGTGGCCACCCTGGTGAGCCTCGGCTACGTACGCCAGCAGGGGCAGGAGCTGTACCTCGCCCCGCCCCTGATGGAGCTGGGCAACGCCTATCTGTCCACGAGCGGCCTCACCCACGAGGCCGCCGCCCGCGCCGCCCGGCTCGCGCGGGAGCTGGACGAGTCGGTGTCCCTCGCGGTGCCGGACCGGGACGGCGTGCGGTTCACCGCACAGGCCACCCGGCGCCGCGCCATGTCCATCACCTTCCGCATCGGTGACCTGCTGCCCGCCGAGCGATGCGCGGCGGGGCTCGTGTTCGCCACCGAGTGGGACGAGGCCGACTGGGCGCGCTGGCGCGAGCGCACCGCCGCCGACCCGGAGGGCGCCGGTTTCCCGGCCGTGGCGCCGCACCCGGTTTGCGAGGAGGAGTTCCGGCGCGGGGCCGAGCACGCGCGGCGGCAGGGCTGGGCGCTGGACGACCAGCTCGTCGAGCCCGGTCTGGTCGCCGTGGCTGTGCCGGTGCGCGGCGACGACGGCGCCGTGCGCGGCGCGCTGAGCGCCGTGAGCCACACCAACCGCCACACCGCCCAGGGGCTCGCGGACGCCGTACTGCCGACCCTCCGGGAAGAGGCCGCCCGGCTCGCGGCGGCGGACGGCCCGGCGCCCGCGGCCCGCCCCGCCACGCGGCCCGTGACGGGGCCCGTCGTGCTGCAGTCCCTCGCCCGCGGTCTCGCCGTCCTGCGTGCCCTGGACGGCGCACCGCCCGCCGGTCTGCCCGTCACCGCGCTCGCCGAGGCCACCGGACTGCCCCGCACCACCGTCTACCGCAGCCTGCGCACCCTGCAGAACGAGGGATACGTCGGTGCCGACGGCCCCCTGTTCCGTCCGCTGCCCCGCGTCCTGGAACTGGGCTACGCCCGCCTGTCCACACCGGCCTTCGCCGACCTCGCCCAGCCGCACCTGCGCGATCTGGTCACCCGTGTGCAGGAGTCCGCGTCGGTGACGGTCCTGGACGGCACGGACATCCTGTACGTGGCCCGCGTGCCGATCACCCGTGTCATGAGCGTCGACATCACGCTGGGCACCCGCTTTCCCGCCTACCCGACCGCGATGGGCCGCGTCCTCCTCGCAGGTCTGCCCGAACCCGAGCGTGACCGGCTCCTCACCGACTCCGCCCCGCGTGCCCTCACCCCCCACACGGTCATCGACCCGGCGGACCTGGCCCGCATCCTTCGCCAGGTCGCAGCCGACGGCCACGCGGTGATCGACGAGGAGCTGGAGGAGGGCCTGCGGTCCGTCGCCGTGCCCCTGCGCAACCCGGCCGGCCGCACTGTCGCCGCACTCAACGTCGCCCAGCACTCCGGCGACACCCCACTGGAGGCGACCCGCGACGCCCTCCTGCCCGCCCTGCGCGACGCGGCCGCCGCGATCGAGGCGGACGTGGCGATCGCGGACCGGTTCGGCACGGTCCGCTACCCCTGAGCGGGCGCCGCGCTCCACTCGGTCTTGTGACCGAAGCCGCGGCCGTTGTCCACCAGACGAAGCCACATGGGCTCGATCTCCCAGTGGTTCGCCTTGGCGAGGGCCTGGGCGAGGTGGCCCGCGGTCACGAAGAACGGAAACCGGACGGCGTACGCCCCTCGCGCGACGCGCAGCGCCTCACCGGCCGGCCGCCACCAGGAGGACGCCGCCGACGGGGTCGAAGTAGACGGTCACAGTCGGTCTCCCGCTCGCGGGCCGCTGGGGGGGCGTGGTCATAGCTGTCGTACTGGTGTGCAACGAACCCGGCCACTACGCCGCCGGCATGTACGCCGAGCTCGATGTGACCGGCCGGTAGAGGCCACCGTCCGCGGGACCGCCCGCTACGGCGCACGCCAGATGCCAGAGCTGCGCCCAGGGGCTTGGAGCGAGCCTCCACTCCAGTCATCGTCAGCACCGGCGACGTCTTCCAGCGGCCCTGCGACCGGCGCGCTCCGGCTCCGGAGCGGGGTTCCTCAGTTGCCAGGCGGATCCTGATGTTGACGCCTTCCGAGGCAGGGGTTGTGCTGGAAGAGGGGTACACCCCGAGTGAAAGGCATGCCCATGAGCCGTGACCAATCCCTGGTCGACGCCGACTGGATGCAGCAGCACGTGGACGACGCGAGCATGGTGATCGCCGAGGTCGACGAGGATGTGAGCGCCTACGACACCGGTCACATCCCGGGCGCGGTGAAGCTGGACTGGAAGAACGATCTGCAGGATCCGGTCCGCCGCGATTTCGCGGACCAGAAGCGCTTTGAGGAGCTGATGTCGGAGCGCGGCATCACGCCCGACCACACCGTTGTCCTGTACGGCGGCAACAACAACTGGTTCGCCGCTTATGCCTACTGGTACTTCAAGATCTACGGGCACGAGCGCGTGCGCCTCCTCGACGGCGGTCGCAAAAGCTGGGAACTGCAGTCGCGGCCGCTCACCGACGAGGTGCCGCAGCGACCGAGAACCGGCTACACCGCCAAGGAGCCGGACTACTCGATCCGGGCTTTCCGTGACGAGGTGCTGGCCTCGATCGGGCAGCAGAACCAGAACCTGATCGACGTCCGCTCCCCCCAGGAATTCTCAGGTGAGCTGCTGGCCCCCGCCCATTTGCCGCAGGAGCAGGCGCAGCGCGGTGGTCACATCCCCGGTGCCAGAAACGTCCCCTGGTCCAAGGCGGCCAACGACGACGGCACCTTCAAGACAGACGAGGAACTCCGGGCGCTCTACCTCGACGCAGGAGTCGACTTCGACCGCGACACCATCGCCTACTGCCGGATCGGCGAGCGCAGCGCCCACACCTGGTTCGTCTTCCACGAACTGCTCGACCACCCCAACGTCAAGAACTACGACGGCTCGTGGACCGAGTACGGCTCGATGGTCGGCGTTCCGATCGAGAAGTGACCCCGCCGGAAGCATAGGCGGGGCTGCGCGAGACGGATCAGAGATGACCGCGACACCCGTGGATCCCAAACCCACCACCCGAACCCTCGTGACCGGCCGCGTCCAGGCCGCCGACGGGCCGGCCGCGGGCGTCTGGGTCCGCCTGCTCGATCCGGCAGGGGAGTTCGTCGGTGAGATAGTCACCTCCGCGATCGGGGAATTCCGCTTCTACGTGCCCCCGGGGCACTGGGTGTTGCGGGCGCTCTCGCCGCGTGGTGTCACGGAGGTGCCGGTCGCGGCCGAGCCGGGCCGGGCCACCCAGGCCGAGCTGCGGCTCTCCGAGCGGCTGCCCGATAGCGTGGAGATCATCCAGATCTCCACGCTCAGCCTCGGGAACCGCAGCTACCTGATCACAGACGGGTCGGTCGCGGTCGCAGTGGACCCGCAACGTGACCTGGAGCGCGTCACCAGTGTGCTCGAGGACCGCGGCCTGCGGCTCGACACGGTCGTGGAGACCCACCTGCACAACGACTATGTGACAGGCGGTCTGGAGCTCGCCCGCCGCTGCCAGGCGGCGTACGCGGTGCCAGCCGGGCCGCCGCTTGGCTTCGACGCGGTCCGGGTCGGCGACGGCGACCGACTGACGGCCGGGAAGCTGCGGATCCAGGTGATCGCCACACCCGGGCACACCGACCACCACCTCGCCTACGCCTTCGCGCCCGCCGACGGGGCGCCTCGGCTGGTATGCACCGGCGGCTCCCTGCTGTACGGCACCACGGGCCGTACCGACCTCATGGGTGCGGACCTGGCCGAGCCGCTCGCCCACCAGCAGTACCGATCAGTGCGCCACCTGGCCGAGGTACTACCCGACGACACCGTCATCCTGCCGACCCACGGCTTCGGCAGCTTCTGCGCCGCGACGACCGTCGGCGCGGTCCAACGCTCCACCATCGGCCGCGAACGGGCCGTGAACTCTGTCTTCAGTCAAACCGAAGACGCCTTCGTGGCCGGGACACTGACGGGTTTGGGGCCCTTCCCCGCGTACTACCGCCGGATGGCGCCGATCAACGCAGCCGGGCCGCCGCCCCGCGCCTCGCTCCCCGGGCCAAGGCTTGCTGATCCGGCCGAACTGGCCGACCGGATCACAGCGGGTGAGTGGGTGGTCGACGTGCGTCCGCGAGCCGACTACGCGCCGCTCCATCTGCCGGGCACGGTCAACTTCGACGCCTCCGGATCCCTTGCCACCTACCTCGGCTGGCTGGTTCCGTTCGACGCCCCCGTCACCCTGCTGGCCGCCGACCACAACGGATTGCAGGCAGCCCGCATCGAGCTGCTGCGGATCGGCTTCGACCGTCTTGCGGCTGCCGCCGTCGGAAACCCGCTCGAATGGGTCGGCCCACAAGAGCTGGCCTCCTACCCGCGATCCGACTTCGCCACCCTCGCCACTGTCCGGTCCGGGCGACAGGTGGAGGTCCTGGACGTCCGCAGTGACCGCGAGTGGCGCTCCGGCCACCTGCCCGGCGCACGCCACATCCCGCTGCCCGAACTGCCCAACGCCATCGTGTCCCTGCCGGAGGCCGAGCACTGGGTGCACTGCCGCAGCGGCTTCCGGGCCGCGATCGCCGCCTCGCTGCTCGCCGCCGTCGGACACCAGGTCGTCCTCATTGACGACACCGTCGAGCACGCGCGCCCCGTGATGCAGGAGGGTTAGCGCACAGAGGTTCGAGACCGAGTCCGGAAGGGACCGTGATCCGCCTGGACATCGACCAACTGCCCAGCGGAGCCGCTCCGAAGCCGGTCCGGCTGTGGTGCTCCGGCACCGACGCAGGGGATACGGCGGCCCTCCCGACGTATCCGTGGCGCATGAGCACCGGCCGCGCGTGGGGGCTGCCCCGTATCGTGCCGCGAAGTGCGGGCTCGGCGCAGACAGCGCCCTTCTCCCCAACCTCATGGTCATGGGCAGGTCATGGCATGGGCTGACAGGGCGAACTGCAGGAGCTCCTGGTCAGGCTTCCGTTGGGAAGCTGAGGCCGTGGCTATCGTCGGACTATTCTCCGCCTCCATCTACTGGGAGAGACATGAACAAGGCTCAGCTCGTCGAAGCGATTGCCGACAAGCTCGGTGGGCAACAGCAGGCCGCCCGCGCGGTCGATGCGGTGCTCGACGCCATGGTCCGTGCGGTTGTCGCGGGCGAACGGGTGTCGATCGCCGGAATCGGCAGCTTCGAAAGGCTTAACCGGCCCGCTCGTTACGCACGCAAGCCGCAGACAGGCGAGCGCGTGCCCGCCAAGAAGAGCGCCGATTGAAATCGGGCGACGTAGATACCGTCCCCTGGCGAGTTGCTGGCGGACGGCACGACTTCCATGTCGAGGCAGAGGCGGGCAAGGGAGCGGCGGTGTGACGACAGTGGCGATGATGGCCACCCAGCCCGAGCGGCAGGGCGAGCTCGACGAGGTGCTGGCCGTAACCGCCGTTCACCCATGCCGTGTGGATCGCGGTGTGGGTCGCGGTGATCTTCTCGACGTGCTGGGAGCGGGCCTCTAAGGGTGCCCCATAACTGATCTTCGGACGGCTGGGGAGTGCATAATTCTGAGTCGGCGGCCTGCTCACCGGCCTGATGCACATGCCTCGTGCCGCGGGCCCGCCAAGCTGGCGTGGGCGGTGGCCCAGGTCCGGCTGCGCCTGCTTGCCGCGTCGGCGGCACGGCGGCTTCAGGACCGCCAGCGCGTGTGGCGGGCGGTGCGCCACGTGGCGGTGCCGGCATGATGTTGGACCTGTGAAATCGTGAACGTCCTCGGCCGGCAAGGACCCCGCATCCCGCAAGGCTGGGGACTTCGCGCAGGGCGAAGTCCGTGGCTATACCCCCGACCGGCCTCTTCGCTTTCGTTCATCAGCCGCCGGACGCCGCTGCCGGAACCATCGGCGTCGCGACTTCGGTGAGCGCAGAGTTCAACTCCCGCTCTGCCCCGGTGAGCGCCGCTGTCGGCGGAACCGGGGCGCGGGCCGGATCGCGGCAGGCGTCCAACATGCCCGACATGTCGATGGCCTGGCGGATCGCCTGGCCCGAAGCCAGCTGCTTCATTGCCGCGTTGATGTCGGCCAGCGGCAGTGTGCCCGTATG
Source organism: Streptomyces sp. NPDC057565 (assembly GCF_042801455.1). Taxonomy (NCBI): domain Bacteria; kingdom Bacillati; phylum Actinomycetota; class Actinomycetes; order Kitasatosporales; family Streptomycetaceae; genus Streptomyces; species Streptomyces sp. NPDC057565. The sequence goes on along the minus strand of NZ_JBHVFU010000045.1, from coordinate 11,427 downwards.
CATCTGCTCCACCGGCATCAGGTCCACCCGCCACAGGTCCAGGAACCTCGGGATGTCGCGGTGTGGTACCGCGTCGCCCATGTACGAGCCGAGCAGAGACTTGCCCTCGCCCGCGAACGCCGGCGCCGGGATGCTCCAGGCGACCGGGCGAATGGACTACCTGGAAGCTGCGCTGACCGAGGCGATCGTCCCGCTGCGCCCGTCGGCGCGGGGGAGGTGCCGACGTAAGCAAAAAACTGGACTTGCTGGTCCAATTTTGGCTGGGCAGGATTGGACCATGGCATCCAATCCTGACTTGGTGAACCCGTCCGGCCTCGCAGCGTCGACACATCCCTCTGACGACCTGATCGGCCGCCGGGAGACGGCCGTCGGACCGAGAAGTCCCGAAGACAGCCCGTCCCGGGCCTCGGCCGCACACCTTACCTACCAGAAAGGAACAAGAACCATGAGCAACATCTCCGAAGCCATCGACAACGACACGGTCATCAAGGAGTTCATCGACCTCTTCGCCCAGCAGGACGCCACCACGCTCGCTCCCTACCTCGACCAGGACATCGTCTTCGAGAACTATGGCAGTCCCGTGGTCAAGGGCCGGGAGAACGTGGTCAGCCTGTGGGCCGGGGTCTTCTCCACCATGGAACGTGTCGAGTTCACCACCCTCAACCAGGCGGTCAACGGCGACATCGTCATAGCGGAACAGATCCACGGACTCGCCCTGCCCGGCCGCCCGTTCGCGCCGATCAAGAACATGGCGGTCTACCGGATGCGCGACGGCCGGATCGTGGAGTGGCGCGACTACACCAACTCCGAGTATGCGCGCACGCTGATGTAAGGCGCATGTCGTCTTCGCCGCCACGACCGTGATGGTCGCCGCGTTCTTCACGTTCTCCCTCGCCGGCCTCTTGCCGACCAGGGAGATGGGCACCGTCCTCGGCCTCGCCGTCCTGCCCGGCGCCGTACTGGTCCGCCTCGTCCTGCTGCCCGTTCTGCCCCGCCTCACCGGCCGCGGCCTGGCACACCCCCGACGTGTCCTGCCGAACATCCGTTTCAGTCACGACTGACTGACGGACTGCAGGGACCCGACCTCGGAAAGACGAGACACCCGTCAATCACCCTGTAACGGCACGGTAGTTGGAGTGAGCGTGCCACGTGCCAGGGCTCGTGGAGGGAGAAGAGCGGATGTCTCGATCCCTTTTCACGAAATCCCTTGATGACTCCACATGCGCATCTCCTGGGTGTGGGTACCGGCACCGTCTGCGCCGTCGTACGAGATGGCATGTCTGTCCGCGCCACTGAAGTAAGGAATATCGATCATGGAAACCATTGAGCGCCTCAGCATCATCGAGGAACTTCGCCGTCTGATGGCCCGTTACGTGCGTTACGCGGATCACCAGCGTTGGGACGACCTGGCGAACCTCTTCACGCCTGACGGCACGTTCACCCCGCACAAGCCGGACGGAACGGTGTGGCTGCGTATGAATGGTCGGGACGAGATCGCTGCAACGGTCGGTGCCGCCGGCGGCCCTGGCGTCACCTTGGTCCACCACCTGTTCTCCGACGAGATCGACGTCGACTCGGCGACTACCGCCCACGGCGTCTTCGCGATGGAGGACATCGTGACCCGGCCCGAGGACGCCGAGGTGTCCGAGACCATCCCCTTCAGGGGCATGCACGGATTCGGCCATTACCACGCACGATTCGTCAGGGCCGACGACATCTGGCGAATCGCCGAGATCAAGCAGACCCGAATCCGCCTGGACTTCACCGACTGACCGCTCCGGCGGCCCACCTCGCACCCCGGAGACCGGCAATTCGGCGGACCACAGGGTGCTTTCGAAACCCCGGTTGCCCGGTCGCACACGCCTACCGGGCAACAACCCCTCTTCCCATCCCAATACGAAAGCAGCATCACCGTGAGCAACAGTCACAACTCCGCCGCACTGGTCGAGCCGTACAGGATCCTCGTCCCCCAGAGCGACCTCGATGACCTCAAGGACCGCCTGAAGAGGACCCGCTTCTTCGACGACCTGGACAACGAGGACGAGTACTACGGCATCAGCACCGCCTACCTCAAGCCGCTCGTTGAATACTGGGCGGACGGCTTCGACTGGCGCGCGCAGGAGCGGCGTCTGAACACCTACAACCGGCACAAGGTCGAGATCGACGGCACACCCGTGCACTTCGTCCACGAGCGTGGCAAGGGCCCGAACCCGATCCCGCTTGTCATCAACCCGGGCTGGCCGTGGCCGGGTGAGTTCAGCTACGGGCTCATCGGCCTGCTGACGGACCCCGCCGCCCATGGCGGGGACCCGGCCCTCTCGTTCGATGTCATCATCCCGGATCTGCCTGGTTTCGGCTTCTCCACCCCGGTCGGCAGGGGAGACCTGAACTACTGGAAGATCGCAGACATCCTGCACGAGCTCATGACCGAGGTGCTCGGCTACGGGAAGTACGGGGTGGCGGACTCCGACTACGGTGCCCTGGTCACGAGCGCGCTCGGCCACAAGTACGCCGACAGCATCATCGGCCTGCACTACGGTCACGACATGCCTCCGGGGCAGTTCGCCAACGAGCGGTTCTGGGACCTGACCGACGGCGCCAAGATCCCCGAGGACGCCTCGCCGGAGCTGCGCGCGGGCCTGGAGAATCTCGTCAACACCTATGTCTCCCACGTCGCTGTTCACATGCTTGATGGTTCGACCCTCGCCCACGGTCTGAACGACTCCCCTATCGGCATGCTCGCCTGGTTGCTGCGTCGGTGGAAGAAGTGGAGCGACAAGAGGGGCGACTTCGACGAGAACTTCTCCCGCGACTTCATCCTGACCCAGGCCACCATCTTCTGGGTGACGCAGTCCATCGGCACGTCCATCCGGATGTACCGCAACGCGGTGCGCCACCCGTGGGTGCCCTCCCACAACCGCCGGCCCGTCGTCGAGCCGCCGGCCGGCTTCACCTTCCTGCTCGGTGACGCCTATCCGCCCGCCATCAACACCGTCGAGGAGCGCATCGCCGCCTTCGAGGACGGGCCCACGCGCAGCTCATTCAACGTGGTCAATGTCAACGCCCACATGAAGGGCGGCCACTTCGTCCACTACGAGAACCCCGAGGCGTTCGCCTCCGACCTCGTCGAGACGTTCCGCAGGATCCGTTGATCCACAACGGACGGGTCTCCTGCCCCCGCACGGGGCCCGTTCGGAGTCGCGATCACGTGGCTGGGAAAGGATTGGACGCGGTGATGCTCGGGCTTGTAGCTTGCAGTGGACCGTGACACCGCCCGAGGAGGTGAGACCCATGAACGCAGTATCGACGTGGGTGCTCCCCCTTCCCGCCACGGCCGGCGATTGACGTAGGTGTCGCCGGGAGCGCCTCCACAACAAGGCACTCCCGAAAGGCAACACCTATGGACTCTCCGCAGTTCACCACCGAGCCGTCGTCGAACGGTACGGTCGAGCGCGACTTCACCGTGAGCGACGTCCCCGGACTCCGGTCGCCGACCTCCGGCGCCGACCGCGCGCCCCTTATGTTCGACGTGATCATTGCCGGGTGCGGGCCGACTGGTGCGATGCTGGCCGCCGAACTGCGGCTGCACAATGTGCGGGTACTCGTTCTGGAGAAGGAAACCGAGCCCGTGTCGTTCGTCCGCATCGTCGGCCTGCACATTCGCAGTCTCGAGCTGATGGCAATGCGCGGACTGCTGGATCGCATCCGCGAACACGGAAGACAGCGTCCGGCCGGCGGATTCTTCGCCGCCATCAACAAACCTGCGCCCGAGGGCCTGGATTCGGCGCACGCCTATCTGCTGGGCATCCCGCAGCCGGTCATCGTTCACCTGCTCGAAGAACATGCGACCCAACTGGGTGCGCAGGTCCGGCGCGGTTGTGCGGTGGCCGATTTCGAGCAGGACGACGAGGGTGTCACCGTCGAGCTGCCCGACGGTGAACAGCTGCGTTCGCGCTATCTCGTCGGCTGTGACGGCGGGCGCAGTACGGTGCGCAAACTGCTCGGCGTCGGCTTCCCCGGTGAGCCCTCGCGGACCGAGACGCTGATGGGCGAGATGCAAGTGGGTGCGCCGCAGGAGGAGATCGCCGCCAAGGTGACCGAAATCGGCGAGACCAATAAGCGATTCTGGCTCAGGCCCTTCGGCGAAGGGTCATACAGCGTCGTAGTCCCCGCCGAGGGAGTCAGTGATCGTGCGGAACCACCCACCCTCGAGGATTTCAAACAACAGCTGCGCACCATCGCCGGAACCGATTTCGGCGTGCACTCCCCGCGCTGGTTGTCCCGCTTCGGGGATGCCACCCGGCTGGCCGAACGCTATCGGGTCGGGCGGGTGCTGCTGGCCGGCGATGCGGCACACATCCATCCACCCACCGGCGGGCAGGGCCTCAACCTGGGCGTTCAGGACGCATTCAACCTCGGCTGGAAACTGGCCGCACAAATCCGCGGCTGGGCGCCAAAAACACTGCTGGACACCTACCAGGCCGAACGCCATCCGGTCGCCGAGGACGTGCTGGACAACACCCGCGCCCAGATGGAACTGCACTCCACCGAACCGGGCCCGCAGGCCGTGCGCAGGCTGCTCACCGAACTGATGGACTTCGACGAGGTGAACCGCTATCTCATCGAGAAGATCACCGCGATCGGCATCCGCTACGACTTCGGCGAAGGCCCCGACCTGCTCGGCCGCCGCCTGCCCGACATCGACGTGAAACACGGCCACCTCTACGGTCTGCTGCATCGCGGCCGCGGCCTGCTGCTGGACCGCACCGAACGCCTGACCGTCGGCGGCTGGTCAGACCGGGTCGACCACCTCGCGGACCCCACTGCGGCACTGGATGTTCCCTGCGTCCTGCTACGCCCCGACGGCCACGTCGCCTGGATCGGCGACGATCAGCAGGACCTGGACAACCACCTCTCGCGCTGGTTCGGCAAGCCCGCCAACTGATTTCGCCCGAGCAACCGAAAAGGCCCGTACGGAGGATCGGAACGGCCCGTAGCGACTGACCAACGGAAGGCTGGAGGAAGCATCAGCCGTGGAGCTCTGGCGCCCGGCTCGGCCTGCGAGGAGGGTCAACCTCCGAGCGACGACCGGCAGACGGCGGTAGAGCACCACGGAATGGATGGGCACAGGCGGCCGTGCGTTCGTCCGCTTCACTCGGAACGGGGCGGTTTGCGCGCCACGCGACCCCACGCCATGCCCCGGCGCGCGGAACACATCGGCCCGGGACCACTTCTGGATCCGGTATCCGAGGCGGTGGCGCGCTCGGCTTTCGCGGGGGTGTCGCCGGCAGCGAGGCAGACCGAATTCCCCCAGGGATAGGTCGCCCACGCCTGCTCAGCGATCGCCGGCCGTTAGCGAAAACCTGCACGTCAGGCCATGGATGGGGTTCTCGGCACCCGTAGCGACTCCCTTCGTCCGCGACCAACACATTCGACAAGAGGCCAGTGGACTGTTATCTTCAAATTCATAAGGTTCCAGTGGCCTCTTGAGAGGGTGCTGGCCACGCAGGCGAAGGTGGGTCCAGGTGATGAACGAAAGCACCGCACACGCAGCCCGGACACCGCTGGGCGGATCCGGTATCTCGGTGCGGCCCGTCGGACTCGGGCTTATGGGGATGTCGCAGTTCTACGGCGAGGCGGATCCCGACACCTCGGTCGCCACCATCCGGAATGCGATCGAGCTCGGTGTGGAGCTGTTTGACACCTCGGACTATTACGGTGCGAGCAGCGCCACGCCGGGCCGGCCGGTGGCCGGTTTCGGTCACAACGAGGAGCTGCTGGGGCGCGCGCTCCAAGGGCGCCGGAACCGAGCAATCGTGGCGACGAAGTTCTCCGCGCGCCCCGGCCCCGGGGGCCGCAGCTTCTTCGACGGCCGTCCCGAGTATGTGAAGGCCGCGTGCGCGGCGAGCCTGAAGCGGCTGGGCACGGACCGGATCGACCTGTACTACTACCACCGGCTCGACCCGGCCGTCCCGGTCGAGGACACCGTGGGCGCCATGGCCGACCTGGTCGCCGAGGGCAAGGTCCGGGCGATCGGCCTGAGCGAGGTCACCCCGGAGATCTTGCGGCGGGCCCACGCGATCCATCCCGTCGCCGCGCTGCAGAGCGAGTACTCACTGTGGGAGCGCGGCGTCGAGGCCGAAGTGCTGCCGGAGTGCCGGCGGCTCGGGATCACGCTGGTGCCCTACAGCCCGCTGGGCCGCGGCATGCTCACCGGCGCCTTTGGCCGAGGCACCGAGTTCGGCCGTGACGACTTCCGGTCCACGCTGCCCAAGTTCCAGGGCGACAACTTTGACCACAACCGGCAGTTGGTCGACGAGTTGGAGGAGTTCGCCGCGAGCACGGGCAACACCGCCGGTCAGATCGCTCTCGCCTGGTTGCTGGCCCAGCCCCACGACATCGTCCCGATCCCCGGCTCCAGACGTCTGGCCTGCATCAGCGCGAACCTTGCGGCCACCTCGGTCCGGCTCAGCGCCGACGACGTGGCCCGTCTCGGCGTCCTGTTCGACCCCGCACGGATCAAGGGGGGCCGGTACGGAGCGCTCAACACGCTTCCGGACGAACCCGAAGTCACGCCCCGCACGGAATACCACACACAGGGGCCCGCCGTACCGGCCGCCCCATTGGACAAGGAGCACACCCCATGAACTATGACGCCCAGTTCGCCGGCAGGACCGCGCTCGTGACCGGCGCCGGAAGCGGCATAGGTTCCGACATCGCCCGCCTGCTCGCCGCACGCGGAGCCAACGTCGCTCTGGTCAGCCGCCAGGAAGCGCCGCTCAGGGAGCTCGCCGACGAGATCACCAAGGCGGGCGGCAAGGCCCTCGTCGTTCCCGGCGACGTCAGCGACCCGCATGCCGTCGAGCACGCCGTCGCCGAGACCGTCCGCCACTTCGGCGCCCTGCACCTGGCCGTGAACAACGCCGGCACCTCCAGCGCCCACCACGACGTTCCCGACCTGCCCGAGGAGGAGTGGAACAAGACCATCGGGATCAACCTCTCCGGCGTCTTCTACGGGCTGAAGTACCAGATCCCGGCGATCAAGGCGGCTGGCGGCGGCGCCATCGTCAACATCTCCAGCGTCTTCGCCGACCGCGGTCTGTCCCACCGCGCCGCCTACAGCGCGAGCAAGCACGGCGTCCGCGGCCTGACCCGCGCGGCCGCGGCCGACTGGGCCCAGCACGGCATCCGGATCAACGAACTCCAGCCCGGCGTCATCCCGGTGCCCCGTCAGCAGGGCAACCCCGAAGAGGTCGCGAAGATCGCCGAAAAGATCCCGGCCCGCCGACTCGGCACCGGCGAGGAAGTGGCGAAGGCCGTCGCCTTCCTGCTCTCCGACGAGGCGTCCTACGTCACCGGCGCCCACCTCGCGGTCGACGGCGGATTCCTCATCTGAGCCTCTCCGGCTTCCCCGGTCCCGAGCCTTCGGGCTCGCCCGCACCACCAACTTCCCACACATTTCCTGTGACACACAGAAATCGAGGCAACATCATGAGCAAGACCTGGCTGGTCACCGGCAGCTCCCGCGGCCTGGGCCGTTCCATCGCCGAGGCCGTCCTCGAGGCCGGCAACAACCTGGTCGCCACCGCCCGGCGCACCGAATCCCTCAACGACCTCGTCGACAAGTACGGCGACAAGGTCCGCCTCGTCACGCTGGACGTAACCGACACCGAAGCCTCCCGCCGGGCCGTCCAGGCCGCCGTCGACGCCTTCGGCCGCCTGGACGTGGTCGTCAACAACGCCGGCTACGCCGACATGGCCGCCATCGAGGACATGACCGACGAGGCCTTCCGCAACCAGATGGACGCCAACCTCTACGGAGTCGTGAACGTCACCCGGGCCGCCCTTCCCGTCCTGCGTGAGCAGGGCTCCGGCCACATCATCCAGATCTCCTCCGTCGGCGGACGCGTAGGTGGTCCCGGCCTGGGCGCCTACCAGGCGGCCAAGTGGGCCGTCGGCGGCTTCTCCGAGGTCCTCGCCAAGGAAGTCGCCCCTCTCGGCATCAAGGTGACCGTCGCCGAGCCGGGCGCCATGCGCACCAACTGGGCCGGCTCCTCCATGGCCACCCCGCCGGTCAGCGACCCCTACAAGCCGGTCGTCGAACCTGCCATCGCCCGTCAGCGGGCCTCGGACGGCAAGCAGAGCGGCGACCCCGCCCGCGTCGCCCAGGTCCTGCTGGACATCGTGGAGACCGAGGAGCCGCCGCTGCACCTGCTGCTCGGCAATGACGCCGTCAAGGTCGGCCAGTTCGCGGCCGAGACCCTCGCTGCCTCGGACGCCAAGTGGCGCCACGTGAGCGAGTCCGTGTGATCCGCAGTAGCGGACCTGGCACCCAGGTCCACCCCCTGCCGGTACCCGCCCCTCCAGGCGGCACCGGCAGGCCATAGGGTTACCACGAGCGGCGCCAGGGGTGCCGCGAAAGTTCCCGAGGAAGCGACGATGACAGACGACCGGCCGACCGACTTCCAGCGCGCCCGCAGTGCCGAGCAGCGCGAGGTCCGCAAGCAGACCATCCTCGCAGCCGCGGCAGAACTCCTCACAGAGATGCCCGTCAGCGACATCAGCCTGCGGGAGCTCAGTCGGCGGGTCGGGCTGTCGAAGACGAACGTCGTGCGCTACTTCGAGACCAGGGAAGCGGTCTTCTTCGAGCTCCTCAACCGCGACCTCGCGCAGTGGATCGAGGAGTTGCCCACCGACCTGGCGTCCGCCCACATCGCCGGACCGGCATCGCCCCGAACTGTGACAGACACCCTGGCCCGGTCCCTGGCCCGCCGGACCCAACTGTGCGAACTGCTCAGCTCGCTGGGCTCCGAACTCGAACGGAACATCTCCGCCGAGTCGGCGCGCGACTTCAAGCGAGCCCACGTCCGGTTGCTGGGCGCCCTGGCGGAGCTGCTGCGACAGCACATCACCGCACTGAACCCTGCAGCCGCCCGCGAGTTGGTCTCCCTGACCGTCGTGTGCACGGCCGGACTGTGGCCCTTCGCGCACCCCTCACCGGCCGTCGTCGAGGCACAGCAGGACCCCGAACTCGCCGCCACGAAGGTCGACTTCGGCGAGCGGCTGGGCCGCACCCTACATATCGCCGCCACGGGACTACTCGACCTGGAAGAACGGGCCACCTGACACAGGGGCACGCCGAGAAGAGAACGGCACCGTGAACATCACCCTGAATTCGATGATCACCGACGCTGCCGAACGAACTGGAGCCGGAGACCGCCTCCTGGCACCGGCTGCTCGGCGGCTCGATCTTCCGGACGCCAACCTCCACTTCATCCAGGCCCCCGGTCTCCCGGCCATTTACCGCCCAGTCCATGAGCAGCGCTGCTCGGGCACAGCTCTCCTGTGATCTTGTGTGGAGTATCTCCTCATGTCGTTGCTGGACTTTTTCGCGCCGCATGGCGATTCCGCCAGCGGGCGTCGGGGACATTCCGGGCCGGCGCCGGCGGCGCCGGCCCGGCCACGGCGGCCGTCATAGATCCAGATCGTCCAGACGTGAGCCCGCAGCCCAGCGCCCCAACTGCCGACCGTCGAGGAGACGGACACCGCCCTGGCGGGAGGCCCACCGCACATCGGTGCGGTTGTACGAGCCCCTGCTCACCACGACCCGGATCAGGTCTTCGACACCAGTGCGTCCTGCTTCGCGCAGGGTAGCGGGACCGGTTGGCGCATCCTCGTCCGCCGGGCGGAACCCCACCTCGAGTTGGCGGCCGCCGCGGTCGCGTGCGTACAGGCGCGGCCGCCCCTTGTCCGGCATGGCGATGACGTGCCAGCCATCACGGCGCAGCATTCGTTCGGTGGCCGCCGCCAAGCCGTGGTCATCCAGGCCCGCGAGTTCGGCCGGGGTGTAGATGCCGCAGCGCCGACGGGTGAGGGTGCGGCGCCAGCGGACGAGCATGGTCGCCACCCCGACGAGTAGGGCGACACTCATCGCCATGCCGAGGACACCGAGTTGTCCGTATTTCCAGTCGAGGAGGCCGACCAGCAGCCCGATGGCGAGGCCGAGCCCGACGAAGCCGGGCAGCACCTCCCGGAACGTGGGCCCGTACCGGCCCTGGGCCCGCAGCTCCGCGACCGCGCGTTGCCGCTGAGAGCGTCGCGACCCGGGCACCGGAGGGCGCCTCCACCACAGTTCCACCAGGGTCAACTCCCCATCACCGCCCGCCGTCCGTGTGTGTCCATAGAGATACCCGCTCGTGGGGGCGACCCGCTAAGAGTCATCACGTAATGCTGTGACGTCCGCCTGGTGTCTGCGCGGAACGGGCACGCCTGGGTGGTGTGCTGCCCGTGCAGCCGGCTGCTCCGACGTGGGCCTTGTGCCGCTTGGTTGCGGGTCGGGTCTCATTCGGGGTTTGTCCGGTACCGGGTGGTGGCGTTTCGTCGAGCAGAGGCCTTCGGTCGGGGTGTCCCGGTTTTTTGGCTGCCGCGTGGGTGCGGCCCCGGGTGGGGCGGGCACCGCGCTGCGGTTGACTCGACAGGGCTTCTTGCAGCCCTTCATGGAACAATATTTGTGTGTTGCGCGCCTGGACAGTGTCCAGGCGCGCGGTGCTGGGGTCGTCCGGGTCAGAAAGGTGGACGTGGGCGCAGAGGGCGCCGGAGACGGTGTCCCGGTCGCCGACAAGCCCGCACGAGGTGCAGTGATGGATCCGGGCGGCGAGGGTTTTGGCGACCGCCTCGCCGCAGAAGCATGTCTGGGACAGCTTCGTGGTGAAGGTGGACGCGCGCAGCATCCGCCCGCCGGCCTTCTCGCACTCGCGGGATATCGCCGCTATGAGCCGTCCGGGTGTGGTGGCCTGCAAGGCTTTGCCCCACCGGCGGTACCAGGTGCGGATGTCGCAGTCCTCGACGGTGAGGTTCGCGCCGTGGTCGGTGACGATGTCTGCGGCGATACGGCGGGCGCGGTGGTCTTTCGCGGCTGCCGCGGTCGCGGCGGCTTCGGCGAGGCGGGCCCGGTTGAGCCGGTAGCCGGCCGACAAGCTGTCGCGCCAGTACGCCTGCTTCGGCACCCCGGCGTTGTTCGCCACCCTCGTACCGCGGGGCATATCGAGGGCCCGTGCGGGCAGGCCCGCGTCCTGACGCCGTTTGGCCCGGTCCTGCTGGCGTTTCGACGGCCCGTACTGGGCGGGGTTGAAGGCACGGCGGGAGCGGTCCAGGGCGCGTTTGCCGCCGCGTTCCTTTCGTCGGGTTCTCGCCAAAGCGGAGAGCTCGGAGTCCGAGGGCTCGACGCGGGTCGCCTTGATGTCGCCGTCCGCGGGGTCGAAGGAGCTGGGGAAGGAGACGATGGACAGGTTGGAGACGTTGCCGTCGACTCCGCCGGCCCGCTCCAGCTCAGCCGCCGCTGCACGCCGGGTCTTCGTCGTGGGGGATGCGTAGCCGCCGGCCAGGACCATCAGGTGGGCCTCGTACGCCCACCCGCCGGGTACGGAC
>NZ_JBHVFU010000044.1:0-66067 GCF_042801455.1 Streptomyces sp. NPDC057565 | reverse complement strand
TCGAATGCATCTGACCAACCGTCAGTTATCTCTTCCTGCATGCAGCAATCAACGAGGCAGCGTCCACAACGTCACGGAGTGTCGTTGCAGTACTAATGGATCCAGTGCTCACGCCTCTGAGGCGGGCACGCCATCCCATCAGCGGTCATGGCCTTCCGGCCGACCAGCAGGGGCACGGTCTGATCCCAGAACTCGAAGTTCCGGCAACGAAAGTGCTCACCTGCTGGCGGCTACGGAACCGAGCATTCCCCGGTTCCGTAGCTCCCATTAGGCTACGGACGGTGATGATCGTATCGGCGAGGTCGAAGAACGCGTCGATGACCGCGACACGGCGTTCGTCGCATCGGGCGAGCCGGTAGAAGGCGCTCTGCCAGGCGTGGGTGCGCTCGACGTGCCACCGCTGGCTCGCCTGGATCGGTACCTTCTCGCCCTTGTGCGCGATGCGGCCGTACAGACTGCGCGCGGCGAGTTCGGCGCGGGTCTTGTCCGAGTCGTAGCCGGCGTCCAGGTGCACGGTGATGGCCTCGGGCAGCGGTCCCAGGTCCACCAGCAGGTCCAGGGTTGGAGCCCGCAGCGGAGAGTCGTGGCGGTTCGCTCCGGCGAGGACCTTGCCGAGCGGGATCCCATAGCCATCCGTCATGCCGGAGCGTTTCAGGCCCTGTTTGCCGCGGTCGACCGGCAAGCGCCCGGCCGCTTCTCCGCCGCCGGGGTCCTTGGTGATGGAGCCGTCGACGGCGATCTGGTCGAGCACGAGCCCGACGATCCGGTCGTAGGACTCAAGCGCGATCTGTTTGAGTCGGGTGAAGACGCCGAGCCGGATCCACTCGTTGCGGCGGTTGCGGATCGTGGTCGCCGAGCAGGTCGCGTCGGAGACCGCCTGGTAGGAGCAGCCAAACCGCAGGAGCTGGAGCAGCTTGTCGAACACGATCCGGTCGCTGATACGGCGGCGGTGGCAACCCAGCGGGTGGGCCGGATCGACCCGCAGGGCGCTTGGGCAGCAATGCCGCGAATTGATCCCAGAGCGGGTCGGTCAGCCATGATGGAAGGACGGGTACAGATCTCCCCAGTGGTCACAGAGCGCACAGCTCCATGATCACCGGGACCTGTTCCCACCTTGTTGCCGGGGCTGCCCACGCCGCCTATCTGCGCGAGCTCTTAGCTTGACTCTGACGCGTAAATAGCCGCAGGTGAGTGGGGGTTTCTGGCAGGGGTGTTGGCCCGATCGGGGGTATCTCCGCCGGGCTTTGGTCGCGCTCGGTCATCCAGCGGCTTCCATCGGGTCGAGGGTGACCCGGTAGCCGAGTTCGTTCAGCCGGGAGACGGCTCGGCGTGCGGCCCGTTCGGGGTCTCGTTGGGTGAAGTAGCTGCCGCCGAGCTCGTGGTAGGGCACGTGGTCGTGGAGCATGTGCCAGACCGCGGTGATGATCGAGTGCTCGACGGCGACCAGCGCCTTGATCGGACCGCGGCGAGAGGTCAGCCGTTTGTAGCGTGCCTGTAGAAACGAGTCCTTGGTCCGTGTTGCTCCGAACGCGGCCGCCCCCAGTGCCCCTTTCAGGTAAGGGCTGCCGGGCCGGACCCGGGTGCTACGGATCCGGCCCGCCGATTCGTGGTGTCCCGGACACAGCCCGGCCCAGGAGGCCAGGTGCTTGGCCGAGGGGAACCGGGACATGTCACCTCCGGTCTCGGCAACGATGACCTCCGCCACCGCCCGGTTCACTCCCGGGATCGTGTCCAGCAGGTCCAGCGCCGGGCGAAAAGGGGTCATCGCCTCCTTGTCCCGGGCCGTCAGCTGGTTGATGGCACCCGACAGGTGGTCGTACTGGTCAAGGTAGAGGCGAGTCAGGAAGGCGTGGTGTTCACGGAAGCGGCCGGTCAGTGCCTGGCTCAGCTCGGGAATCTTGCTCCGCATGCGGCGCTTGGCGAGGTCGGCAAGGACACGCGGATCGCGCTGCCCGTCGATCAGGGCCTGGAGCACGGCGCGGCCGGAGACGCCCAACAGGTCGGAGACGACGGCGGAGAGCTTGATGCCGGCGTCCTCCAGGAGCTTCTCCAGGCGCTGAACGATCTGGACGCGTTCGCGGGGTGAGTTGGGTGCGGGCCCGGGTGAGATCCCTCAGTTCGCATACCGGTTGCGGAGGTACGAAGGAGGCCCGTACCAGTCCGTGGGAGCCAAGTTGGGCCAGCCAGGCGGCGTCGGAGACGTCGGTCTTGCGGCCCGGCAGGTTCTTCACCTGTGGGGCGTTGACCAGGATGACGTTCAGTTCCTCGATCAGCAGGTAGAAGAAGGGCTTCCAATAGTCGCCGGTCACCTCGATCACCACCAGGGTGACGTCCGCGTCGAGGAGGTGTTCGCGTAGGTCGAGGACGGCGTTGGTGGTGGCGCCGAAGGTCGTGGTCTGCTGGGTGAACGCTCCCTTGCGGCGGGGACTGGGGATGCGGACGCACACCTTGGAGAAGGCCACCTGGTACCTGGCCACCAACCTGCCCCGCCCCGACGCACCCCACGCCTCCACCAGCCCGCACCCGCCCGCCGACCTCGCCGAGATCGTCCGCCTCTACGGCCTGCGGCCATGGATCGAGCAGAGCTACAAGCAGACCAAGGACGAACTCGGCTGGGCCGACTTCCAAGTCCGCTCAGACCGTGCCATCCGCCGCCACCAGACCCTGGTCAACTGCGCCTTCTCCTTCTGCTGGGACCAGTGGTTCTCCCCACCCGGACCGCTGGATGCCACCGCGCCGGACCCGTGCCCCGACGAGGGGCCAGAGAGGGGACCCAGCCGAACCCCAGCAGCCCCAACCGCCTTGCTGCCCCAGGGCCTTACGCGCCATCCGCTCCTGGCTCACCCCCGCCATCACCCTCACCCAGTGGTGGCGAGCCTGGACGGACAAGGACCCACCCTCCGAACTCCAAGCCCTGATCGACGCAGTCACCACCGGACACGGCATTGACCTATACCGCCGGATTTACTAAGGCGATCGTTAGTAGGTAGACAGCGTCGTTGGCCTGGTTCGCTCAAGTGGCAGTGTCAGGAGCCGATGTAGGCGAGGTCGGGTGCGCGGAAGAAGCCCGTGACTCGGGCGGGCAGCTTCTGCAGTCGCCGTAGCGCGGACAGCGCCTTGCCTTTCAGGTCTTCCGCGTTGGCGTGGGCGGTGCTGCCGATGCTGTCGTGCTTGATCGACTTCCAGACCCACTCGTCCGGGTTCAGCTCCGGGCTGTATCCGGGGAGGTAGAACAGGCGCAGGCGGCCGCCGCTCTCCTCGGCGAAGGCCTTGAGTTTCTTGGACTTGTGGATGGAATGGTTGTCCAGGACCAGGAAGACCGGACGGTCGGCGTCGGCGACCAGGCGCTTGGCGAAGGTGAGGAACACGGCGGCGTTGACGCCGCCCTCGACGACCATGAAGCGCAGCGCGCCCCGGCCGGTGACCGCCGAGATCATGTTCACGGATGCGCGCTTACCGGTGGTCTTCACCACCGGCGTCTGCCCGACCGGGGCCCAGGTGGTGCCGGCGTGGTAGTCGGTGCGGATCCCGGCCTCGTCGGCGAACCAGACCTCGGCCCCGGCCTTCTTCGCCTCGGCCTTGATGGCGGGGAACTCCTCGCGCTTCCAGCGCTCCACGGCCTCGGGGTCCTGCTGCCAGGCCCGCCACAGCGGACGCTGCGGGGACAGGCCCAACTTGCGCAGGAGCCGACCGACGCTGACCGCCGACAGGGTCACCCCGAAGTCCCGCCGGATCAGCTCCCGCACCCGGTCGCGGGTCCACAGGTCAAAGTCGAAGCGCAGTTGGCGAGGATCCTTACCCACGATCAGCCGGTACAGCCGCCCCAGCTGGGCGCCGGTCAGCTTCGCCGGACGCCCGGGGACCGGCTTGGCCCGCAGCGCGTCCACCCCGCCCTCGCGATAGGCAGCCAGCCACTTGAACACAGTCGAACGCGCCAACCCCAGCGTCTGCGCGGCCTCGTCGGGGTGTATGCCACCCTCCTCGATCTGCCGCACCGTCCGGATCCGCAACGCCTCCAGCGTCCCGTGATCCAGTTTCCGACCGTCGTTCTCCCGCATGTTGACCATCATCGCAGGCGAACCTGTCTACCTACTAATGATCGCCTTAGTAACGAACTACCGGTAACCGGCTTGGCCTTGCCGCAGCAGTTGCAGGTGGCGGCGTGCGCTTTGGCGTAGCAGGACCCGCAAACCCGCTGTCCGCCATAAAGCGATCCCAAACGACGAAGTCGGCCGCACACGGGACACGAGGGCACGACCACCGGCTGCGCTCCCGCCTCGCACAGGGGGCGGCGATGAACCGCAGGACTTCCGGCACCGGCGCCGAGGCACCCTCTCGTGCCGGGCGCCTTACCACCCTCCTCCGGCATCTCGAAGCCCAGCACAGGTTCCTCATCTGGTCCAGGGCGGGGTGAGTGGGACCTGATGCGGGACGGGAACACGTCGCCGCCGGCCCCGCGTAGACGTGGAGGCGCAGGCTGACGCCGCTGTCGAGTGCCCTGCGGAGTAATAGTGAGCCCGGATGGGGGCCACCATCCAGGCTCGACGTGCAGGTGGGCAGTCGCCCGCCTAGCGTGTTGACGAACGGAAACAACCACGCAGCTTGGCGTGCCACCGGTTCAGACGGGCTTTAGCAACGTGGGTGTCGGCATGGGCAGTGCCGTGGCGCCATGGCTGCCCGGTGCGCGTCTTCCCCACCCCCTCCGGGAGTTCGGCATGTCCCGTATCACCATCAACGGCGTCACGGTGGACCCGCTGGCCCAGGCAGCTGACCTGGCCACCGCATCGCTGGTGTCCGAGGACGCCTCCGCGTCCAACTACCTCCTCGTCCAGACCACACACCCACCCACAGCCGAGGAGAAGGAAGAACTCGCGGCGCTTGGGGTGGTGATCCACGAATACGTTCCGGACGACACCTATCTGTGCGGCTTCCGGCCCACGAATCTGGATGCCGTACGCGCCCTGTCCTTCGTGGCCTGGGCGGACGTGTACTTCAAGGGCTTCAAGATCGCCCAGTCGCTCCGGTCGAAGCGACTCCGCCCGGGGTTCGCCGTGCTGGTCGACCCCATGGAGGCGGTGGGTCCCCAGACCCGGACCGTCGACATCGTGCTGCACGAGGACGTCGAGGTGAGCTCGGACCGGCTCCGGGACCGGATCGCGACGGCAGCCGGTGTCAGCCCCGGCGACGTCGAGCCCGACCGCGACAAGGTACGCATGACCGTCCGGGCGGAGAACCTGCCCGCGCTGGCCGCGCTCGACGAGGTGAAGGAGATCGAGGAGGTCCCCGAGAGAGTACTGTACAACACCGTCTCAGGGAACCTGATGCACGCCCACGTGTCCCTCAACGGCACAAAGTTCCGCGGCGAGGGCCAGATCGTGTGTGTCGCCGACACCGGGTTCGACAAGGGGTCCACCACCAATGTGCACCCCGCCTTCACCGGCCGGGTCAAGCGCCTGGTCGCCCTGGGCCGTACGAGCCCCGCGCGGACGGACGACCCCGACGGGCACGGCACCCACGTGGCGGGCTCCGTCCTCGGCGACGGGACGTCGGCGTCAATGGGCGGAGCCATCACCGGCACAGCACCCGAAGCGAGACTGGTCCTCCAGTCCATGCTGGCCGACGACGGCTCGCTGTCCGGCATCCCGCAGAACCTGCATGACCTGTTCGAACCGCCCTTCCTGGAGGACGAGGCGCGGATCCACACCAACTCGTGGGGTCCGATCACCCCGGGCCTTCCGTACAACAAGAGCGCGCGCGAGGTCGATCAGTTCGTCTGGGACAACAAGGACTTCGTCATCTGCTTCGCCGCGGGCAACGACGGTACGGACCGCGACGGTGACGGTCGTATCAACCTGAAGGCCGTCAGCGGGGAGACCGGGGCCAAGAACATCATCACCGTCGGCGCCAGCGAGGGCGACCGCCCCCAGATCCCCCACACCTATGACGAGCTGAGGCCGCTCTCGTACCCCGCCCCGCCGATCCGCGGCGACAGGATGGCGGACAACCCCGCCGGGATGGCGGCCTTCAGCAGCCGCGGCCCGACCCAGGAGGGGCGGCTCAAGCCCGACATGGTCGCTCCCGGCACAGCGATCCTTTCGACACGCTCGCGGATCGCGCCCGACCACGGTCTCTTCGGCGTCTCCACGGATCCCGCGTTCATGTTCGACAGCGGCACCAGCATGGCCACCCCGCTGGTCGCCGGCTGTGTGGCGGTACTGCGCGAGACGCTGGTGAAGAACGGCACGCCAAAGCCCAGTGCAGCGCTCATCAAGGCCATGCTGATCAACGGTGCCGATGAGCTCAAGGGCCAGTACATCCCCTCCGAGGCGGGCCCCTCCCCCAACAACAACTCGGGCTTCGGCATCGTCAACCTCCAGCGCGCCGTCGTCCTCCCGACCGATGCCGGCCAGGCGGGCTTCACCGACGCCAAGGAGCTGGACCAGGGAGAAGAGCGCGCGTTCAGCATCAACATCCCCGAGGGCGCGACCCGCACCCTGAAAGTCACCCTCGTCTGGACGGACCCCCCTGGCCCAGCCCTGCAGAACGACCTCGACCTGATCGTCCGCGCAGGCGGTCAGGAACGCCACGGCAACATGGGCACGGATCCCGGGTTCGACCGCGTCAACAACGTCGAACAAGTGCACTGGCGGGAGATCCCCACCGGGGAGGCCGAAGTCGTCGTCAGCGCCTTCCGGATCACCCAGTTCGCCCAGCCGTACGCCGTCGCCTGGCGCATCCTCTGACTCCTATACGGGCAATGTCTCGGCCGGCCGGGCCGGGACGTGATCACGGGTCGGATGCTATCCGCCTTCAGGTCAGGACGATCGCGTCCATCAAAGACGCGGGTTCCTGGTCCGGGTTCAGCGCGTACAGCGCCTGGCCTAAGCTTGACTCTGACACGTAAATAACTGCAGGTGGAGGGGGTTTCGGGCAAGGGTGTGGGCCCGGTCGGGGGTCATCTCCGCCGGGCTTCGGCCGTGCTCGGTCATCCACCGGCCTCCATCGGGTCGAGGGTGACCGGGTAGCCGAGTTCGTTCAGCCGGAAGACGGCTCGGCGTGCGACCCGTTCGGGATCTCGTTGAGTAAAGTAGCTGCCGCCGAGCTCGTGGTAGGGCACGTGGTCGTGGAGCATGTGCCAGACCGCGATGGTGATCGAGTGTTCGATGACGACCAGCGCCTTGATCGGACCACGGCGCAAGGTCCGCCGTTTGTAGCGTGCCTGCAGGAACGAGTCCTTGGTCCGTGTCGCTCCGAACGCGGCCATCCCCAGCGCGGCCCGCCGATTCGTGGTATCCCGGACACAGCCCGGCCCGGGAGGCCAGGTGCTTGGCCGAGGGGAACCGGGACATGTCACCGCCGGTCTCGGCAACGATGACCTCCGCCACCTGTCCCGCTCGAAAATACGATTCGGTGCTGTGAGCTGTGGTGGTGTCGTTTGGTCAGGCGGCGCGGTGATACTGGTTGATCAATCCTCCGAGGATGGGTTGTCGCCGGATTCGGTGGGCCTGGAGGTCGGTGATGGCGGCCGGGTTGGACGGTTGGTCGCTGTCCGGGGGTGGCTGCTGGCGGGATTGGTGGGGGCGGTGTCCGTTGTAGTGCTGGATGTACTCGGTCAGCACTTTCACGGCGTGGGCCTCGTTGTAGATCAGCATGCGGTCGAGGAGCTCGCGGCGGAGGGTGCCCACGACTCGCTCGCAGATCGCGTTCGCTTTGGGTGCCCGTGGTGGGCTGAGCAGAATCTCCACGCCGTCGGCCTCGAAGGCGGCGTCGAAGGCACGGGTGTACTTGATGTCCCGGTCCCGGAGGAGGAAACGCAGCGAGTCGATGCGGCGGTCCAGGATCACGGCGAGGTTCCTGTCCTGCTGGACGGTCCATTGCGCGGTGGGAGGGGCGGTGACGCGGGCGAGGTGGAGGCGCCGGGTGCCGTGCTCGATGACGACCAGGGCGTAGAGGCGCTTGAGTGACACGGTGTCGAGGTGGAGGAAGTCGGCGGCGATGATGCCGTGGGCCTGGTCGGTGCGGCACTGGCGCCAGGTCGGCCCGGAGCGCTGCGGGGCGAGGTCGATGCCGGCGGCATGCAGGATGTCCCGGACTGTGGACGGGGCGACCGGGTAGCCCGGGCTGGCGATTTCGCCCTGAATCCGGCGGTGGCCCCAGGTGCGGTTCGCGGGCCAGGCGCAGAATGAGCTGCTTGAAGGCGGGCGCGGTGGAGGGTCGGCCGGGGCGGCGGCGTTGGGCGAACGCCCACTTGCGGGCGAGGAGTTGACGGTGTCAGGCCGGCAGTGTGGTGGGGGTGACCGCGAAGACCTGGCGCCAGCGTTCGCGCGGGATCAGCCGGGAGAGTGCGGCGAGCCAGATCCGGTCGGCGGGCTCGTAGCAGACCCGGGCGATCTGCCGACGCAGCACCGCGTTCTCATGCCGGAGCGCGAGAACTTCCGCATCTTTGGCCATACGGCTGCGCAGTACGGCAGCGGGCACGGTGATCAGATTCCGGACGAGCGTGGCGACGACCGACAGCGACATCCGCAGATCGCCGCAGGCCAGTCGAGGCCTTGTCGCCAGAATCAGCAAACGTGCAGGCCACAGCCGCGAAATCGTTCGAGCGGGACACGTTGATATAGGTCACCCCGGCGGCCGCACGCTTCTTCACGATCTCGTTGATCGTTCTGCCGGACAGGTGCAGCCCCCGCACCGTGGCGTTGCTGCGCCCCTTCAGGTTGCCCTTCGTCGACAGGGCTCGGAAGAGAGGACGGGTCGGGTTGTTGGCGTCGAGTCCCCCGCTACCGCCCCATCAGGAGACCACGCCCGTGTCTCAGCAGTACCCGCACAACTACGACACGGCCGGCGACATTCTCTCCAGCGGCAGCTACTGATCTGTCCCACGCTGGCCCCGAACCGGCGTACTGGTCCGGGGCCAGCTGTGTTCCCGCAGTCTCCGGACTAGAGAACTCCGCGTCAGCCATACCCTGTGCGGTGGCCGACGGGGCTGTGTGCCGCGTGTGGCGTTACGGCGCAGCCGTGCTCACCCCCGAAACATGCCCGAAATACCCATATGGCAATCGAAATCCAATGGGCCCTGGCACTTAGGAGGAGGCATGAGGCATAGGGCACTCCTGGGTTTTCGTCCACTTACAGCCGTCGATCGTGCAGCTAAGAAGGTTCACCATCTTGCAGTTCGCCGACGGTGAGGCACACGGTTTAGCGTTCACAGCTGCGGAGGCGGAGCTGCTGGGTATCGCTACCCCACCCACCGCCAGAAAGGCGGCGGCAATCGAAGCCACAGCCCATCGCGTAGTTTTCCTAGCCATCGTTTCGCCTACTTCCGAGTGACTCGAACCCTGCACCTGCATGGGGCGTTCGTGTTCGGCGAGGGTCCGCACACGTTCAATGGCAGCCACGGGGGGCCTTGCCCCGCAAGCGCGTTGCCCACTCTCGGGAACGGACACGATCATCAGAGCTCTGCACGCCGTATCCAGACTGACGCACAGAGAGCAGCACGAGGCTGTGTTGTCCTTTAACTTCAGTCTGCCCCCTCAGCGACTTGAGTGCATCCACAACCCCGCGATCTCCCGCCCGCCGACGGTGACATGGGCACAGATCTGTGCCTTGCCGCTGCCGACCGCTGTGACGACCTCGTCGGCATCGACCTGTGCAACCTTCTCGTTGCTGCTCGAATAGGTGATCACCACTGGGCCGGACGTCTGGTTGTCGGCTTTGAGGGCAAGGTCGTCGCCGACCACCGTGCCCCCGGTCGGATCCATGTTCCGGGTGTTGATCCGATCGTTGAAGTCGTCCGCGTAGTCGCTGCGGGCAATCGTGATGTCGTCGGCACTGTCGAAGGTAAACAACGGAGCCGTGTACCGCGCGGGCAGCGTCTGGGCGGTCACCCGGGCCGTGTCACCGATGCGCATCCGTTCAGCGCCGCCCTGGAGCTTCACTCATGCGTGCCGCCTGACGTGGTTGCTCCGGAAGGTCAGGTCCCCGACGCTCCGGCCGGCCGCCAAGGCGCCCCCGGCCATGTCGAACCTGTTGTCCTCGATCAACACGTTACGGTGCATCGGTTGCCCCGGCACGACCTCGCGGTTGGTCGGATCGAACCAGATCACCGGACCGGCCGGCCGCTCGAAGACGTTGTTGCGAATGACCACGTCTTGCACCGGGCCCGATTCGAACCACTGGTAGGCATCGGACGAGATGTAGATGCTGGCCATGCTCATGCCGTCGAAGTGGCGGCGGGTCACCGTCACCCGACTTCACACTTCTCCTCCACGGCAGGCCTTCACTTGAGGACATCTGACGTCTTATGCTTCGGCGAAATTAGAAGGAGCGGACACGCGCCACTCCGGACGAAAGGGCAGTTATGTCCCGTTTTAGTCGAAGACTTCACTGGCAAGCAGGGCTGGCCAGCCTCTCCGCCGTCGTGGCCCTGACCGGCGTCACACCCACGGCCGCGGCCGCCGAGCCGGCACCGGACTTCGACGCCACGCCTCCGCAAGCGGGCACGCCCTTCTACACGGAACAGCAACTCGCCACCAACGGCGAGGGCGGATTCCCCAACTACCGCATCCCGGCACTGACCGTCACCAACGGCGGCGACATCCTCGCCTCATACGACGGCCGGCCTACCTCGATGGACGCGCCCGGCCCCAACTCCATCGTGCAGCGTCGCTCCACCGACGGCGGCACGACGTGGGGCGAGCCGACCCTCGTCCACAAGGGCAACGTCGAAGCACCCATCGAGGGCTACTCCGACCCGAGCTACATCGTCAACCGCCACACCGGCGACATCTTCAACTTCCATGTGAAGTCCTTCGACAAGGGCTTCGGCGGCTCGCAGGCGGGCGTCGCCCCCGACAACCGCAATGTGCTGCACGCCGAGGTCAGCGTCTCCCGCGACGACGGCCGGACCTGGGAGCACGAGGTCATCACCGCAGACATCACCACCGACCTCGGCTGGCGGTCCCGGTTCGCGGCCGCCGGCCGGGGCATCCAGCTGAAGTACGGCGAGCACGCGGGGCGCCTGATCCAGCAGTTCACCATCATCAACGCTGCTGGCGCCTTCCAGGCCATGTCCGTCTACTCCGACGACCACGGCAAGAGCTGGAAGGCCGGAAAGCCCGTCGGCGTCGGCATGGACGAGAACAAGACCGTGGAGCTCTCCGACGGCCGCGTCATGCTCAACTCCCGCGACTCCCAACGCTCCGGCTACCGCAAGGTCGCCATCTCCGAGGACGGCGGCGTCACCTACGGCGAGGTGACGATCGACCGCGAGCTGCCGGACCCGACGAACAACGCCTCCATCGTCCGCGCCTACCCCAACGCACCGAAGGGCTCCGACCGGGCCAAGGTGCTGCTGTTCTCCAACGCCGGCTCCACCAGCCAGCGCGCCAACGGCACGATCCGGATGAGCTTCGACGACGGTGAGACTTGGCCGGTCAGCCGCGTCTTCCAGCCGGGCGGGATGGCCTACTCAACCCTGGCGACCCTGCCGAACGGCAACATGGGCCTGCTCTACGAGCCCGGCGGGGGCAACGCCGGCATCCGGTTCGCGCAGTTCAACCTCGCCTGGCTGAACGGCGTCGCCGCTCCGGTCACGGCCTCCGGCGCCTCCGTCGAGCGCGGCACCACGCAGTCGTTCGAGCTCACGGTGACCAACCAGAGCGGGAGCGCGCTCCACGTGCAGGACCTCGCCCTCACGGTGCCCGCTGGCTGGTCGTACGACCTGACAGCGCCGGACCGGATCCTGCCCGACGCATCCGCCACCGTGAAGACCACCCTCACCGCCCCGGCGAGCGCGCGAGGCGGCGCGTACCCCCTGACCGCCACGCTGACCGACACGAAGGGACATACCTCGAAGAGCACCCTCACGGTCAAGGTGCCGAAGACCGAGGACGAGCTCACGCCGGGCCGCATCCTCGTCACGGGCGGCAAGCTGACCAACCCGCAGACAGACGGCTACCAGGTCGGCGACGAGCTGGCCTTCACCTACACCGTCACCAACCTCTCGGACGCCGCCACCACAGTCGCGCCGAGCGGGAACCTCGAGGACTTCGACCCGGCGACCGCCGCCCGCAACTGCCGCTGGCGCGGCCTGGCCGCGGACGCCTCGTACACCTGCACTACCCCGTACCACGTCGTCACCCAGGAGGACCTGACCGCAGGCCACTTCACCCCCCGCTCGAGCTGGACCTCCACCTCCGGCAACACGGTCACCGCCGTGGAGCACACCGGCGAGCGCATCAACCTCGGCTGAGTCTGTCGCACGCGGCGCGCACCGCTTCGAACGGCGCTGCGCGCCCCGTGCCCAGTCATCGAGGTCCGCCCCTTCGACCGCGACGGCTTGGGCCTGCATGCCTCCGCGTCGGATGTCCTCGCCGAGCGCGATCCGGTCCACCCGCTGCGGCTCGTCCAGGACGACCGAGGAGTGCTGCTACAGGCTGTTCTGGGTCGAATCGAACGCGTCTACGCAGTCACCAGCCTGACGGCCCACCAGGCGACACCCGCTGACCTGGCCGAACGCGTACGCGGGCACTGGGCGATTGAGAATCGTGAGCACCATGTCAAGGATGTGACATTCGGGGAGGATGCCTCGCGGGTGCGGACCGGCAGCGCACCGCGGGCGATGCCTCCCTGCGGAACCTGGCCATCGGCGCGCTCCGCCTGGCAGGGCGGGACTACATCGCCGAGGGCCTGCGCCATCACGGGCGGGACATGACGCGGCCGCTGGTGACCCTCGGACTCACGTGATCCTTCCCGGCCGATCGCGAGAACGACGGAACCCTGGATCAGGGACAGGGACAAGCAGACTCCTGGGGATGGATGTTGGGCGGGTGCGTGACGAGGGAGGTGTCGTCAGATGGCGCCGAAGCGGCCGGGCAGGGTGGCGACCGTGCGTCCTTCCTCGGCCGCTCTTTCAGCCTCCGCCCGGGGTGAATGTGGCCCGCACAAGCGCCGTACTCGCGCTGGTTCAGCTCCCCGGCCTCGACGCACTGCCCGTCTTCGACGATGTACCAGCTCATCTTCCGGACCACGCCCGTGTCGGTGGGCAGGGCCGAGACCAGCGACAGCACGGACGATCCGCGCCAATTGCTCGCGTCTGACAGTGCCTCGTCCAGCAGTAGCGTCCGGCGGTCAAAGCCACCCGGAACGGAAAACGAAGGGCCCGTTCGGGGTGGGCTTGACGTGTTCTGTTGCCACACGAGCCGCTGGTGTGGGCATCCTCAAGCCCGATCCCCTGCTGGTGGAGACCAGACCGAAGCCTTTGGAGACGAGACCTGTCCCGGGCTACCCGCCAGCCCGCAGAAGCCGATCAAGAACTGCCACCAGCAAGCGGGAAGCATCGCGCACCGCGCGATGCTTCCCGGCGCCGTACGCAAGATCGGACAGCCGGAAAGTACGCAAGATCTGACATCTGGGAAGGAAGTACGAAGGGAGTTCCCTCGAGCACTCCGGACGGCACTCATACAGTCGCGATCACGATGCGCCGCCGTCTCGGCACCGGTCCGACCTCCCCGTCACCGTCCCGGCCGATGCCGAGCAGCGCGGCTGCTGGCGGCCAAGCGAATCGAGCCGAACGCACTCCTGGAGGCTCGCTGCGACGCAGAGCCAGTGCCCGTACGAACAGCCCAGGTGGGACGGTACGCGCCACGCAGCTCGTCGAGCCGACGACCCGCACCAGCCCCCTGGCGCCACGTTCAGCCTCGCGCTGCGCTCCGGCGCATGGGGCGTCGGCTACAAAATCGAAACCGTCCGCCTGCTCCTCGCCTGCGGATTCAAGGACCTGGACCGGCACCGGGTCTGGGGAGCCCGCTCCACCTCAACACGGAATCGGCGCGGACGACGACACGGGCCGGACTCGTGGAGGCGACCGTATCCCTGAGCGCTTCCTGCGAAACGGACACTGGCGAGACTCGCTCGGCCATACAGGCGACCTTCGATCACGAGTGGTCTGCGGATTCAGCGTGGAGGAGTGTCTCCCGGCAACAGCAGTGTGGGCGGTCCGTGGAGGGCGAACGAATGGTAAGTCGCTGCGTCAGCCGAGCCGGAAGCGTGCCTTCTGCTTCGAGCCCTTGAACTGGGTACAGACCGTCCCCTTGGTCAGTTTGTACCCGCCTGCCCGTCCGCTGTGGCCCCACAGGGTCTCCACTGCAACGCCGGGTGCCCTGCCGTTGTCGCCTGTCCAGCTGGACTTCTTCCAACCGCTGACCTTCGAGCCCCCTCCGGACTTCCTGTACGTCCACCAGGCCCAGTAGGCGTGCCCCTTCTTGCCCGACACCTTGTGGGCGATGATTCGGCACCCGGTGGGGCGACGCCTCGGTGTATTCGATGACGATGCAGTAGTCCTCGCTCCGGGTACATCGGTGAGTCTCAACGGAACTGACCTTGCCGTTGGCCTCCGCGAGCGTCGGGGCCGACACGAGTAGTACGGCACCGACTGTCATACACATGATCCTTCACATGCCAGGGTCAACGGCTCTCCGCCGCAGAAGTGCGGACGACACATGGGCCATCACCCACACGAGGCGGTTGTGAGGCCACACCTCCTTGGGCTACTGGGTGTGAAGGATGGCCCTATTTGATTTCGTAAGCCTGTGCATCCGTGCCCACCATGCCTGCTCTGACCAGCAGAAACGCCGCGCTGCGACGAGCGATCCGACCGGTCCGCAAAGGACGAATCTGCCGGGCAGGAGCTACAGACGGAATCCTCCCCCCAGTGCAGATGGCTGCGTGCGCGGCCCGGGGATCCCAGCTCGTACGGCGGGACGCGGCGTTTGCGCATGGCCCCATGGCTGCTGTGCCGCGATGTTACGGTGCGCCGCGGCATCGAGGAGAGCTCGTGGGACGGTGGCTCCGCCCTGGCGTGCCGTCTCCAGCAGTGCTGCCGCAGCGATCTGCTCGGCGGGCATCACGGCTCGGTACGTGCCGGTCAGCGAGTCCAGTTGTCGGTGGTGAACAGAGTAGAAGCGCCGCTGTCCTGGATTGTCGGGGCCGGGTCGGTGCTCGACGGAGTCGGTAACCAGTCCGCTCTGTGCCCGCTTCACCGCCAGCGGCGCGGCTGCGGCCAGCTGCCACCCGGTGGCGGGCAGCCGGTACAGCAATGCCGCCAGAGCGCCCACGCCCTGCACGTCGTCCAGGATTTCGCGAACTGGCCGCGCTTCGGCGCGTCCTGCTCCGTCCGGTCGCCACTGCGCACCGAACAGCAGCTGGCCCACCCGCACGGCCGAGGTGTGGGCGATCACGGTGGCCGGGTGGGGGACGACCTGCGGCAGGCGGACCACCTGGCCGCGTCGGACGATGTCATAGCTGGGCGGCGGCAGTTTGGGGTGGGCCCGAGGGTCTGCCAGGTCCACAATCCGATGCCACGCGGCCGCAGACTGCTGCCACGCCTGTGCGGAACTCCGCAGGGCTCCGGCTGCCTCCCGCTGAACTGCAGCGATCGCCGCGTCCGGGAGCTGTTCGGCGACGCGCAACAGCAATCGGCCCGACAGCAGGCGTCCCATCGCTGTCCAGCGGGACAGCTGTTGCAGGTCCGATCCGCTCAGCCGATGTCCGGATCGGTCGTGCAGGGTGTCGAACGCGACCCGGGACAGCCGGTCGCAGTCCTCAGCCAGGCGCTCGGGAACATCCCGGGTGTCGTCGCTGCCGTGCGCCTGGACCGGTTCGACGGGCAATGCGAGCGAGAAGGCCGCGATCCCCCAGTCGGCGTTCCGGGTCCCCTCCCGGCCGAATACCGCAGCCTTGGCCAGAGATGATCGGACATTGGCGAAGGCTGCTTCAACGCCGGGGTCCTCGACGCCCCTGCCCAGGACGATAACGATCCGATTTGCCTCCCACACGAGTTCGGCGGACCGTCGGGCAAGGTATTCGCGAGCGGGACGGGTACTGAACGCGTAGGCGTAAGCGGTCAGCGGGGCCCGGTCGGGCCCGTGATGGCTCTCGATGAGATCACGCACCGCGTTGACAGCTGCGGTCGCACCCGCGATGCCGTCCCCCGCCGAGCCGGACGCGATCGCCGCCGGGGATGGCAGCAGTCGCTGAGCTGTCTGCAATGCATCTCGGGCCTGGGCAACGTGGAAGCCGAGGTCGCTGGCCGGCGAGGCGTCGTCGATGACGCTGAGCCCCGCAGCCAGATCCGCCAAGAACTGGTCTAAGAGGCGGCTCACGGCTGCCCGGTCAGACGTGACGGGCTGCTCGGCCGCGGCTCGCAGATTCGCGCCGGCTGTATCGAAGAGCTCTCCCAGAGTGGCCACTACTGCTCCCGGACCGTCGTGAGGGCCTCCCGCGCGGCGGATGCGTGTCGGGCCGCCTCGCTCAGGCGGCTCTGCGCGCCTGAGCTGCTGTCCCCGGCCGAGGCGAGGCGAACAAGCGCCCCATGGGTCCGATCGAGCAGGCCGATGTAGGGAGCAACACCGGCCGTTCCGGGCTCGATCTCTGCCAGCTTGAGGGGAACGCCCGTCTCCGGCACGGGCAGCAGATCCCGGGCGGTGAAGCATTCCTGCGCAACGACGAGCGCCTGCAGTTCGTCGCTCGCGTTGTCCCAAGCGATGGCGTCCGCCAGACGGCCCGCGAGGTCCAGCGCATCCCATGCGGCGGCCAGAACCGTGTATGCGTCCGACTCCGACAGCGCTTCACTCACTCTGTTCAGCTCTGCGCTCATGACCTCGATCCCCTCCCTGAAAATGTGTGTATAAGGCAATCGTGGCACCGCCCCGTCAAAGCTCCCAGCCCCCTGTGGACAGAGAGGTCTCTGTGGACAACGACGTATCCGGTTGAAAGGACACCCGAATCTCCCTGCGTACTGGCTGGACGGCGTCGCCGTTCACCACTTGCGAGAGAACACCCACCCCCGCTACGCCGCCTCCACCTCAACCCCGGCCTCGGTACCAAGAAGCTCGCCCGGCTCACCGCCCGCGACGTCCGCACCTTGCTCGACGGGCTCCGCACCACCTGCCAATGCTGCGCCCAGGAACGAGACTCCGTCCGGCGGTCCTGCTGCGCCATCGGCCAGTGCTGCGAAAAGCGCCTGTCCCCGCTGACCGTGACGTACGTCCACGCCGTCCTCAAATCCGCCCTGGAACGCGCCGTCCGCGAGGACGAGCTGCCACGCAACGTCGCCCGGAACGTCAAGACCGCCACGCCCCGCCCCAGACGCTTCCAGCCTCTCACCGTCTCCGAAGCCCGGCAGTTCCTCTACGAGGCCAACGACAACCGGCTGCACGCTCTGTACGAACTCGCACTGCGCACCGGACTCCGCAAGGGCGAACTCCTCGGCCTCCACTGGGAAGACCTCGACCTCGACGGCGGCACCGTCACCATCCACCGCTCCCTCCAGCGCACCCGCACGCAGGGTTCGACGGGGATGCCTTCGGCCTGGTTGGTGAGGAACTCCGTCCAGGTCGGGCCGGTACGGCGCGGGGCCGGGTCGATGCCGGCCGTGTGGAGGATCCCCCAGACCGTGGAGGCTGCGGTCGGATACCCAAAGTCGGGCCAGTTCGCCCTGGATCCGCCTGTGCCCCCATCGCGGGTTCTCCCGGGCAAACTGCAGGATCAGCTCCCTGAGGGCGGCACTGGTCGGTGGCCGTCCGGTGCGGGCGCGTCGGGCGCTGTAGGGGCCCTCCCCCAAGGCCGGGTAGTTAGCGTTCTCGCAGGTCATGCAAGGGAGTTGAAGGATTCCCGACGCAGAGCAACGGAGCTCGTTGGTACAGAAAGTCGTCCAAGACAGCTTGTACCCGAGGAGCTCCGTTGCCGTTCCATTCTGTCCTGCCGTCCGCCGTGACGGCCATCACCCGTACGGTCACCGTGGCCGCGGGCCGGTTCGCGCCGGGCCATCTGGGTGCACTGACCGCTGTCGTGCCGTTTGAGCTCGTCGACGCGGTCCTTCAGGAGACGCGGACGGTACAGCGGCGGCTGCGTGATCTCCCGTCCCGGGTAGGGGTCTACTTCCTGCTCGCGATGTGTCTGTTCCCCGAGGTCGGCTACCGGCTCGTCTGGGACAAGCTGACGGCACCGCTGGTGGGGATGCCGGTCGTCTCTCCGACCGCGAAGGCGTTGCGGGACCTGCGCCGCAGGCTGGGGGTGGCGCCGGTGCGGGCGTTGTTCGAGATACTCGTGGGGCCACTGGCCCAGCCGACAACGCCGGGTGTGCGGTTCGGCCCGTACCGGACGGTGTCGTTCGACGGCTGCAGTTCCCAGCGGGTCCCCGACAGCGCACGCAACCGGGCCTGGCTGGGACGTACGTCTCATCACGGTTATCCGACAGTGGAGTTGATGACGCTGGTCGAGACCGGAACGCGGGCCTTGATCGGCGCGGTGTTCGGACCGACCGCCGAGGGCGAGACCGGCTATGCCTCCCGCCTGCTGCATCTGCTGCGGCCGGACATGCTGGTCTTGTGGGACAAGGGCTTCGACGGCAACGACTTCCTGGCCGCGGTGGCCGCGACCCGCGCTCAGGTGCTGGGCCGGCTCCGCAGTAATCGCCGCACCCCTGTCCTGGCCCGGCTCGCCGACGGCTCGTACCTGTCGGTCATCGGCACCGTACGCGTGCGGATCGTCGACGCGCAGATCACGGTGACCTGCGCGGACGGCACGACCTTTACCGGCGCCTACCGGCTGGTCACGACCCTGACCGATGCCCGCCGCTACCCCGCCACCGCCCTGGTCGCCCTCTATCACCAGCGGTGGGAACACGAATCGGCGTACTACGCCCTCCGGCACACGATCATGGCCGGGCGGAACCTCCGCTCGGGCGACCCGGTCGGCGTCGAGCAGGAGATGTGGGCCCTGCTGACGCTCTACCAGGTGCTGCGGACCGTGATGGTCGACGCCGCGGAGTCGCGGCCCGGCACCGATCCGGACCGCTGCTGCTTCACCATTGCCCTCCAAACCGCCCGTGACCAGGTCATCCAGGCCGCCGATGTCGTCTCCAGCAGCGACGGCACCGAACTGGTCGGGCTGATCGGGCACCGGCTCCTGAACCGCCTCCTGCCACCCAGGCGGCAGCGCGTCAGCACCCGCAAAGTCAAGTCACCCATGTCCCGCTACAGCGAGCGCCGCGACGACAGCCGGCCCGACACCAGCCGTGCGGTCACGAGCCTTGACGTCACCGTCCTCGTGCCCGGGGCCGAAGAGCGCACGCTGCCCACCGCATCGAGGGACGACCGGCATGCCGCCCCCGCCGAGCGCCGTCGGCACCGGATCCTGTCCCTGCTTCACGAAGACCCCACCCGCCTGTGGCGGCCTCGTGAAATCGCCGCTCACTTCGGCGACATCACCTTGGACACCATGTACAGACAACTGAACCGCTGGGCCGCCGACGGCCTCATCCACAAGATCGGCCCCGGCCTCTACACCGCCACAATGTGGTCACCAACTCCCTTGCATGACCTGCGATAACGCTAACTACCCGGCCTTGGGGGAAGCCCCGTAGTCCCACTTCGCGGCGATCAACCTGAGATGCCAGGCCAGCAGGGTCCCGGGCATGACGGGGAAGACTTCGCGCCAGCGGCAGCGGGGTATCAGCCTGGACAGGGCGGCCAGCCAGAACCGGTCTGCGGGCTCGTAGCGGACAGGCTCTGCAAGCTGACGCCGTAGCACCGCATTCTCATGCCGGAGCACAAGCAACTCGGCGTCCTTGGACCGGCAGCTGCGACCGAGGCCAGGCCATCGCCTACGCGCACCGCCAAGGCCTCGCCTGAACCCACTGCAACCGTTCCCCCGGCCTCAGGCTTGGCCGAAACTCCGGTCAGCTCGTGGCGACTTCCGCGGAGACCACGTTGACAGTTACACGGCGGTGCGTGGCGAACAGACGGAGCGCGTCCGCCAGGGCCTCGATCAACCGGCAGGCCAGCCAACGGTATTCGGTGCCGAAAGAGTTGGCGCTCCGGGTGCCGTGGCTTCTCGGGCGTACTCCAGCAGCTCCTGGCCCATGCCAAGCTGCACCGTCTCGATGCTGTCGGCGAGGTAGAGAGGTAGCCCCGGCCATCAGTGCTCAGGTAGCAGGGCTTCCCCTCCGGGCTGGTCCACGGCAATGGGCGGGGACCTTCCCCAGCCGACGCGGCGTCGTGCAACTCTCTGCGACGCATGCGGTCGGCATCACTCCCGGGCTGGCTCATTGGGCACCCCCGGCCTGGGTCACTGATGGTGGACACATCGACCGTAGGCACTGACCTGCACGGACTGAGGCGCTGGCACCGGTCCTCCTTCGTTGGCAACCGGCCAGCGTCGTGACTGGTAAAAACCACGACGCTGACCGGCTACCGGTCACCTACCTTCCGTTGATGGCGACCTCGAGCAGGTCGGTAGTTGACCCGTTCGAGCCGCCGTCGAACACCAACTTCACGTACTGGGCCTGTGCGCTAAGCGGGTACTGGTCGCTGAACCCGAAATAGGCAGTGCCCTTTGGGCCGTTGACGGTGCTGGCATCGTTCCAGGTCACGCCGTCGACACTGGTTTGGATCTTGATCGTCTTGGGCGTGTTGACGTATCGCTGATCCAGCGTGTTGAAGTTGATGGCGATGTTCGAGACATCAGACTTCGCGGGAAGCTTGAATTGAATCCAAGTCTGCTCGCTTCCTGGTACCGACCACTTCGACTGATCGAAGTGATCGCCGTCGATGAGCCTGCCGTCGGTGAGGTTCGACACCGCATCTTGGCCCTGGCCGGCTGTGATCTCGGCACCCTTCGCAAGGTTCCGGTACGGCAGCAGGTCCATGAATACCCGGTTTGTCGTATAGGTCTTACCGTTCAGTGTCACGTCTGCCCAGACGACTCCTCTCGTGGATGCCTCGACCTGCGGGGTGATGACCTTGTTCCCCTTGAACGCGAACGTATCTGTTTCCTTGATGGCGACCGGCTTGTACTTGTCCCCGCCGGTCAGATCGACGACTCCGCCATGCCATTTGACCTGTGCAGCGTCCAATCCGATGGGCCCGCCTGTGGCCGACCTGCCTTCGAGCTTGTACTCGAGCCCGTCGTTCAGGCCGAACTCGCCGTATGCCTCTTTCCCCTCCACCATCAGCGATGCGCTGATCGTGTCGGCGGCATAGACGAGGCCATCCTTGACCGTCACCTTCAGTTCGCCTTGCTTGGTCACTCCTTCATAAGTGCCGCGAACCGTGATGCTCGTCGTGCCATCCGACACCGGATGCACGATTCCACTCGGGCGAACCTCAGCTATCCCAGGATTCGCGCTGCTGTAGGTCACGCGCGAAAGCTTGGCCTTCAGGGCGGGATACGTCATGTAGCCCTCGGCATTGACCTTCAACACCTTCGGCGCCAGCTGCTCACCGGTCACATCGATGTTGGTCAGCTTGTACTTGCGCTCAGGATTGTCGGTCACGATCTTGATGATCGTGTCGATCGGGTCTTCCTGCAGATCAGCCAGGTTGATGGTCAGGCTGTCGCCGTCCTGCTCGAACGACGTGACCGGGCTGTCACTGTTCAGCCATTTCACCGAACTGACCCGATCCTTGACCGGGCGAATGGTCAGCGACTTGTCGCTGATCGCATCGAGGCCCTTCTTGCCGTCCGGCCCCTTCATGATGTGAAGGTAGATGTTGTTGTCCCGGGCGGTCGCGTAACCCCATTGCGGGCCAGTCGTGCTGTTGGGGCGAGCGAACTTTTCGTAATTTCCTCGTCCGTCGTCCTCGTAGCCGTAGCCGGCCAGGAAGTACGGCGTTGTGCCCGTCGTGGACTCGTGCCGCTCCGGCTTACCCTTCGGCCCGAACCAGTCGGCCAGCCCTTCTCTTACATCGATGAACTCCTGTACAGCCTTCGGGTACCTCGTGGCGATGTCCTGGGGAGAGTCCCAGTTCGGTCCCCGGCTGTCGATAACACTTTGATCGTTGTTGTCGACAAGACCTCGACCAGCGTTCATCAGCATTTCTTTGGCGACCTGCCTGAAGTCGTCGCGCTTTCCGTAGTACGGCGACAACATGTTCTTCGTGTGGATCATCTTCCACGGTTCCATGACCGTCCGCTTCAGAAGGTGATTCCCATGCGCTGGGGAGTAGATGCCTGACGCCTCGTCGGTTCGCAGGTCCGGATCGCCGTACTCGACGCCCCAGGCGTTCGAGTTCACGACGACCTCGTCGCTGTAGTTGCGAATGAGGCTGTACATCACGTCGAAATTGGCGTTGGGCATTGCCTGCGGACCGTCAAAGTAAAGATAGTCCGGAGCATAGCGGTGGATGAGATCCTCCACGTTCTGCACGAGCACATCAGTGGAGTAATGCTGCAGACCGCCACCCTCGGTTGCGTAGTACAAGCCGAACTTCATGCCGTGACGCTTTACTGCTTGCTCGTACTGCCTCAGTCCGTCTACCACCTTCCCGTTCTCATCCTTGGGAAGATACTCTGCCCTGCTGTGCTTCGGGTCTGCGAATTTGGACGGCCAGAGGTAGTTCTGCTGCAGCGACTCGACCGACACCAGCGAGTGTCCTTGACGCTTCGCTCTCTCTGCCCATCGGTCAACGGAGTAGTTCGGATCCACGAAGTAGTTGTATGTCGGGGTGGCATGGGTCAGTGCACCGACCCTGCCTTCTTCGAACCACTTGTTGGGGCGCTCCTTCACCGTGATGGTGAAGTCCTTTGAAGCAGTGTTCCCGTCCTTGTCGGCCACCTGGACGGTGAAGTGGTAGTCGCCCGGCCTGGTGTTGATGCTGATGATGCCTTTGGTGCTGTTCAGGTCGGCTTTCCCGTCGACCAGTCCGGTCGCGATGGAGCCGTCAGGGTCCAGCTCCAGACCTCCGGGCAACTTCCCGTCGACGATCTTCCACGTATAACCCGGCGCGCCACCAGCAGCCATGAACTGGAAAGCCGAAGCGGAGACGCCGTACTTGTTGGAGGCGGCTGACTTGTTCCAGACGTACGGCCATTCCTTGTAGCCGGTCGGCATGTTGCCCTGCGGAAGCGAAGTGTGGATCGCATCGTCGGTCGAGAGTCCTTGCGACACGATCTGCAGGCTCCCCGACGGCCCTGCCACGGAATTGACCAGGTCATTGATCTTGTTGCCGTTCTGGTCCGTCACCCGGCCGTAGAACCCGAGATAGGCTACGTTCTGGTCTTTGGCGATCGGCACGCCATTTGAATTCACGTCCTCGGTGTAGGTGTGCTTGATCTGAATCATCAGCTTGTTCCAGCCTGCGTGCAGCTGAACAGCTTGCTTCGTCAGATCCTTCTGCACCTCCACCGGAGTGCTTGGGGCCGTCAGGCAGCTATCGTTCGCATACAGCCGATACGAACCGCTCGCCCCGACATTGAAATATGCCTGCCGCTCGACCGGACTGTAGACGTACGTGTGCGCGTACACGTACTTGTTCCGCGTATCGACACCCTTCTTTACGGAGTAGTACCCGTAGAGATCCTGGTAGTCGTCGTAGGTCCGGTTGTAAATGCGGTCGTCGAGGTACTCCCACTTGGCGCCTTCGTCACCGAAGCTCAGCGACTCGCCCACCTTCGGGGTGACCTTCGTCTTCCCGTCGACTGGGGTGTAGGTGCCGGACGGCAATCCCGCAGAACCGTACAGGCTGACCTCGGCGGCCGAGGTGAAGGGTTGCCCGTTTTGCGAACTCAGGGCCCGCAGCCGCACGTGCTTGGCAGTGACCGGTGGGAAGGTGACCGTCTTCACTTCGGCCCCGGCGCTGAATGTGCCAGTGGCTATCGGTGTGCCCCACGAGACGCCGTCGTTGCTGACCGACACCTCGTAGTTCGCGATGTTCCCGTTGGTGCCGCCGCCCTGCCGTGGCAGGTACGTCAGCTTGTCGATCACGTGCGGCTCGGTCAGCGTGATGTCGAGCCAGTGCGGCATGGGTGCGACACCGCCGGAGTACGCGGTGTGCCAGATGGTCGACGGGTCACCGTCGACCGCGTTGGCCGCGGCACCGTTCTCCGCCGCGGTCTCGACACTGTCGGCGACGGCTGACCACCCGGGCTTCGAGTCATCGGCTTCACAGTCGTACTGCTTGTCGACCACCGGAGAATCGAACGGGCCCGACACCAGCCACGAGTTGATGAACGGAGCGTTCCCTGTCACCTGCTGCGCAGATGCCTGATTTGCCGTTGATGCACCAAATAGGAGTGATGCAATGATCATCACCCCTAAGGAAGACGCAATCTTTCTATGACTTTTTCTCACTGCCGAGTGATCCCCTCTTCATCAGTGACCATTCCGCGCC
This sequence comes from Streptomyces sp. NPDC057565, assembly GCF_042801455.1. NCBI lineage: Bacteria > Bacillati > Actinomycetota > Actinomycetes > Kitasatosporales > Streptomycetaceae > Streptomyces > Streptomyces sp. NPDC057565. The sequence continues at coordinate 41,894 of NZ_JBHVFU010000044.1, read as the reverse complement.
CCGCCATTGCAGGGCATGCGGGAGTGACAGGCGCGCGACGCGTCAGGAACGGCTCCTACCGTGGCGGAGGTGAGGGTGAACTTGTCGGCGTTCCTTCACTCAGAACACCGGCGACAGCGCCAGTGTCGTTGTTCAGGACCAGCCGGCTACCTCTGCTGCGAGGGAAGCGACGCGCCAGTCCACGGTGGCACCCCGGGCACGGGAGCGGCGGCGCCTCGATGTCGTGCCGAGACGGGTTGCGAGATGCTCAACTTCAACTGACCGCAGATCTCGCATGGTTCAGACTCTTTTGACGGCCTGCAGTCCTCACCGAAGCCCCCCTCCCCGCCCAGACCTGCGTATGCACCCCAGACCCACAGCAGTGTGTGGTTTGATCGCGGGCCAGTCAAGCAGTCAAACAAAATCTATCTGTCACCTTCAGGAAGATAGACCTAATACATCTGACCCACTACAGGTCGGTGACCACGCGGCGCATCGTGTCCGAGTTCGGTGCCTTCCCCAGGCCGAAGGCACCGCAGCGCGGTCATGGGGCGGACTGGAGAAGCTGCTGCGAGGCTTCGAGGGGCAGGCGCGGGTGGCCGTGGACAGCAAGTGCCTGCGGGGCTCGCGGGATACAGCCGGGCAGGCAGTGATGGTGCTGGGGGGCGATGTTGCAGGACGGCACGCTGGTCGCACAGCAGATGGTGGCGGACAAGGGGAGTGAATACCCCTGCGTCTGCTGCGGAAATTGCCGACCGCAGAGGCGAGCGCCATCGCGATCGCGACGACGCTGCACTGGATCTTGTGCAATCTTTTCATTACACGTCCTTGTACTTGTCGAGATGGCCGATGCCCCGCTGTTGTAGATCTTCAGCGGCCCATCCGCCCCCACAGCCGTCCTCAAGTCGCAGAATCGAAGCCTCCCTCCTGCCCACACCGCTGCATTCAGGGATGCCAGGATGTTTCGCATCCTGGCCAAGAACGGGGGAAGTAGATCAGATCTATTCTCGCCCGGCAAGGGCTCTAATGGAGGCACTTGTGGCGCGCCGGCATGCAACAAAGCCAACCCATGACGATGGCCAGGCACGCGCAACGGGTCCCGTGTCGCTCTCTCGTCGACTCGTGGCCCGGCTTCCGTGCCTTCGAATCGCAACGAGCGCCTACTATGCAGCCAAGAACCGCTCCCCCAGCGCCCGGTCGATCCGCGACACGGAGCTGAAAACTCAGATCAGCCGCGTCCACACGGACAACTTCAGCGTCTACGGAGTTCGGAAGGTCCGGCGGCAGATGCACCGCGAAGGCATACCGGTGGCCCGTTGCACCGTCGCCCGGCTGATGCTCGACCGCCTTGAGGGCGCCCGACGCGGGAAGAAGATCCGCACGATCTGACGCGCAGCAAGCCCATACAGCACAGGGGCTTGGAGCGCGATCGGCGGCAGGTGACCTCTCTCGGCGGCGCCGTCTGCGCAGGCCGTTCGCGGAGGCCAACCACCTGATTTCAATGGCCCATGTATCCGCTGTACGAGGGAGCCGTCATGGGCCGTCGAAGAGCTTCCGACACGGTCAGGCGGATGCGAGGAAATCCTGCGGTCCGAGGTCCGGCTCGCTCCTCACCTCCAGTACCGAAGCCCCTGTCCCCTCCATGTCGAGCACCACGACGTCGTTGCTTCCGGCGCGCCAGAGCGGGCCCGGTGCATACAGCGTGCGCTGAGGTCCGCGGTCCCAATGCCGGCCGAGCAGAAAGCCGTTGACCCAGATGAGAGCGCGGGAAGTTCCCGGCAGGGCGAGGAAGGCGTCGGCGCTCTCCGGGAGTTCGACCTCCGCGCGGCGGAACACTGGGCCTTCGGTGCCGATCGCCGCCGCATCGGTCGGCACAGGGCTGAGATCATCCAGGGGCATGACGTGGATGTCCCACCCGAACTGGAGCTGCTGCCGCACCCGCACGCTGCCGATCAGACCTTTGCGATCGGTTATATGGGGGCCGTAGTTCACTCGGCCGAAAGGTTCGACCAGGATCTCCAGGTCGAACCCGCCGTCGGGGACGTCGATTTCGAAGCCCGGCACCGGCATGTCACGCTCCAGGCATCCGACCAGGCAGCCGTCCACGAAGACGTGCGCGAAGTCGCGGACACCCTCGATGTAGAGGGTCGCCGGTCCCGGGGCCGCGGTCACGCGGCGCCGGTAGAGCACCAGCCCGTGGCCATGGCCCAGCTTCTCCAGCGGTTCGGGTGTGCGCCGCCGGTAGGTCGCAGCCAGCGCATCGGTGTGGTCGCGGAGCGCAGCCGTCGGGCGCAGGGCGACCGTCTGCGGCCGTACACGGGACGGCGGCGCGGGCAGTGGGCCGTCCGGCAGCTCGGCGTAGCGACCGATGACCTCGCGGAACAGGTGGAACTTCTCGGTCAGCTCGCCGGCCTCGCCGACCGGAGCGTCGTAGTCGTAGCTCGTTGTCGTGGGCTGATATCCGGGATCGCTCTGCCGGACGCCAGTGTGGTTCGCCCCGGCCCACCAGCCGAAGTTGGTACCGCCGTGCGCCATATAGATGTTCACCGACGCACCAGCGGCGAGGATCTCCTCGAGGGACTTCGCCGCGTCGTCGGCCCGCCGTCCGTGGTGCTGCTCGCCCCAGTGGTCGAACCAGCCGTTCCAGAACTCCATGCAGAACAGGGGGCTGTCGGGCCGGGCCTCGCGCAGCGCGGCGAACGCGTCGTGGGCCCGGGATCCGAAGTTCACCGTGGCCAGTGTTCCCGGCAGGGTCCCGCCCGCCAGGTTCCAGGACTCGTACCCGTCGGAGGTGAACAGCAGACAGTCGATGCCGCGCGCCGTCAGGCCGTCGCGCAGGTGTGCCAGATATTCGGAGTCGGCGCCGTAGCTGCCGTACTCGTTCTCCACCTGCACCGCTACAACCGGACCTCCTGCCGAGCTCTGAAGCCGGGCGATGATCGGGATCAGCGTGTCGTACCAGCGGTCCACGGCGGCGAGGAAGTCAGGGTCCGCACACCGCAGACCCGGGGCGTCGTCGGCGAGCAGCCACCAAGGCAGGCCCCCGAAGTCCCACTCAGCGCAGATGTACGGTCCGGGCCGGACGATCACGTCCAGCCCGAGAGCACCGGCCTCGCCGATGAAGGCTTCAACATCGCGCCAGCCGTCGAAGCGGGCGACGTCCGGTGTCGGCTGGTGGAAGTTCCAAGGCACGTAGGTTTCCACGGTGTTGCATCCGAGGGCGCGCACCCGCTCCAGACGGTCGCGCCACAGGCCGGGGTGAATGCGGAAGTAGTGGATCGCCGCCGAGACGACGCGGTGTTCGCGGCCGTTGCGCAGCAAACGGTCCCTGTCGACGGTGAGTCCTGGCTGGGGGTTCATGGTGCCTCATCTCCAGTGGTTGTGGGTGACGGACGGTGGATGCCGAGCGTCGGGACTCTGCCCGAACGCTGGCCTCGCGGACATGCATGATTCCCATCTGTGGGCATGCATGTTTCCCAACTAAGTGCCCTCCAGGGGCCGATAGATGCGGCTTGACTCTTGACGCGTCGGGCACAGACCCGCACACTTATGCCCACTGCAGGCCCGAATCTACAACAGTTTCGGACTAGAACCACCGAAAGTAAACATGACGGGCGCTCAACTCGCCTGTCGAATAAGTGGGATACATCGAGCACCGGGTCGCGACGATGTATCGACCCTGGGCCTCACGATCGGCCCGGCGCGCTGCGCATGGCGCGAGGGAACGCGAGTCTCTGGGATGGGCCTGCGGCTGCGCACCACCTCATCCACAGGGCCTCCTCGGGTGCCCTGTCCGTCACCAATCGCTTCCCTGAGCCGTCGGAGGAAACACAATGGCACGTTCTCGCATCACTGCCATGAGAGTGGCAGCTGTGGCCATGGCCGCGGGTCTGGTCCTGACGGCCTGCGGCTCCGGTGACTCGGCCCCGGAGGCCGCGTCGTCCGGACCGGTCACCATCGAGTTCTGGGGCTGGGCGCCGGGCTACGACAAGGCCGTCGCCGCGTTCAACGCGAGCCACAAGGACATCAAGGTCAAATACAACACCATTGCCTCCGGCGGCAAGGGCGGCTACGCGAAGATGCAGGCCGCCGTGAAGGCCGGCAACGGTCCGTGTCTTGGGCAGGTCGGCGACGAGTCGATACCGAGCTTCGTGATGGACGGCACCTTGATGGACATCTCCGAGAAGGCATCACCGGAGCAGGACAAGTTCTACCCGGTGGCCTGGAGCGGCGTGCAGGTCGGCGGCAAGGTGTACGGCATCCCGATGGACTCCTCACCGATCGGGATGTTCTACCGCGCCGACTTGTTCAAGAAGTACGGCATCAAACCGGCCAAGACGTGGGACGAATACGCCAAGCAGGCCGCCACCGTCCACGCGGCTGACCCTCACAAGTATCTGGCGACCTACACCGGCAACGACGTCAGCTGGCTGATCGCCCTGGCCCAGCAGGCCGGCGCCAAGTGGTTCGACACAGTAGGCGACTCCTGGAAGGTGGACTTCAACGACCCGGCCACCGCGAAGGTCGCCGCCTACTGGCAGCACCTGCTCGACGGGAAGCTCGCCCTGTCCGAGAACGGCTACGAACCGACCTGGTTCAACCACCTGCAGGACGGCACCATCGCCTCCTACATCGGGCCGGTCTGGTTCGCTCCGATCCTCAAGGACAACGCGGCCACCTCCAGCGGGAAGTGGGCTGTGGCCCCGGTGCCCTCCTGGGACGCCGCCAATCCGGCGGGGGGAAACATGGGAGGCTCGGCCACCTCCGTCCTGACCGGCTGCAAGCACCCCGAGCAGGCCGTCGCCGCGGCCACCTGGATCAGCACCGAAGCCGCCGGCCTGGACCCGATCGTCAAGGCCGCCGGCATCCTGCCGGCGGCGAAGTCCGGCGTGAACTCCCCGATGCTGGCGGAAGGACTGCCGTTCTACGGCGGCCAGCAGGTCTACAAGGTCTTCGGCGCCGAAATGCCCACCATCCCGTCCACCTGGACGTGGGGCCCGATGAACAGCCAGATGAACAGCAACATCCTGGACCAGCTCGGCAAGGTGCAATCCGGTGGGCCGAGCATCCTGGACGCGCTGACGTCGGCCGAGGCCAAGATGCACGCCGATATGAAGGCCAAGGGCCTGTCGGTCGCCACCGGGTGAGGCCAGGTCGTGGGGTCCGCTGCGGCCGGACCCCACGACAGCCCCGCCTCACTCACCGGCCGCCCCATCGGCCTGAAGATCAGGGAAGAACATGGATACTCGTGTCGCCGAAGCACCTCCCACAACAGCCCACCGACGGTCGGCACCTTCCCGGCAACGTGGCCGACGGCGCATTGCCCAACGTAGTCGACGCATCGCGGTCTGCGGCCTGCTCGCGCCGTTCGCCGTCACGTTCATGCTGTCGTTCCTCGCCCCGCTGGGCTACGCCGTATACGAGAGCTTCTTCAAGCAGAAGCGTTCAGGCCTGGGTTTGACCCCGCCGACGCAGGCGTTCGCAGGATTCACCAACTACACCCAGGCTTTACACAATCACGACTTCACCGCGGGCGTGTGGCGCGTGCTGCTGTTCGGAGCTGTTCAGGTCCCGGTCATGCTCGGCATCGCGCTGCTGCTGGCATTGGTCGTCGACGCCAAGAAGGATCGCTTGGCGCGGTGGTTCCGGCTGGCGGCCTTCCTCCCTTACGCCGTGCCCGGGGTGATCGGGGCGATCATGTGGGCGTTCCTCTATCTGAAGGGGTCCAGCCCGTTCGTGCAGGCATTCTCGACGTTCGGCCTCGACGTCGACTTCCTGTCCCGGCACCTGGTGTTGGCCTCGATCGCGAACATCGTGACCTGGACCTGGACCGGCTACAACATGATCGTCATCTATTCGGCGCTGCAAGCCGTGCCTACCGAGCTCTACCAGGCCGCCGAGGTCGACGGCTGCGGCCCCTGGCGCATCGCCTGGCACATCAAGATCCCCCTGGTCGCCCCGGCACTCGTCCTCACCGGCGTGTTCTCGATCATCGGCACGGTGCAGCTCTACAACGAGCCCACCGTCCTCAGAGCCCTGACCTCGACGATCAACGCCACCTACACACCGAACATGGCCGTGCAGAACGTGGCCTTCACCTTCAACGACTACAACCTGTCGGCCGCCATGGCGGTACTGCTCGCTCTCGGCACCTTCGTCCTGTCCTTCGGATTCCTGCACCTGACACGCCGATTCACCGAGAGGTCCGCCAGCTGATGCTCCCGACCCGCCCCCGCGGCCTGCTCCCCGCGTCCCTGATGTTCGTCGCTGGCGCCTACTTCCTGATGCCGCTGTGGTGGCTTCTCATCTCCTCGACCAAGAGCAGCACCGCGCTGTTCAGCAGCCAGCCCCTGTGGTTCTCCCACTTCAACCTGGTCACCAACCTCAGACAGCTGTTCACCATGGACGACGGGATCTTCGGCCGCTGGCTGCTCAACAGCGTGCTGTACGCGGGCGTGGGCGCCGCCGCGGCGACCCTGGTGTCGGCCATGGCCGGCTACGCGCTGGCCCGCTACACCTTCACCGGACGGCAGGTCGTGTTCGGAGTCATCCTCGGAGCCGTCCTGCTCCCGTCGTCGCTGCTGGTGATGCCGCTGTACCTGTTGTTCTCGCAGATCGGCCTGATCAACACTGTGTGGTCGGTGCTGATCCCCACTGTCGCCAGCCCGTTCGGGGTCTACCTTGCCCGGGTCTACGCTGCTGACGCCGTACCCGAAGACGTCCTCAACGCCGCGCGGATGGACGGCGCCGGTGAGTTCCGGATCTTCTTCACCATCGGTGTCAGGATGATGACCCCCGCCTTGGCGACAATCTTCCTCTTCCAGTTCGTCGGCATCTGGAACAACTTCTTCCTCCCGTTGGTCACGCTCAACGATCACCGGCTGTGGCCCGTGACGCTCGGGATCTTCTCCTGGAACAGCCAGCCCCAGACCCTCTACTACAACGTCGTCGTCACCGGTTGCCTGGTCTCGATCTTCCCGCTTGTCCTAGCTTTCGTCCTGCTCCAGCGGTTCTGGCGCTCCGGCTTGGCCTCCAGCGCCGTCAAGCTCTAGTCCCGGTTCGCCCGACCCATACCGGCTCGGGCTACGCTCTGGAGGGACCAGCACACAAAGAGTGAAGAGGGCCCGGTTGCCGAGTACCTCGTGCCGCGGAGCGGCAGATCGCCGCAGGGCCGGGATCACGGTCCTGCGACAATCTGCCTTTCGGGCCTCCGGCAGTAGAGATCACTTGAGACGTCGGGTGGTCGGGCGGCCGTCCCAGCGGTATTGCGGTGTCGCCGGCCGGATGAGCATGCGGAGCGTAGCGACCGGCGAGAGTTCATCAACCCGGCTGGCCGAAGCCGATGCCGGGTGCCGTCGGGGCCTGCACCAGCCCGTCGGCACCCACCGCCGGCTCGCGCTGCACGGGGTTGGTGTACACCAGGGACTCGTAGTAGGTGGTGTTGGAAATCGCCATGCACAGGTGGGCGTTGACCACGCCGCTGCCGTGCACCTCGGCCCGCAGCTGGCAGCTGTTGGCCAGATGCGCGATGCGCATGGCCCCGGTGATCCCGCCCTTCAACTGCGCGCTTCTCCTGACCCGGCCCGCCGAGCCGGTCGCGATGAAGTCGCCGACGTTCATGTGCGCGCCGTCGGAGGTCTCCGCGACCAACAGCGGGACATCGACCTGCTCGCCTCGCCCTGCGCGAGGGTCCCGTCATGCATGCTCTGCTGGCCGTTGCCCACGTAGAAGGAGACGGGGGGCAGGTTTTCGAACCCTCCGGCGTGGTCGGGAAGTCCTCCTGCCGCTTGTCCATCGAGTTCAGGTTGCCCGCAGTACCCGGCGTGGTCTTGTAGCGGAGCCACTGCGTGAGCTTGGCCTGGTTGGCGTGTACGCGGTGTCGGCCGGGCACGTGCAGGTCGGATCGACCGGAAGAGTGCGGGAATTCTCGGAACTCAGTCCGCGAAGTAGTCGGGATACCGGGCCTGGAAGACCGGTGCGGTCTCCAGGACCCTGCGGGCGTGCCTGCTGATGTTGGCGTGGCCGTGTATGGCGTCGCCGGACTCCAGCGCGTCCACGATCGCCGTGTGCTCGTCGATGAGGACCCGCACTGTCTCGGGGTCGGGCAGGCTGAGCCGCCGGAACCGGTCCAGGTGCATCTTCATCGGCTGCATCAGCTGCCAGGCGCCCGGATAGCCGCTCATCTCGAAGATCTGCCGGTGGAGCGCCTCGTCGGCGGCGAAGAAACCGCCGAGGTCATGGGCCTCATGACAGCGTTCCTGTTCAGCGAGAAGGGTGCGCAGCCCGGTGACGTCCCGCTCCGGCTTCTCGCAAGCCGCGGCGAACGCGGCCAGTTCCAGGCTCTCGCGAACGAAGCGCGCCTGCTCCACATCGTGCAGCCGGATCGGCTCCACCCGGGTGCCCACCTGGGGCACGACCGAAACGAGACCGCCGTCCACCAGCCGCGCGATGGCCTCGCGCAGCGGCGTGCGGCTGACCTGCAGCTGCTCGGCCAGATCCGTCTCCGACAACGACGCACCCGGCTCGATCCGCAGGTCACGAATGGCCGCAGCCAACTCCTCGTACACCCGGTCGGAGGTCCGCTGGCGCGTCCGGGGACGACCGACCGACGCCAGCGCCGACACCGCATTCAGACCACTGCGCTCCGACTTCATGTCGATCATCATCGCACGCCCGCCCACTTGTATGCAAGTATCCCTGCGGGGCTGAGGGTGCCCGCCCGGTCTGGACGCGGCCCCTGGAGAGCTGCCGCGTCCGGACCGGTTTCCCAGCCTCTCGTAGTCGCGGGCAGGACTCCCGAATACTCCCGGAGAATTCCTGCCACCGAACTGCCGAAGCCCCGGACGCGCACTCGGTCTTTCTGCGTGCGCGTCCGGAGCTTTCCGCTGGAACTTCCGGGGAAAATCGCGCCTCAGTCGAGGTCGAGGGCGTTGAGGACGCCCTGGAGATAGCCGATCGCATGGGCGCGGCCGCGGCTGCAGTAGGCGTCGGAAGAAATGTCGAGCCAGGTGTCGGGGTCGCCGACCATGGCCGGCACATGGTCGTCGATGATGAAGCCGTCGAATCCCACGTCGTGGAGGCGGCGTATGACACGCGCCGGGTTGTAGTTGCCCTCGCCGAGGAAGCACTCACGGAAGGACGGGACGGTTCCCTGGACGTCCCGGAAATGGACGTAGAAGATCGCACCGAGCGGACCGAGCGTGTCGATGACCTCGGCGACGGCGTCCTCGCCCCCCATCTCGGAGACCGTGCCGAGGCAGAGGTCCAATCCCCAGGCCGGGCTTCCCTTCGCCTGCTCGCGCGCTGCGGCCAGCGAGGCCGGCGAGTTGAAGATGCGCGCCGCGCCGCCCAGCGGCTCGTCCACCGGCGGGTCGTCCGGGTGCAGTGCCAGCCGTACCCCGGCCTCCTCCGCGACGGGCAGGACGGCGTCGAGGAAGTACTGGTGGTTGGCCCACATCTGCTCGGCTGTGATCGGCTCGGACAGCGGCTCGGTGGGCGAAAGTCGGTAGGAGGCGAGCGCGTTGCCGGCGCCGATACCTGCCAGGTCGAAGGAGGTGACCTTGGCGCCGCCGCGGCCGGCCACGTCCATGTCGGTGCGCCACACGAACGTCGGCAGCCAGTTGTAGCCGAGCATGTCTATGCCGACCGCGCCCATGTTCCGGATGGTCGTGCGGTAGTTCTCGATCTGTTCGTCCCGCCCGGGAAGGCCCCGCTGGATCTTCCAGAAGTGGGCCAGGGGGACGTTCTCCAGGCCGTCGATCCGCAACCCGTCGGCGTCGCAGCGTTCCCGCAGCGCCCGCAGCTCCTCCAGGCTCCAGTAACCCGCCACGCCGGGCAGCAGGTTGGGGGTATGGAGCTGGACGCCGGTGAGCCCGAGCTGATGGGCGAAGGTCGCCGTCCTGTCGTCGTAGATGTCGATGTGACCGAGGGAGAGCCTCAGGGTCATGCTCGTACCGCTTTCTGGGTCTGCCGGCCGAGGCCGTCGATTTCGACCTCGACGAGGTCGCCTTCGGTGAGATAGGGGAACCGGCCGGAGAGCGCGACGCCCTCGGGGGTGCCGGTGTTGACGATGTCGCCGGGTTCCAGGACCGTGACCTGGCTGAGCAGGTGGATCAGCTTGGCGACATCGAAGATCATGTCCGCCGTCGAGGAGGACTGCCGGGGCTCGCCGTTGACCCAGGACCGCAGCCCGAGCCCCTGGGGGTCGGGGACCTCGTCGGGCGTCAGCAGCCAGGGGCCCAATGGGTTGAACGTCTCGCAGCTCTTGCCTTTGGACCACTGGCCACCGCTGGTCTCCAGCTGGAGCCGGCGCTCCGAGACGTCGTTGGAGACGGTGTATCCCCCGACGCAGGCAAGTGCCTGCTCGGGTGACTCCAGGTAGCGGGCCTTCCGGCCGATCACGACGGCGAGTTCGACCTCCCAGTCGGTCCGGTCCGATCCGCGCGGGAGCAGGAGGTCGTCGTACGGGCCGACGACGGTGTTGGGGGCCTTGTAGAACACCACCGGGTGTTCCGGCGGAGGCGTTCCGGACTCGGCAGCGTGGGCGGCGTAGTTCAGGCCGACGCACAGCACGACGCCGGGGCGGGCCACGGGGGGGGGCCGATGCGCAGGCCGGTGACGTCGAAGGGCGGCAGGGCGCCGACCGCAAGCGCGGCGCGGGCGCGTTCCACTCCGCCGCTGCCGAGGAAGGCGCCGTCGATGTCGGCGGTGACGGAGCGCAGGTCGTGGTACTCGCCGTCTTGGGTGGCCACGACGGGCGTCTCGGCGCCGGGGGGGCCGATGCGCAGGAATCTCATGATGGTCCTTTCCGTAGGGAAGGAAAGGCCGGCCCCGTGCGGAGCCCGCCGTCGGCGGCCGGCGCAGTCGGTCCGGCCTGGCCTGCTCGTCCGGTCCTCATCCGGCGAAGTACCCGGGGTAGCGGTCCTGGAGGCCGGGGGCGGTCTCCAGGACCCTGCGGGCGTGCCTGCTGATGTTGGCGTGGCCGTGTATGGCGTCGCCGGACTCCAGCGCGTCCACGATCGCCGTGTGCTCGTCGATGAGGACCCGCACTGTCTCGGGGTCGGGCAGGCTGAGCCGCCGGAACCGGTCCAGGTGCATCTTCATCGGCTGCATCAGCTGCCAGGCGCCCGGATAGCCGCTCATCTCGAAGATCTGCCGGTGGAGCGCCTCGTCGGCGGCGAAGAAACCGCCGAGGTCATGGGCCTCATGACAGCGTTCCTGTTCAGCGAGAAGGGTGCGCAGCCCGGTGACGTCCCGCTCCGGCTTCTCGCAAGCCGCGGCGAACGCGGCCAGTTCCAGGCTCTCGCGAACGAAGCGCGCCTGCTCCACATCGTGCAGCCGGATCGGCTCCACCCGGGTGCCCACCTGGGGCACGACCGAAACGAGACCGCCGTCCACCAGCCGCGCGATGGCCTCGCGCAGCGGCGTGCGGCTGACCTGCAGCTGCTCGGCCAGATCCGTCTCCGACAACGACGCACCCGGCTCGATCCGCAGGTCACGAATGGCCGCAGCCAACTCCTCGTACACCCGGTCGGAGGTCCGCTGGCGGACACGCACCCGCCCCACCGATGCGAGGGCCGGCGGGCCGCCTGAGAGGTTTCGATCCGATTTCACGACATGATCCTTGCATACTGGAGAACTTGTATGCAAGCATCCGAGTTACCGCCAGGCCGCCTCCGGGTTACAAACGGATGCACCTGGAACTTCTTGCGCAGAGCAGCTGAGTCGCCAATGAGAGAGGAAGACTCGTGCTGATGCATCTATCGAATACGACACCACCCTCCGGTTCCGGCCCGGACGTCCCCGTGCTCTCGGCCACTGGGATCTCCAAGCGCTTCGGCCACGTCACGGCACTGACCGACGTGTCCCTGGATGTGGCCCCCGGCGAGGTCGTGGCCCTGATGGGGGACAACGGCGCGGGCAAGTCCACGCTGATCAAGATCCTGTCGGGCGCCCTCGCTCCGGACAGCGGCGAGTTGCGCGTACGCGGCGAACAGGTCCACTTCGCCAATCCCTCGGACGCCCGTGCCGCGGGCATCGAGACCGTCTACCAGGACCTCGCACTGGCCGACGACCTGTCCGCCCCCGCCAATCTGTTCCTGGGCCGTGAGCGCCGCAAGCCTGGACTGCTGGGCGGGCTGGGCGTCCTCGACAACAAGCGGATGCAGACCGAGGCGGAGGACTACCTGCGCACCCTCGGCGCCCGCGTTCCCGACTACCAGGCTCCGGTGCGGATGTTCTCCGGCGGCCAGCGCCAGACCGTGGCGATCGCCCGGGCCGGGATCTGGGCCCGCGAGCTGGTCATCATGGACGAGCCCACGGCCGCGCTGGGCCTGGTACAGACCGAGCAGGTCGCCCAGCTGATCAAGCGCACCCGGGACCGGGGCATCGCCGTCGTCGTCATCAGCCACAGCGTGCCGTTCGTGACCGACGTGGCCGACCGCATCGTCGTGCTCCGTCTGGGCTCCACCGCCGCGACGCTGTCGCCCGCCACCACCTCGCACGACGAGATCGTCGCCGCCATCACAGGCGCGGCGACCGGAACCCCGACCGACCCGCAGGGAAACACACCATGACTCCCCATCTCTCCGTCCCCACGGTTGGCGCGGACGTGTCCGGTCCGGACACCGCGAACCGCGTGCGCCGCGCAGTCGCCGCGCTGACGAGCAACTGGGTCTTCCTGGCGCTGATCGTCCTCGTTGTGGCCTTCTCGGTTCAGGCCGGCGGAACGTTCCTCAACGCGGACAACTTCCGCAACATCCTGTTCAACGCCTCCGGGACGATCCTGCTGGCCGTCGGCACCGCCTATCTGATCATCGGCGGCCAGCTCGACCTGTCCATCGGATCCGTGCTGGTCTTCAGCCAGGTGATCGCCGCCAAGACGATCGTCGCGGTCAGCGGGTCCGCGGAAAGTGGCTACCCCAACGCCGCTGCCGCCATCACGCTCGGCATCGCCGTTGCCGTGGCCGTCGGCGCGGCGTGGGGCCTGCTCAACGGTGTCCTTGTCACCCGGCTGAAGATCCCCTCGTTCATCATCACGCTCGGCACCCTCGGCATGGGCCTCGGCCTGGCACAGGTCATCACCAAGGGCACCGACGTCACCGGGCTGCCGCCACAGATAGTCACCAGCATCGGCATGCGCCAGGTGCTCGGGCTGCCGCTGCCTGTGTGGATCGCCGCCGCCGTGGCCGTCGTGGCCGGCCTCGTCCTTGCCAAGACGCAGTTCGGCCGGTACACCTACGCCATCGGCTCCAACGCCGAAGGCGCCCGCCGCAGCGGCATCAAGGTGACCCGCCACCAGGTCGTACTCTTCACCATGATGGGCGCCCTCGCGGGTCTGGCTGGCGTCCTGGACGTCGCCCGGTACACCACCACCCAGGTCAGCGGCCACAGTGCCGACAACCTCGTCGCCATCGCCGCCGTCATCATCGGCGGGGCCAGCCTCTTCGGCGGCCGCGGCACCCTCTTCGGCACCGCCGTCGGCGTCATGATCCCGGCCGTGCTCAACAACGGACTGGTCATCGTCAACGTCCAGCCGTTCTGGCAGACGGTGGCCATCGGCGCCATCCTCATCGTCGCGGTCGCCGTCGACGACATCAAACGCCGCCAGCAACTGCGCGCGTCCTGACCTCCCCCGTACACACGGAACGGATCAACCCATGTCCCGCAGAATCACCCAGGCCGCGCTGGCGGTCACGGCCGCGGTCGCCGCCCTCGCCCTGTCGGCCTGTTCCTCTTCCGAAGCCCCCGCGAGCGCGACCGGCGGCTCCGGCAAGCAGCGCACCATCGCCTTCATCCCCGGGTGCACCTGCGACCCGTACTACTCCACCGAGATCACCGGCTTCGAGGCCGCGGCCAAGGCCGCAGGGGTCACCCCGATCGTGCAGGGCGCGGCCAACTTCCAGGCCTCCGAGCAGATCCCCGTCCTCCAGGCCGTCGTCCAGAAGAAGCCCGACGCCATCGTCATCGACCCGACCGACGCCACCGCGCTCGCCGCCCCGATCGCCGCGGCCGTCGCCCAGGGCATCCCGGTGATGACGACCGGCAACAACGTCAACAGCGACAAGATCTTCACCGCCATCGCGGCCAGCTCCGTCCAGGGCGGCAAGCTGGGCGCCCAGGAGCTCATGAAGCAGAAGCCCGAAGGCGGCAAGGTGGTGTTCGTCCACATCAAGCCGGGCATCAGCTCCATCGACGACCGCGAGAAGGGCTTCCGGGAGGCCTTCGACGGTCAGTCCAAGTACAAGGTGCTGCCCAACCTGTACGCCGGCAACGACTCCGCCACGCAGGCCGCCGGCCTGGTGCAGTCCGCCATCACCGCCAACCCCGACCTGGTCGCCGTCTTCGCCTCGAACGTCATCACCGCCGAGGGCGCGGCCAACGCGGTCAGGGCCGCCGGAAAGACCGGCAAGATCGCCGTGCTCGGCTACGACGCGAGCCCGCAGGAGGTCACCAACCTCAAGAACGGCACCCTCACCGCCCTCGTCTCCCAGAACCCGTACGAGATCGGCCAGCTGGCTGTGAAGAACGCGCTGAAGTACATCGAGGGCGACCGCAGCATCCCCAAGGATCAGCCGCTCGTCCCGCTGGTCATCACCAAGGACAACCTGGACGCCCCGGCCTCGCAGACCGGCCTGTACAAGTAAACCGCGCCTCCCGCGCTCCGTCACGGGGCCGCCCCCTTCGGCCCCGTGACCTCCTCCCCGCAGCCTCCTCGCAGAAGGACCGCACACCCATGGAATTCGAGGGCAAGTCCGCACTGGTCACCGGCGGATCGAGTGGCATCGGCCTGGCCGCGGCCGAGCTCCTGGCCGCCCGCGGCGCGCGGGTGGTGTGCGCGTCCGTCACACCGCCGGAGGCCGCCGTCCACGACGCGATCACCTACGTCGAAACCGACGTCACCGACGAGTCCTCGGTAGCCGCCGCCGTCGGTCACGCCGTCCGGCACCACGGCGGACTCGACATCCTCGTCGCCTGCGCCGGCATCCAGCGCTACGGCACCGCAGCCGACACCCCGCGCACGACCTGGCAGGAGGTGATGGCAGTCAACGTCGAGGGCGCCTTCCTCGCCACCAAGCACGCCCTGCCCGCCCTGCGCGCCCGCGGCGCGGGTTCGATCGTGCTCGTCTCGTCCGTCCAGGCCTTCGTCACCCAGAAGAACGTCGCCGCGTACACCGCCAGCAAGGGAGCCCTCAACGCGTTCGCCCGCTCTCTCGCCGTCGACGAGGCCGCCTTCGGTGTCCGCGCCAACACCGTCTGCCCGGGCTCCGTCGACACCCCCATGCTGCGCACCGCCGCCGCCGGGTTCGCCGGCAGCCCGAAGGAGACGGACGAACTCGTCGCCACGTGGGGCCGCAGCCATCCGCTCGGGCGGGTGGCCCGTCCCGAGGAGGTCGCCGAGGCCATCGCCTTCCTGGCGAGCGACCGCGCCTCCTTCATCACCGGCATCGCCCTACCCGTCGACGGCGGCCTGCTCGCCCAAGTTGCCGTGGCCCTCCCCGACTGATCACCGACGATCCTTCAACCCACGATCGGAGCAGTGAAGTTGAGCATCGACATCACCGTCGCGATACCCGGGGAGGCCCGCGTCGGAGAAGGACCGTTCTGGGACAGTGAGACCGGACAGCTGACCTGGGTGGACATCCTCACCGGCCGCGTTCACACCGCTGCCCCGGCCGTGCCCCGCCCGCACACCCTCACCCTGCCGACCTTCGTCGGCGCCGCCGTCCCCAAGGCGTCCGGTGGATACGTCGCGGCCACCACCGAGGGGTTCACGGATGTCCATGCCGACGGCAGCTGGACCACCCGCCGGGCTGTCCTGCCGCCCGGGCGCCGGATGAACGACGCCAAGTGCGACGCGCAAGGACGGCTGTGGGCGGGCAGTTGCGCCATGGACTTCGCCGCCGGCCGCGGGGCTCTCCACGTCCTGACCCCTGACTGGGTGACGGAACCGGTCCTCGACGGCCTGACACAGCCCAACGGCCTCGGCTGGAGCCCCGACGGCCGCACCTTCTACCTCATCGACACCGTCGCCCACGAGGTCAACGCCTTCGACGTGCTGCCCGACCGGCTCGCCCCCGCCCGTCGCCGCACCCTCGCCCGCTTCCCCGAAGCCGCCGGAGAGCCTGACGGGATGACCGTCGACGCCGACGGCTGCCTGTGGATCGCCATGTGGCGCGGCGGCAGGCTCCTCCGCCTTTCCCCCGAAGGGGGCGTCCTCGCCGAAGTCTCCCTTCCCGTCGACCAGCCCACCTCCTGCACCTTCGGTGGCCCGAACCTCGACATCCTCTACGTCACCACGGCGCGCGAAGGCCTCGGAGCCAGCCCGGCCGGGCCCGCCGGCTCCGTCCTGGCCGTCCGCGGCCTCGGCGTCCGCGGCCTGCCCGCCCACCGGTTCGGAGGCTGACCGGCCATGACCTCTTCTCTGCGGCTGCACGGCGACCATCTGTCGGTCGAAGTACGCCCCGACAAGGGCGCGGACATCACGTCCATCACCGAACGCACCAGCGGCATCGACGTCTTGTGGCGCACGCCGTGGGGGCGCCGCGACCTGGCCGGGGCACCCGTCACCGGCGACAGCCAGACCGACTGGCTCGCCCGCTACGGCGGCGGCTGGCAGCAGCTCGTGCCCAACGCCGGCGCCGAGCGGACCGTCGACGGCGTCCGCCGCGGTTACCACGGCGAGGCGGCCGTCGTCGCCTGGACGGTCGAGAGCGCGAACGAGGCCGAAGTCCGCCTCGCCACCGACCTGATCACCGCCCCGCTCAGCCTCACCCGCAGCCTGCGCCTGGACGGGCCGGCCCTGCACGTCCGTGACACCGTCCACAACACCTCCGGGGAACCGGTACCGGTGATGTGGGTCCAGCACCCGGGCTTCGGGGCACCGTTCATCGACGAGCACTGCACCATCACGGCCGCGGCCCGCACCGTCCTCACCGACGCCGAGCAGCCCGGCACGGTCCTGCCACCCGATGTCCGCGCGGCGTTCCCGCTCGCGCCCACCGTCGACGGGGACGTCCTGGACCTGCGGCAGTGCCCCGGACCGGACAGCGGGCGCGCCGTGTTCGCCTGCCTCACCGACTTCCGGACCGGCTCCTTCGCCATCGAAAGCCCCAACGCGGGATTCGGCATCCGCGTCGAGTGGGACGCGTCCGTCCTCCCGCATGCCTGGCTGTGGCAGGAGTGCCACGCGAGCAGCGGCTTCCCCTGGTACCGCCGCGCCTACGTCGTCGCCATCGAACCCGCCAACGTCCTGCCCGGCGCCCCTTCCCTGGCCTGCCCCACCCGCGGCCAGGCACCCCTCCTGCCGGCGGGCACCGTCTGGACCAGCGACATCACCCTCACCATCACCGACCTTCGTTGAAGCCGGCGGCCGCACGCGAGCAGCACACCACCCTTCGGCACCGGACAGACCACGAAAGGACCACAGACCCATGGCTTACGTCGACACCGAACCAGCAGTCCACAACCCGCAAGCGGTGTGCCTCGGCGAGACCATGGCCGTCCTGCAGCCCGGACACCCCGGCCCCACCGAGTCCGTCGAAGAGTTCCGGATCGGCGTGGGCGGCGCCGAGTCCAACGTCGCCTGCGGCCTCGCCGGGCACGGGCTCACCACCGCCTGGATCAGCCGCGTCGGCAACGACGGCTTCGGCCGACGCATCATCAGCGAGCTCACCGCACGCGGGGTCGATGTCTCGGCCGTCACCATCGATCACCTACGACCGACGGGCCTCTACATCAAGGAAACCCACCCGCACAACCGGATGCGCTACTACCGCACCGGCTCCGCCGCCTCCGCCCTCGGCCCCGACACCCTCATCAACCCCGTGTTCAACCGACTCCTCTCCGGCGCCCGACTACTGCATCTGTCGGGCATCACCCCCGCGCTCTCGGACAGCTGCCTCGGCCTGATCCGGGCCCTGCTCACCGCCCCCGCCCCGGCCACACCGTCAGCTTCGACCTCAACTGGCGGCCCGCCCTCTGGCACGGCCGCGACCCGGCCGTCCTGCTCGAACTATGCAACGCCGCCGACCTGCTCCTCCTCGGAGCCGACGAGGCCGAAGCCGCCTTCGGCCTCAGCAGCCACGCCGCCATTCGGGCAACGTTCCCCGCCCCCGCAACCGTGGTCGTCAAGAACTCCGAGCACCAGGTCACCGTGCTGAACGCGGACATCACCACCGTCAGCGAACCCGCGCTCGTCGTCGAAGTCGTCGAACCCACCGGCGCCGGCGACGCGTTCGCCGCGGGCTACCTCGCCGCGACCCTGCGCGGCCTGGACCAGCACTCCTGCCTGCGTCTGGGCCACCTCACCGCCGCAACCGCCCTTACCACCCACGGCGACCACGGTGTCCCGCTCTCCCCCGAGCTCACCGCCGCCCTTCTCGCCGCCTCCCCCGACGAATGGGCCGCGACCCGGGTCACCGCCGCCGGTATCCATTCACCCGCCCTGTCCTGACCGCACAGCCTGATCGGCCTCCGCACCCGCATAACGACAACCCCGACCAGGGAGCACCACACCATGACCACGCCCCTGTCCTTTACGGCGGAGCTCGCCGCCAACCCAGTGATCGCCGTCGTCCGCGCGCCCCACATCGCCGACGCGCCGGCCCTGTGCGCGGCCCTCGCCGAAGGCGGTATCCACCACGTCGAGTTCACCTTCACCACCCCCGACGTCACCCGGCACCTCGCCCAAGCAGCCGCCACCGGCGCCCACGTCGGCATCGGCACCGTCCTCACCCGCCGCCAAGCCGAACTCGCCATCGACGCGGGCGCCCGCTTCCTCGTCACACCCGGCTGCCGCCCCGAAGTAGCCGCAGCCGCCCACGAGGCGGGACTGCCCGTCGTCCTTGGCGCCCTCACTCCCACCGAAGTAGCCCAAGCCGTCGACCTCGGCGCAGCCGCCGTGAAGATCTTCCCCGCCAGCGGGTTCGGCCCCCGCTACCTCGAGGAACTCCACGGCCCCTACCCGGGCATCCGCCTCGTCGCCTCCGGTGGAGTCAACACAGCCAACGCCGCCGAATACCTCGCCCACGGAGCCATCGCCGTCTGCGCCGGAACCGAGGTGGTTCCCCCGACAGCCGTCGCCGAGGGCGACTGGGACGAGATCACACGCCGCGCAGCGACGTTCACGGATCCCCTCACCAGGTAGTCCCAACGCGCCGGGCGTGGCCAAGGGCGTGCAGCTAAGGGTCCGCACGCACCGCTCTTTCGCGTAGCGGATCGACACCCATGACCGGCGTCGCGCTCAACAACCTCAAGGCGTGCTCAACGACTTGGTCATCGCCTGAGACAACCGGCGGGCCGAGCCCTCTCCGCCCCACAGCGGGGACGGCCCCGCCAACCGAATTCCGCATCTTCCACACGTCAACCCCGGGATGGTCCCGCACCACTGCCCTGCCCCCATCGATCAAGGAGTCGCCATGTCGCATGTCCGACATCAGTCGGCGACAGTTCAATCGAGGCACGTTGAGCGCCATCGGACTGCACTTGGCCGCGCAAGCCGTGCCCGCGGGGGCAGGCCTGTGCTGACCGGTCCCAGGCTCGGCGGCTACAGCTACGACCGCGCCCCGAACGGCCGGGGTGCTTCTCCCGAGCAAGAGCCTGCCGACAGGTGAGGCAGGCCCCGATCACGCCCTCATCACTCGAATCAATCCCGAAGGGAAGCGCAAAGTGACCGAGCCAAAGGCAAGTGAAGGGAAGCGCGAAGTGACCGAGCAACAGGCAAGTGGTCAGTTGGCCCGTCGTCATCTTCTGTTGTCCGCCGGTGGAGTGCTGGCCGCAGGCGTTGCGGGAGTTGGCGGTTCCGGCGGCAATGCCTGGGCATCCGCGCCGGGGGATGCGTTTCCGGCCGAGGCGGGCCGGGATTATGTGCGCCTGGTCAATCCGTGGGTGGAGGCCGACATCGCGCGCTTCTTCTTCTTCCAGTCGGCAAGCAACCCGTTCGGCATGGTGAAGTTGCGGCCGGATACGAGCACAAACGCTGCGTGGGGGACGGGGTACCGCCGGAATCAGAACCAGGTCAAGGGTTTCAGTCATCTTCATTGCTGGCAGCTCGGCGGGGTGCAGGTGATGCCCACAACAGGCGCGGGTGTGTCGAAACTGCAGGGCCAGACCGGTTGGCAGTCGTACGTGAACCACGACGTGGGTGAGGTCGCCGAGCCGGGCTATCACCGGCTGCATCTGGACCGGTACGGCATCACCGCCGAGCTGACGTGCACCGATCGCGTGGGCCTGCACCGCTACACCTACGACAACGCCGGCCGGAGCGAGATCCTCATCAACCTCGGCGGTGCGATGGGCGAAGCGACGATGAAGAACGCCCAAGCCACCAAGGTCAGTGACGACGAGATCGAAGGCTACGTCGTCCTGCAGGGAAGCAGGCAATCGTCGCAGCAAGTCAGCAAGCTGTTCTTCAACATTCAGTTCGACAAGCCGTTTGATTCGTTGCGTGGTTGGGCGGGTGGGAGCCTGGCCAACGGTGGGTCGGCGATCGAGGAGTTGTCGGGCAGCAACATGGGGGTGTACGCCTGCTACGAGCAGCTGGACGCCGGTGCGGTCGTGCAGATGAAGGTGGGGCTGTCGTTCACCGGGGCGGCGGGGGCGCGCAAGAATCTCCAAGCAGAGCTGCCGGGCTGGGATTTCGAGGCGGTTAAGCAGGCCTCCCAGGGACACTGGAACGCGATGTTGGGCCGCATCGATGTCGAGGGCGGCTCCGAGCAGCAGCAGGTCAAGTTCTACACCGACCTGTTCCACGTGCTGTGCGGGCGCAGCGCGATCAGCGACGTGGACGGCAAGTACCTGGACAACACGTGGCGGAACGGCAAAGTCAAGCAGATCCCGCTGGACAAGAACGGTGTGCCTCGGTTCGCGATATACAACTACGACGCGTTGTGGTTGACCCAGTGGAACCTCAACACCGTGCTGGGGTTGGCCTACCCGGAGATCTACAGCAGTTTCGTCCAATCCCAGCTGCGGATGTACCAGGACGGGGGGCTGTTGCCGCGCGGCCCCGCGGCCGGCGACTACACGTTCGTGATGACTGGCTCGGCGGTGACGTCGTTCATCACCGGCGCCTTCAACAAGGGGATCCGCGACTTCGATGCCGACCTGGCCTACGAGGCCATGCTCGACGCCCACTCCATCGGCGGCCTGTTTGACATGAAGCGGTACGGGTACTCCAGCTGGGACGAAAATGGCGGGAGCGCACGGCCGTACATGGATTATGGCTATGTGCCGCACGACCGGGCGGGAGATGGCGCCGGGGAGACGGTGGAGTTCGCATTCCAGGACTGGACGTTGGGGCGGTTGGCTCGACGGCTGGGTAAGTCGGGGCTCAACATTTCGCAGTTCGCCGAGGTGTCGGTGTCCTCGCAGGTGAACGATTCGAACTTTGCCGGTGTGCGGGCGGTGGACGGCCGACCGGCCCGCTCCAGCATGGGGTCGTCTCAAAATGTGGAGTGGGTGTCCACGGAACGGAACCCGTGGATCAAGCTCGGCTGGCGTGAGGAGAGACGCGTCCACAAGGTGGTGATCAGCGATCGGGCGGACCCGAGGTCGAACGTGAACTCCGGCGTTCTGACGTTCAGCGACGGGTCGACGGTCATGGTGAGAGGGATCCCCACCGATGGCACGAACAAGGCGGTGACCTTCCGGCCGAGAAACGTCAGCTGGGTCCGGTTCGAGGCGACCGGCGGCACAGGCGAGAACGTGGGGCTGAACGAGATCGAGGTATGGGACGAAACCAATGTTGGAGCCTATCTGACCAAGCGGTCGGGCAACTGGCAGAACCTGTTCGACAGGTCCACCGGGTTCATCCGTCCCCGGGGCTCGAACGGCGAGTGGCTGGAACGGTTCGACCCGCTGTCCGGGAATGATTTCGTGGAGTCCAACGCCTGGCAGGCTACCTGGTTCACCGTCCACGACGTGATGGGTCTGGCGAATCGGCTGGGCGGTCCGGCCGCGTACGCCGACAAGCTCAACTACGCCTTCGAGCACGCCAAAGCGGACGACTTCATTGGAACATACGGGAACGGCTACGTCAGTTACGGCAACCAGCCGGGTCTGGAGGTGGCACATCTGTTCAACTATGTGGGTTATCCGTGGTTGACCCAGTATTGGGTGCGGCAGGTGCAGGAGACGGTCTTCGGATCGACCTCCACCACCGACGGGTATGGCCACCATGACGAGGATCAGGGCCAGATGGGCGGGATAAGTGCTCTGATGGCGATGGGGTTGTTCGAAGTCACCGGGGGGAGCCTGCAGCGGCCGATCTACGACATCACCTCCCCGGTCTTCGACAAGGTCACCATCGGCCTGAACCGAGACTACTATTCGGGCAAGCAGTTCCGGATCGTCACCCACAACAACTCCGTGGCCAACATGTACATCCAGCGCGCCACGCTCAACGGGCGGAAGCTGGACAATGCCTGGTTCTACCACGACCAGCTGACCGAGGGCGGCACGCTGGAGCTGTGGATGGGTGATCAGCCAAACAAGGCGTGGGGCGTCAAGCGACTGCCGTTCTCCCAGTCACCGCAGTCACCCGCAATCATCTACTCCACACCTGACAAGGTTCGGGTCGGTCCCGGCGAGAGCGGCACGGTCAGGCTGGAGGCGAAGAATCTCACCGGCGCAGCGGTCAAGGTGAACTGGCGGACCAACGCTCCCGCGGGCCTGAGCACCGAGCCGGCCAGCGGCACGCTGAACGTCCCGGCCAACGGCACAACCGGCCAGGACCTGACGCTGCGGGTTGCCGAGGGCACTCCGGAAGAGCTTCACCGGATCGCCTTCACCGCCGTCGCCGCCGACGGAACCGAACTCCCCGACGGCGTGCTCTACGTGCACGGCCTCCCGAAGATCGCGGTGACGACTGCACCTGCCGCGCTGACCCTCTTGCAGGACACCCCGGCCACGTTCCAGGTCCGGCTGGTCAACAACGACAGCCAGGCCCGCGACACGGAAGTCTCGCTGCAAACCCCTCAGGGCTGGCAGGTCGAACCCGCTACCCGTACGCTGCAACTCGCCGCCGGTGCGACTGCTACCCCAACCTTCACCGTCACCCCGCCGGCCAACGCCTCGGGCGCGCAGAGTCTTGCCGCGACGGTGAAGGCTGGGGCGGACACGTCCCGTCACGAGGTTGCCGCCACCGTCCACCACGCGATCGCGGTGGTCGGAGCCATCGATGTGGCGACGGCAGGATTCGCTCTCACCCCCAACCGTTACGCCAACTACCCCAGCACCTTCCCCAACGATGTCGACTTCACCGTCGGCAGCAGCGACCCTGCGTCCGCGTGGAGTTACATCCACCCCGGACCGTCCGACGCCTGGGCCGGAAAACGATCCCACACCTTCACTCTGCGCTTCGACCTCCCCCAAACCCCCGAAAACGATCTTGCCCTCACCGCATGGCTGGTCGACACCCAACAGACCAACCCTCCGAAACTGGCCCTCAGCCTGAACGAACAAACCGCCACCACCATCCAGCTCCCGGCGGGCGGCGGGGACGGCTACCACTGGGGCGACGGGAGTAGTGGCAACATCCGCCCCGCCACCTTCGATTTCCCCCTGCCCACCAACCAACTCCGCGCCGGAGAGAACGTCATCACCATCACCACCCAAACCGGCTCATGGTTCGTCTACGACGCCATCGCCATCCGCGAAACCACCCCATAACCAGCAAGCACAACCAAGACCGAAACATCTTCCCGGTGGGAGGCTTCGGGCCCCACTACTGAAGGACGTGCACCGCCCCTACCCGGACGTCCCGCTCATCGCCTCGGGCGGCGTCAACGCCGACAACGCCGCCGCATACTGGCGCACGGCGCCGCCGCCGTCTGTGCGGGCACCGACGTGGTCCCCGGACGCGGTCGCGAACGGCGACAGGGCGGAGGTCACCCGGCGCGCCACATCCTTCACGGCTGCCCTCGCTCGGTGAACCGCACCGCCGCTCTCTCACCACCCCGGCGTCCGTGATCAACGCGGGCGCAGATCGCGACAGAACCTCGCAATCCTCTGCCCGTGCCCGGCCTCAACTGACGCGAGTGAGGCCGGGTGCGGGCAAGTGGATTCCCTTCCCCCCGTCCCGGCTCCACCCAGTTCTGAGGAGGCCCGTCGTGGCTCATCACCCCACCCGACGCAGTGTCTTGAAGTGGTCGGCGGTCACCGCTGCCGCGGCCTGGCTCGCGCCCGCCCTGCCGGCAGCCCTCGCCAGCGCGGCCACGGGCACGATCCCACCGCTGGACTCGCTCACCAGCGACTGGCTCCCGAAGGCGAACGTGCGTCGTCTGCCCGCCGTCAGCAACTTCTGGGGCGCGGTCAACGTCACAGCGAACGTCGCGGGCTTCGCGAACTTCACCCTCGCCCCCTACGTGCAGGCCGGCAGCTGTGGCACGCTGACCGTCGACGGCTCCGCGCTGAACACGGCCACGTTCCGCTGGTCCGCCTACGAGATTCGCCGCAAGGCCACGACGCAAACCGGGCTGACCGTGCAGACCGCAACCCGGCTGGCGTTCGAGTCGAACCAACTGCTCATGCGGATCGCAGTCACCAACCCGACCTCCGCGACCGTGTCCACCACGCTGTCGATGAGTCTGAGTCCTCGGATCCGTAAGGCGACGACGGGCTGGTCCTGGTCCGCCCCTCGGCCGAGCGGGACGAACTTCACCGCACGCACCGTCGGCTCCCCCGTTGCGAACGTCATGGTCTCGGACGGTTCCAGTGCCGCCGTCACCGCGTTCGCGGCCAACTCCGGCGTCGTGTTCACCGCCTCCGGAGCCGCCGGCACCGCGAGTTGGAACCTCAGAATCGCCCCGGGTGCAACCCGGACCGTGAACGTCGTCATGGCAGTCAGTGACACCTCGACCGGCAAGCCGCTCGCCGCGGTCGCTGAGGGTCAGCACGTCGTCGACACCGCGAACGCGAGCCTGCGGTCCTTCGCTTCCGTCTTCGGCAAGGCCGGCCACGCCTGGTCCAAGCGCTGGGCCCAGGCGTTCACCGCCGGCAACACCCACTACTCGGGCTGCCTACCGGTCCTGACCCCCGAGAACAGCCCGACCGGCAACGCCATCGCCCGGCTGTACTACATGAGCATCCTGTCCGTCCTGGCCTGCGAGCGCACCAACCTCGGACCATCGTTCAACGCCCTGCTCGGCCGCAACGGTTCGTTCAGTGGCTACGACCGGGTCTACGTCACCGGCGCTCCGGAGTACTCGAACACCGTCACCTACTTCTGGGACACCTCCTACGCGTCCGTCATGCTCGCCCTGCTCGACCCGGCCGTGATGCGCGCCCAGACCACGGACTGGCTCGGCCGCAACATCTACGGCTGCTACGCGGTCGACCAGGTCCAGGGCAATGGCGTCGGGCCGTGGTACTCCGCCAACGACCTCACCGTCTTCACCACTGTCGACAACTACGTCAACTACAGCGGCGACACGGACTTCCTGCAGACCACCGTGGGCTCCGCCACGGTCCTGCAACACCTCACCGACAACGCCACCCACTGGAAGTCACTCGTTCCCGCAGGCCAGCAGCTCGCGGACTACGGCGCCAACCACAACCTGCTGGAAGTCCTGCCCAAGTACACCAACCAGGTCGCGTCTTTCAACGCAGCGAACGTCTGGATGATGTACCGGGCCGCGACCCACCAGCAGAACGCGGGCAATGCCTCGACCGCGAAGAGCCTCATTGCCTCGGCGAACACGCTGCTGCAAAACGTGCTGGCGCTGTATGTGGCCGGACAGGGCGTGTGGAACTGCCGCCACGCCGACGGAACCCTGGTGCCCGTGCGGACGGTCCTCGACTTCGCCATCGGTGGTAACCTCATCGCGGACAAGCTGACGGCCCAGCAACAGGCCGAGATGAAGAACTTCGTCACCAACGAACTGCTCGTCGCGGACTGGATGCGGGCCCTGTCGCTCAGCGACTCCCAGGCGCCCGTGCCACGACCCGACCACGGCACCATCGGCGCCTACGCCTCCTGGCCCGCCCTGACCGCCCAGACCTTCGCCCGCTTCAGCGACTATCCGTCATTCCTCAGCCAACTCACCGCCTTCGCCGGGGTGACCACCCAAGGGCCGATCAGCCAGGCCGCGGAACTGCTGCACCTGAGCGTCGCGCTGGACGACCGGCCCGCGCTCAACCCTACCTCCGCCCTCACCGTTTCGGCCTGGGTGAACGCGACCAGCTGGCCGACCCAGATCTTTGAGGGCAGCATCATCGCCAAGGACACCTGGGCCTCCGGCAACGCCGGCTATGTCCTTCGCGGCGGCGCGGGCGGGCAGATCTCCTTCGCGCTCGTGATCGACGACAGGTGGGTCGAACTGAAGACCACGTCAACCGTCCCCACAGGCGGATGGCACCACGTGGCAGCCGTCTACGACGGCGCCACCGTGAAGATCTACATCGACGGAGCACTCCAAGCGACCCGCACCCAGACCGGCGCGCTGACCCCCTCGACCGGCACCCCCGCCGTCGTCGGCAGCTCCCCGGCCGACTCGTCCCGCGACTTCCTCGGCAGCATCGACGAAGCACGCGTCTACAACCGCGCGCTCACCGCCAGCGACATCGCCGCGGCCGCTGCGGCGACCGACCCGACTGTCGGCGTCACCTCCGGCGGCACGCCCGATCCCGGCCTGGTGCTCCGCTTCGCCTTCGACGAAGGCACCGGGACAACCACCCGCGAAGGCGTCACGGGTACCACAGTCCCCACCAACGGGGCCACTTGGGCCAGTAGCAGGCCGGGCTTCGGCAAGGCCCTGACGTTCCCCGCCTCCTCCGCCACCGCGGTGTCCGCAGGGGACGTCATGACCTTCAACCTCGTGGGCGCGGGCAAGTTCGCTGACGTGATCATCAGTGACCTGTTCGGTTTCGCTCCCGACGGCACAAACCCGAAACTGCGCGACGCCGCCGACGCCCGCGGCTTCAGAGGAACACTGTCAGGACTCGTCTTCAAGGGAACCAGTTACACGATCACCAGCTCGGCGAAGACCGGGCTGGTGATCGCCGGCGGTCAGGATCGAGGGAACGATCAATGACTTCACGCATGGCCATGAGCTCGCCACCGATTACGATTCGGTCCGCAATTGCTGATCGACCGGGGCCGTGACGTGACAGCGGCCGCACGGGTTCTTCGAGTGTGACCAAGAAGTGGGCCCGTGCGGCTTTGTCCCATCCTGCCTCTGCGGCGTCTCCCGTACGCATCGCGGCGATTGAGGAGTTGGCAGACCTGTGGCTGGCTCGGTGCGAGTCAGCGCTGTCTGAGTGGCCCGCTGCCACGCGGCAGCGGGCGGCCGGTGCCGGGCCGAGCACGACCCGGTCTGATGTCTTCGACCATTCGGATGCGGTAGAGCACTGTCTGCCGATGCACATGCAAGGCGCCCGCCGTCTTCTGCCAGGAGCGCTGATTGTCGACGAAGCTCTCGAGGGTGGGCAGCAGTTCGCCCCGGTGGCTGGACTCGTACTCGAGGAGCCGCCCGAGCACTCGGTCGACGAGTGCGATCGCGTCGTCGATGCCGGCAACGCCGAGGAACGGCGTCGCCTGTCGTCAATGAGGTTCGATCTCGCAGTCACGGAAGGTCCTTGGCTCGCGGCCGGTGCGCCACAGGGCGGCGAGGTTGCGGGCGGCGCGTCCGGTGAGCCGTAGGCGGCGAGCACGGCGACATCCGCCACTCCGAGCCGGGTACGGAGGCTGGCGGTCCCCTTCCTTCGTGTCACACCCGCCCAGCGTGACTGACGGAGCGACAGCCCCCATATTCTGGCTGGGACTTCGCTTGATCGACCACGAGGAGGTC
Organism: Streptomyces sp. NPDC057565; assembly: GCF_042801455.1. Lineage (NCBI taxonomy): Bacteria > Bacillati > Actinomycetota > Actinomycetes > Kitasatosporales > Streptomycetaceae > Streptomyces > Streptomyces sp. NPDC057565. Next base: position 14,127 of record NZ_JBHVFU010000044.1, on the reverse strand, counting down.
CCGTGCTCTCGATGTTCGGGCTTGGCCCTGCCGAGGAGGGTGTCTACCGCCTCCTGGTGGCCCGGGCCGGCGCCAACGCCGACCTGCTGGCGGCCGAAACCGGCCGTGAACCGGCGGAGATAATGCCGCTGCTCACCGCACTGGCCCGGCGCGGCCTCGCGGTGTCCGGTGCGGACGGCGAGCCGTCGGTGGCCACGGTCTTCACCGCCGCGCCCCCAGCCGTCGCGCTCGGCGGAACGTTGCGGCAACGCCGCGACGACCTGCGGGCAGCCGAGGAGGCCCTGCTCGTGCTCACCGAGGAGTACCGTGACGCGGCCGCCAGCGGCGGCGGCATCGTCGAGGTCATCACCGACCCCTGCGCCGTCCGGCACCGCTTCATACAACTCCAGGAGTCCGCCCGGCACGAGATCCGGGCGATGATGGTGCAGGAGACCACCGTCGTGCAGCGCGAGCACAACACCGCCGAGACCGCCGGTGTGCGCCGCGGCGTGCTCTACCGCACCATCGTGCAGCGCGACATGCTCGGCCAGCCGGGCGTGGTCGGAGAGGCGCTGGACGCCCTGGCAGCCGGCCAGCAGGTCAGTGTCGCGGAATCGGTCCCCGTGAAGTTCATGATCGCCGACCGCGATGTGGCCATGGTGCCGCTGATCCCGGCCCACCGCACCTCCCCCGCCTCCATCCTGATACAGGCCTGCGGGCTGCTGGAGTCCTTACTCGCATACTTCGAACTCGCCTGGGAGCGCGCATACCCGCTCTCTCCCAACACCGTGGGCGGCGTCACCGAGATCCGCCCCGACGGCCTGGACGAGACGGATGCCCGCGTCCTCGCCCTCGTCCTGGCCGGCCTCACCGACCAGGCCGCCGCCGGCCAGCTCGGCGTCTCCCGCCGTACCATCCAGCGCCGCATCGGCGAACTCATGCTCAAGGCGGGGGCCGAAAGTCGAATCCAGCTGGGCTGGATCGCCGCCCGCCGGGGGTGGGCATGACCAGCGCGTCGCGCCCGGCGTCGACGCCAGTACCGCCCGACTGATGCCCGCCTGCCCCAAGCTCGGGGCGCACGGGACGGTGTTCGCCACCCACCGCCGCTGGCGCGGATGGCGTCGGGTGCGGTGATCAGCGGGTGCGCGATCTGGTTGAGCGTCGCACTGCGGCCTTGATCGCGGAGCGTGCCGCGGTTTGTAGGGCGTGTATCCCGGCGATGGCCCCGTCCTTCGGAGCGCTCGCCGCCCGTCCGGAGACGACGGCTCGGGCGACGGCGTAGGCGTCGCTCGGGTCGGACTTGCCGATCCCGCGGCGTTCCGCCTTGCCGGACCGGTTGACCTCGATCACGGTCAGGCCGGCCTACCGAGCGGCATGTGTGAGGCCCGAGCCGTAGGGGGACGTGCCCTCCACAATGACGGCGGCGACTGTGCCGTAAGCCATGGCGATGCGCCCTTGGGCCTCGTCGAGGTTCACGCCGTGCATCTCGGCCCATCGTCGGGCGGCGTCGGCGGCCTCGGGTAGCAGGTGGTCCAGGTCCTCGCCATGGGCCCTGCACGCCCGACATGCGCGTCTCCAAGACCTGGCCCCGCATGGTGCCCGTGACCTATGGCTCCCGCCCTGCCATCTGCCTGGTGCGCGCCTGAATGCCTGGAAGGAGGCCGCCGGCCTCGCCGACGAGCCCAACAACCCTGCGTTCCGGCGGCTGCACTTACGTTGGCACACCGTCATGCAGGGTGGACTGGAGCTGGAATCCGTGGGCGACGTCATCACTCGCGCCGGCGAGCGCGCCGTGATCGAGATCCGCTTCATCGGCCACAGCCCTCGCCGCGGACTGGCCACCTCCTCCCGCGTCAAGGGCCACGTCCGGATCGTCGTCGCCAAGCAGGGTGGCTGCGCTCCGCACTCCAAGGTCATCGCCGGGTACCTGGAGATCGTCGACCAGTGGAAGAACAACGCCCTGACCGGCGTGTTGTAGCGACACACAGCGGAGTCGGCTGCGTGCTTCACACCAGCGGCAGCACCGGCCTGGTGTCCGGCATCCCCAGCAATTTCCTTCAGGGGTCACGCCAGACAGTTATTCCTCCATCATCGCGCCCGAACTGGCGGCCGCGATCCTCAAACGCCCGGCCGACCAAGTCCGGCAAACCGCGGACGAGCTCGGGCTGTGTCCGCAGGACCTGGTGGAGCTGGGTGTCGTCCGCGGCACCGTTGAACCGACGGCTGAGTCGACGAGCGGCGCCGTCTCCCGGGTCCCATGGGAGACGGCGCCGTCCTGTCATTCGGGGTTGCGCCGCGTGCGGCTCACCCCATGGCCCCTGCGGCCGGGGCGCGTCACTTCACGCCGACCGCCCGGATGATCTCCTGGGTGACCTGGCCGCCCCGGTCGTCGCGGGCGGATGCGTGCAGCGAGATGAATTGCGCGTCCGCGGGCACCTTCAGGGTGCCGCGCCAGGCGGCCTGGTTCCCGTCGCGGTCCAGGCCGACGGACGTCCAGGTCTGGCCGTCGTCGTACGACACCTGGAGGGTGCCGTCGCCGATGGTCCCGGTACCCGACGCGCCCTTGACGTACTCGGAGTAGATCCCGACGGGCAGGCGCTGCCCGGCCCGGACGTCGCCCGCGAGGTCGGTGTCGACGTCGAAGCCGAGGTTGAGCAGCGGCAGGACCGTCCACCTGTCGGCGGGCGTCTCGGCGGACTTGAAAGTCCACTCGGAGTGGCCCTTCGTAGACAGCTTCCAGCGCTCGGGGTCGAGCGCGGTGTCGGTAACGACCTTGTAGGTGCGCTCGGCCGGATCGGCCTTCCGCGCGTACCCGGCCGAGCCGGTACGCCGGTCGACGCGCACCCCGTCGACGTAGACCTCGGTGGTCTGCTGGATGGACTTGTCGTTCCACACGTCACCGAAACCGGTGTGGTCGGGTCCGGAGTCGCCCCAGCCGGGGGTGTTGAACTGGAGGTCGTTCCCGGCCCGCTGCTGGCCCCAGGCGAGCCCGGTGCCGAGCCAGGGGTGCCAGACCGGCTTGAACCAGTCGACTTCACTGCGCGTGCCGCCCCGGTAGGTGACCAGGCCGCTGCGCTCCTCGATGGCACGGGGCACGGTGATCACGGACTCGTGCCACTTCTGGCCGGGGCCGGTGGAGACGTATGCGGTGCGCTCGGCCGGGTAGTCGATGCGCTCCAGGAAGCCGACGCCGTAACGGAAGGTGTCGGTGATGGAGAAGCGGAACTCACCACCCTGGGCGGGCTTCACCGCGTGAAACTTGTCGTCCAGCCGGGCGAGTTCGCTCTGCTTCGGGGTGTACGTCAGGTTGCCCGGGATGGCGCCGGGGTGGCCGTCGGACAGGTCGTAGACGTAGGGCGTGTTGCGGGTGCTCGTGAGTTTGACGCGCTCGCCGGACTTGGCCGCGGCCAGCAGCCGGGCGCCGTCCGCGGCATTGACCGTGGCGATGAGCAGCGACCGGTCGGTGCGGTCGGCGTTGCCGAACCAGGCCATCAGCCGGCCCGGCTTGTCGTCGGTGACGAACAGGGCCTTGGCGCCCGCGTCCTGGGCCGCCTGAGCCAGCTCGACCGGCGAGATCGCTCCGGTCGCGCGGACGACGACGGCCTTGCCGCGCACGTCCTTGCCCGTGTAGTCGGTCGGTGCCCCGCTGCCCGCGTCGACGACGGGCACGGTGCTGCGGCCGTCGGTGAGGGCGCTACCGGACTGGACGGTGGCACCGTCCAGCGGCCTGCCACCTGCCTCGACCTCCAGGAGCGGCTTGCCGAGCCGCCAGACCGTGCGGTACTCAAAGGTGCCGTCGGTGACCTTGTCGGTGGGAGCGGCGAAGACGCTGTCGTAGGTCAGGGGCACCTGTACCGCGCCGAGCAGGTCGGCGCCGTTCGCCTTGCGGCTGTACTCCATGAGCAGCTGCCGGGTCTCGGTACGCTGGTCAACCTTGGCACTGATCTCCCTCAGCTGCCGCCCGTCCAGCGTGACCTCGCGGTCCTGGTCGAGGGTGACCTCGGGGGCGGCGAGGAAGCCGAGGCCGAGCGAGTCGGCGCCGTGGCTGCCGCGCACGTCGAGGAAGGACGTCACGCTGTACGTGCCCGGGTTCAGCCGCAGCTCCAGGGTGCCGGATTCGCCGACATACGCCGGCACCGGGTCGCTGCCCTTGGCGAGTTGCTGCAGCACGAGGCGTGCGGCGGTCGCGGCGCCGTCGCGGTCCTTGAGGTGGACGGTGAGCGTGTACCGCTCGTTCTCCTTCACCAGGCCGAAGGCGGTGTGCGCGACGGCGGCACCGTCGGCGCTCGCCACGATCTGTCCGCTGGTGTTGCCGACGGCGGCCTTCGCGCCGTCACCGGTCACCGTGGTGGACGCGGTGCCGTGCGCGGGCACGGTCAGCGACGTGTCGGCGAGCGAGACGACGCCGTCGGGAGCGCCCTGCGCGGCCAGGCTCAGCTCGACCGGCTGGTCCGAGGAGTTGGCGTAGGTGAGCGTCTTGGTCACCGGCTTGTTGTCCGCATAGGGCCAGCTGTAGAAGCCCAGGTCGGCGCTGCCGGTCGCGGTGATCTGCGCATTGATCGCGGCGGGCACGGAGACCCGGCCCGCGCCCAGTGCGTACGCGGACGCGCCGAGCTGCTTCGAGGTCGACATCAGCGCGTCCTTGAGCTGCGCGCCGGTCCAGTCGGGGTGCTTCTGGGCGAGCAGCGCGGCGACGCCCGCGACATGCGGCGTCGCCATCGACGTACCGCTCAGCGAGGTGTAGTAGCCGCTGCCGCTGATCAGCTGGGAGCGGGCGGCGAGGATGCTCACGCCGGGCGCGGACACATCGGGCTTGAGGGCGTTGTCGCCGGTGCGGGGGCCCTGGCTGGTGAAGGACGCAGCCCGGTCGGCGGAATCGACAGCGCCGACGGTGAGCGCGGAGTCGGCGGCACCGGGCGAGCCGATCGTGCCGGGGGCACCGGAATTTCCGGCGGCGATGACGAAGAGGGCGCCGGTCTCCTTGGAGAGCGTGTTCACGGCCTGCGCCATCGGGTCGGTGCCGTCGCTGCCCTCCGATGAACCGAGGCTCATCGAGACGACCTTGGCGTGCACGTCCCGCGCGGCCCACTCCATCCCGGCAATGATCTGCGACTCGCTGCCGAAGCCCTGGTCGCTGAGGACCTTGCCGACAGCGAGGGTGGCATCGGGCGCGACACCCTTCTCCTTGCCGTCCGACGCGGCGCCACTACCGCCGACAGTGGAGGTGACATGGGTGCCGTGTCCCTTGCGGTCGGCGACCTCCTGCCCCTCGATGAAGCTCTTCGACTGGGAGACGCGTCCCGCGAGATCCGGGTGCCCGGCGTCGACGCCGGTGTCCAGCACGGCGACCGTCACGCCCTTGCCGGTGAGTCCGGAATCCCAGGCCTGCGGCGTGCCGATCTGCGCGTTGGACTCAGCCATGTCGCCCTTGACGCGCCCATCGAGCCAGATCTTCTCGATGCCGTCGGCGAAGCCCGCGCCGCCCGAAGTCACCGCGTGGGCGGCGGGCTTGGCTGCCTGCGGGGCCACGGACCGCCAGAACGCGCGCTCCTGGCCAGCGCGGACCGCGGAGCCGCCGACGCTGGGCAGGGACCGCACCTTCTCGGCGCCCTGCGGCACACTCGGCGCCGTCCGCGCGCTCCTGCCATAGGTGACGATCAACGGCAGCCCGTCCGCCGCGCCTTCGTCTCCGTCGGCGAAGCCCTGGCGTATCAGCTCGGTCACGTCGAAGAGCCGCGCGTCGAGGGTGCCGGCGCTCAGATAGGGCAGCGCCTCGTCCGGGACGACGGTGATGCGACCGTTCGTCGTCTCGGTGCGGACGGCGCCGGTGGCGCCCTTCGGGCGTTCTACACTGACTGTCTTCCGGCCTTGGCCAAGGTCGGTGACGGTGACCTTGTCGCCGGTGACGAGCGTGACGGTGTGGGTGGCGTGGGCAGTGGCCGTGGGGTGTGCGGCCGCCTGGCCGCCGCCGTCCGGTCCGGCCGCGGCGGCCTGCCCCGCCGTACCGGCCGGGAGCAGGACGAGCACGAGTCCGGCCGACAACAGCCCGGCCCTGCGTCTCGGGGGAACTCTGGTCATGGATCCCTCTCTTCATCGGACCCGGGAGGGGATGATTCCCGAGTGCTGCGAAGAGTGTGGTGGGGTCTGTGGCGCACGGACCTGGACGGGTCCTGGCGGGAATGGGCATGGCGCCTTCCCGCCAGCGTCCGCTGCGATGCACGGCCGCACGTGGATTGCGAAGCGGATGGCCGGCACAAGTGCCCTCCGGGTCATTGCACTTGGCAGTGGTACCGGTGGGATACGGGAGTTCGGCGCTCCGCTGGAGCGGAGGCCCTTCATAGCGCGCTCGCGCTGCCTCGTGGGCTGATGACTGTTCTCGGCTCTGTTGGTCAAGTACTTCGAACTGCGGTGCTCGACCGACGGCATGACCTCGCGGTGGGCGTCACCGTAGCTGCGGAGCTTGTCCGTGACGACCACGCGGGGTACGTACTCGAGGCCCTTGAGAAGCTTGCGGAAGAAGCGCCTGGCTGCGGCCGTATCGCAGCGGTCCTGGACGAGAAGGTCGAGGACGTTGCCGTCCTGGTCGACCGCGCGCCACAGGTACCGCATCTTCCCGTTGACCTTTATGAACACCTCATCCAGATGCCATCTGTCGCCGGGACGCGACTGCCGGCGGCGCAACTGCGTGGCGTAGGCGGGGCCGAACGCGGCGCACCAGGCCCGGACCGTCTCATGGGAGACCGCGATGCCGCGTTCAAGGAGGAGCTCCTCGACCTCCCGGTGGGAGATCTGGAAACGGCAATACAGCCACACAGCGTGACCGATTACCTCGGGCGGAAACCGGTTACCGACGGTGCCGTCCCGCTCTCCACCCGCAGCCTCTCCTCGCGACGATCTACACCAAGATCATCCCCCGGCCCGAGTCGAACTTGACAACGCCTGTGGGAGTCCTACGACCTGGAGCCCGACGAGGATCCTCGCGTGATCTGCAACCGTCCACAGATCACTTTCGGCACCCCCGACGGCCTCACCCCACTTGCCAGCACGGGCCGAGGAGCCGCCATCTCCCTGGCCCCAGAGGTCCACGGATTTCCCGACGGTGTGGTGGCTCACGGGGCAGAGGGGGAATGGGCCGGCCACCCTTTACTGACTTCGGCGTATTAGGGTCTGTCCGGTCTGTCGAGAGCGAGGCCCGTCCCGGCGAGGAATCCGCCGAGGATGCGGTGCCGGTACTGCAGCGCCTTGAGCCGCCTGCGGAGCAGAGTCTCCAGCTCGCTGAGGGTGCGGGCGGCCAGGTTGGCCAGGCTCCGCTTGATGTGCGCCCACAGGCCCTCGACCGGGTTGAGGTCGGGCGCATACCCGGGCAGCAGGACCACCGTCAGCCAGTCCCGCTCGGCAACGAGTGCCTTCATCGTCTTGGAGATGTGGGTGCTCAGCCGGTCCCACACCACGATCAGCGGAGCCTTGAGGAGTTGGTGGGCGCCATCCAACAGGCGGATGCAGTCCGCCTCGCCCAGCGAGCGACGCTCGCCCTTGCGGCCGGTATGCCGACGCAGCCGGTAGCACAGACGGGCGAGCAGGCCCGGCCGGAAGCACAGCAGACCGGCCACCGAGAGCCGTCCCCGGCTGCGGCCGGACACCTTGACCCTCGGGGTGATGCCGCGCCGGCCCCAGGTGCGGCCCTTGGGCGGCCGACCGGTCACGCCCGCTTCGTCCTCGAAGCAGATGAACGCGCCGGTCGCCGCCCGGAGGGTTTTACCTCCTGCCAGGTCACCTCCCGCCATGCGGTGATCGCGTCCTCGTCGCGTTCGGCGGCGGGCCGGGCGGTCATCTGCACGCTGCAGCCCATCCGGTGCAGCAGCCGAGTGACCCCGCAGACGCTGTAGGAGAGGTGGAACTTCCGCCTGATCAGCGTGCGCACCCTCGCGGCGGTCCACACCCGGTCGTCCGCCCAGCCGTGCGCGGCCGGCCCCTCATCAAGCCACATCGCGAGCTTGGCCTGCAGGTGTGGGCCGAGCCGACAGTCATAGCCGCAGGGGCCTCTGGAACGCAGCGCCTCGCGTCCGCCCGTCCTCCAGCTACGGCGCCCCTGGTAGACCGACTTCTCACTCACCCGTAACTCCCGGGCGATGCCCGGGACTTCCACGCCCTCCTCGAAGAGGTCAACCGCCCGCTCCGCACCTCTTCCCGGCGCCTGCGCTGCTCGGCGGTCAGCCCGCCCCCGTCCGGATACCGCATGCCTTCGGCGTACCAGCCCGGACGGACCGCGTCACCAGTCCCGACACAAATCCAGACCCCGAAACGCCGAAATCAGTAAAGGGTATGTAGTTGACAGTGCAGTACAAGCGGGGTCGACGTAGGTCCAGTTCTCCTTCTACCAGAGATCGGGGGTGTCGGTACTGTCACCGGGCTGTATAGGCGCAGGTCGCGTACTGACACGAAATCGAGAGATCGCAGTGCGGCCCTTGGCACTCAGTCGATGTCACGGGCCCGGGGCCGTGTGCGTGGCGGTGCGGGACATTCCTGCGGCGACCATCGGGTGTACGTGGCGATTCCTCGGACACTCCGCATCCTCTTATATGTCTGAGATATGGCCTCACCTCGGGTGCTCAGGGGGTTTCGTTATGGTCGGGTTCCGGCTTGGGCCGGTGAACTATCGGCAAAAAGCGAAGTTTAGGGCGTGCAACGATTATTATTCCACGCAGAAGTGAGCAATCCTCTAAGAATGGGTGTATTTCGCTTCCGTCCTTGGGCGGCGGTTCGCCGATCCCTCATCTCCCGCGCGAGCCCACTTGCTGACACACGCCGAGTTCATCGGTCCGATAAAGAGGGCCCGCCCAGCTCCCTTGGACGGCGTCTGGGAACCCCGAGTGAGTACAGCGTCGCCCGCCAGGTGCTCGTCCTGCAGATCGCGGTGGTGGTGCTGCTCGTCGTCGCCGCGGTGGTGGCCCTGGTGCTGCAGGCGGAGAACGGTGGCCGGGATGACGCTCGCGATCGCTCGCTTGCCGCCGCGGAGTCTTTCGCGCACGCTCCGGGCATCGTGGAGGCCCTGCGTTCACCCGATCCCACGTCGGCACTCCAGCCCGGCGCCAAGGCGGCACAGCGAGGTTCCGGCGTCGACTTCATCGCCGTGCTGAGCACGGCCGGGATCCGCTATACCGCCTCCCAGCCGGCGTTGATCGGCAAGCGTGCCCCAGGCGACATCGCGCGAGCGGCGAGAGGCGAAACCTTCATCGAGGACTTCAAGGGGAAACCGCAGGACGCAGTCCGGGCCATCGTGCCCGTCACCAATGCCGATGGCGAGGTCGTCGGCATGGTCTCCGCCGGGGTCAGGGTCGAGACCGTGAGCAACGCCGTGGGCCGTCAGCTGCCGGTCCTCCTGGGGAGCACGGCCGCCGCGCTAGCCCTCGCCGGGGGCGGGTCGGCGCTGGTGAGCCGGCGGCTGCGGCGGCAGACGCATAGCCTGGGCCCCGCCGGGATGACCCGCATGTACGAGCACCACGACGCGGTCCTGCACTCCGTCCGGGAAGGCGTGCTCATCGTCGGGGCCGACGGGCGGCTGCTGCTGGCCAACGATGAGGCGCGGCGGCTGCTGGAGCTGCCGCCGGATGCGGAGCGGCGGCACGTCGCCGAGCTCGGCCTCGGTCCGGACACCGCCGAGCTGCTGACCTCGGGACGTACAGCGACGGATGAGGTGCATCTGGCCGGGGACCGGCTGCTGGCCGTCAACGTTCGGCCCACCGACCGCTACGGAGGGCCCCCCGGCAGCGTGGCGACACTGCGCGACACCACCGAGCTGCGCGCGCTCGCAGGCAGAGCCGAGGTGGCCCGAGAACGCCTGCAGCTGCTGTACGACGCTGGCGTGCGGATTGGGACTACCCTCGATGTGGTGCGCACCGCCGAGGAGCTGGCGAAGGTGGCGGTGCCCCGGTTCGCCGACTTCGCTACGGTCGAGCTGCTGGACCCGGTCCTGCACGGCGCGGAGCCCCTGGGGGCCAGCACCGACATGCGCCGCACCGCCGTTGCCGGCATCCGGAAGGACCAGCCCCTCTACCCCGTCGGCGAGCTGATCCGGTTCGTTGCCACCACCCCTATGGCCGCCGCGGTGGTCGGCGGCCGCGCCATGCTCGAGGCCGACCTGGCCACCTCTCACGGCTGGCACGCCCAGGACTCCGAGGGTGCCCGTAGGATCCTGGACTACGGCATCCACTCCCTGATCTCGGTGCCACTGCAGGCCCGCGGCGTCCTGCTGGGAGTGGTCAACTTCTGGCGCTCCGACAGTGATGCCTTCGGGGAGGAAGACCTGTCCTTCGCCAAGGAGCTGGCGGCCCGGGCGGCGGTCTCCATTGACAACGCCCGCCGCTACACCCGCGAGCACGCCCTGGCCGTCACCCTCCAGCGCAGCCTGTTGCCGAAGGCCCTGCCCGAGCAGACCGCCCTGGAGGTCGCCCACCGCTATCTGCCCGCACAGGCAGGCGTGGGCGGGGACTGGTTCGACGTCATCCCCCTCCCGGGCACCCGAGTGGCCCTGGTGGTCGGCGACGTGGTCGGCCACGGCCTGCACGCCGCGGCCACCATGGGCCGCCTACGCACCGCCGTACACAACTTCTCCTCCCTCGACCTCTCCCCCGACGAAATTCTCGTACACCTCGACGAGTTGGTCGCCCACATCGACCAGGACGAGAGGGCCGAGGACGGGGGTGGTGATGCGTCCATCACCGGCGCCACCTGCCTGTACGCCATCTACGACCCGGTCAGCGGACGCTGCGAGCTTGCCCGGGCCGGCCACCCCGGGCCCGCCCTCGTCCACCCCGACGGCACCGTCACCTTCCCCGACGTCCCCGTCTCCCCACCCCTGGGCCTGGGCGCCGGCCTGCCGGTCGAGACCGCCACACTGCAGCTGCCCGAAGGCAGCCGACTGGCTCTCTACACCGACGGGCTCATCGAGGACCGCGACCGCGACATCGACGCCGGCCTGGCACTGCTGCGCTCCGCGCTGGCCGGCCCCGGCCGGACCCCGGAGCAGACCTGCCAGGCCGTCCTCGACGCCCTGCTCCCCCCGCGCCCCAGCGACGACATCGCCCTGCTGGTGGCCCGCACCCGGACGCTGGACGCCAACCAGGTCGCCGACTGGGACGTGCCGGCCGATCCCGCGGCCGTCTCCCGCATCCGCGCCGACACCAGTCGGCAGCTGGAGGCCTGGGGGCTGGACCAGGTCGCCTTCAGCACCGAGCTGGTGATCAGCGAGCTGGTCACCAACGCCATCCGCTACGGCACCGCTCCCATCCGGCTGCGCCTGCTGTACGACCGCGCCAGTCTGATCTGCGAGGTCGCCGACGGCAGCAGCACCTCCCCGCACCTGCGCCGGGCGGCCACGACGGACGAGGGTGGCCGCGGCCTGTTCCTGGTCGCCCAGCTCTCGCATCGGTGGGGCACCCGGTACACCGCCCGGGGCAAGATCATCTGGGCCGAGCAGTCTTTGCACGGGGAGCAGCAGATGGACCTGCTGCCGCTGCTGGACGACATGCAGTGGTGATCCGGACGGGGTCAGTGACGGCCCAGGACTTACGGATCATCCCCGCGGCGATGGCCACCACCCGCGGCGGCCATCGCCCTGATCTGACCGGGACCCTGATCCGATCGGGTGGAGCGTCGCAACGTCAAGGCGAGATCTCTTTCAGCGGACGGTTGGCGGTCTCGTCCGCGAAGACGCCGGCGACGACCGCACCGACCGACCAGTGCCACGCAGCCCAGCGCCACGAGGGCGCTGACGACGTTGCCGCTCGCGTAGATCATGCCGACGACGATCGGGCCGAGGATCAGCCCCAGGCGGTTGACCGCACCACCCGCGCTGCCGCTACGCAGGAAGGCTGGGCTGCTGTTCGTGAGCGTGCATCACGATGCGGGACAGGGGGCTTGCGAGTGAGTCGGGCCATGCAGGCGTTCGTCGCAGCGGGCCTGGTGATAGGCGTGGCCGGGTACACCGCGACGAAAGTCCTCAATGCCAACACGCGGCCCGTTCACGCACCGGAGCCGGCGCCGTCCGATGAGCCGGGGGACGTTCGTCCCACCCTGCCGTGCGACTGGACACCCACTGCTGCTTCCACCGACCCCGTTCCGCGCACGATCGTCGTGGTTGCATGTGATCCGTCCCTGAACCAGAAGGGCGGATGAACTGCGATGCCCGGGGCCGGGGTGAGCAGCACCCCTACCCATCCTGTTCGCATCACAGCGCAGTCGTTGGCGCGCCGTGTGCGTCGGTGTATCTACGGTGTTCCAGGCTCGACATCACTTCCAGGGACAAGGACGGCACGGATGACCGAACACGCTCGGGTTGAGGCGGCATGGGGGCGTATAGAGGAGTGGCTGAGCAGGTACGCGCCGCTTTCTCACAGCTTGCTGCGGGAGCCGGCGACACCTGAGCAGATAGAGCAAACCGAACAGGCCATAGGCGTCGCCTTACCGCTGGCGATGAGAGCGCTCTACCTGATCCACGACGGGGTGCGCGGAGCGGACCTGGACGAGCTCGGCGAGCAGCCGTTCGCACCACGGGGCGAGGACGATCCGTGGCACAGGCAGGCTAACGCGGTGGACTTCATGCCGAACGGCCAGGCGTGGCTCCCCCTCGAGCACGTGATCACTGCTCACGGTGGGCCCCTGCCGGCCCTGTACGATCAGGAAAACCTGCCCTACGTGCCCGTCACCGCCAGCGCCAAATACGCCATGATGGACGGCACATACCTCGACCCCGCAACGGGATTGCTGGGCACATGGGTGGATGCGCAGGAGTCGATATCGCTGGACGTCGGCCTGGCCGAATGGCTGGAAGACGGCGCCACCGCCCTGACCGAGGCGCGCCCCACCCGCATCCTGGGAATGTGCCCTTACATGACGCCGACTGGCGACGGGCTGACCTGGTTCGACCCCGACCCCACCTACGAGCAGGACGGATGGCGGCCCGTCACGGCCTGAATGTCACCGCCGCATGCTGAGGGGCTGGCCCCCGAACCCCAGGTGAGTTCACGGGCCAGCCCTTCGCGGAAAGAGTCAGGAAGCTATGGATGCTGTGCGCACGTGATCACGTCGGCTGTGGAATCGCAGTCCTGGAAACCGTCGATATCCACCCAGTGCGTGTCCTTGTTAAGCATCGCGTTCCCGCTTGCCGCCCTACGGTCGTACTCGTGTACAACACGGCCGTGTGCCCGCGTTGTTCAGGGAGCCGCTTGCAAGTCGCGTGGCTGGCCGGGGTGTTGGAGGCTGCGGAGATCGAGCTGGAACGGCGGGTGATCGCGCGGGAAGAGCTGGTCGAAGCCCTGGCAGCATCGGTTGCCGAGACCACCGCCGTGACCGAGGCCGAGGCGGAAACCGTGTCCTCGCCCGCGCCGGTGCCGAGCTCGATCGTGCCGCCTTGGCGCGAAGGACTGCCGGTGACAGTGCTGGCACTGGACTACCAGCGGATTCTGGGTGTGCTTGACGAGCGGCAGCCCGCGGGCCAAGGGCCGCTGAAGGCCAGGGAGATCACGGTTCAGCTGGGCTTGGAGGCAACGTCGGCGAAGGTCGGGGAGTGCGGTCGAAGGCCCGGCGCCTGGCGGAGCGCGGGTGGCTCCTGCAGGAGACGTCGGGGGCATTCAGCGTCGGCCGGCGGCCCGTGCCCGCGCCAGACGCCGCCCCATCCGCGTGACCATCGACCACCGGATCATCGCCTCGCTGCTGGCCGGCAACGTCTCGTAGTCCCGGGCCAGTCGGCGCGAATGCATCAACGACGCGAAGGTGCGCTCTGCCACCCAGCGCCTGGGCAGCACCACGAACCCCTCCATGTCGTCGGTGCGTTTGACGATCTCCAAGGTCAGCGCGAGTTTCTGACGGCACCAGTCGACGAGGGAGCCGGTGTAGCCGCCGTCGGCCCAGACGAGAGTGATGTCGCGGTGCAGGCGGCGCAGCCGCATCAACAGGCCCGCGGCGGCGTCCCGGTCGCCGATGTTCGCGGCGGTGACCGCGACAACCAGGAGCAGGCCGAGGCAGTCAGTCACGATGTGCCGCTTGCGCCCGGGTACCTAATGGGCAGTGACGGGAACCTGGAAGCCTCGACGGCTCCCGGGCTGTGAGCTCCTGTAGGTAGAGCGGCTCCGTGGTTCCCGTCCCCGGAGG